>CAMLRA010000051.1 GCA_946482325.1 uncultured Chromatiaceae bacterium | reverse complement strand
AGGCCTTTATTCTGGTTTGTTATGCGGTGCTGGCGAATTTTTGCTTTGCGCTCGCCGACAGTTCGGTTAATAACCTGATTGGTGTGCGGCCTGAAGTGGTGCCATTTAGTGTCAATCTGACGCTGATGTTACTGGCACCATTTTGGAGTTTTCTGCTGGCCTTTGTGTTGTTGTCGGCTTATCTGGTTCTGCACAGCATCAAACTGATGTTGCTGGTGATGCTGCGTCCGATTGGAGTGCGCAGCTATCACCTGCAGGATGGCAGTTATCCGAAATTGTCACTGGCCGCCCGACTGTGTTTCTTACCTGTGGTGTTCACTTATATGGGCGCTGCGATGACCGGTTATGTCACCGGCGACACGGCCGCGATTGACCTGTTCCGCGAGCCGTCAGCTGCTCAGGTTCAGCCTGAACATGCTGCTGTGCAGGCAGATAAAACCGAAGTTGCACCAAAGCAACCGGATCCTCAGGTCAAAATGTTCGGCGGTGAGATCTCGGGCCTGTCCGGCATTAATCCGGAAGTACGCTGGATCAATCGCTCTGTGGCCTGGTTTTTATATCAGATTGAAAGCTTGGGCAAATCACAGTGCCTGATGCAGGGAGCTGAACATCTGGTCCACCTGAACGATTATGAAGTACTCGTGATCACGCCGGATGCGCAGCAGCCCTACGGCTATCGGTATCAGGTCAGGGCTTGTGGCTCACCTCATTTGCCGGATTTGCAGCGTCGGTCGGCATCACCGACAGCATCATAAATTCCGCTCAACAAGATTGCAGGTAGCCGCAAATCTCAGTTTCGTCCAGTAAAAATGCCGCAGCTTGCGGCTTTTTGTTTTTTATCAATGCTTTGACATGAGGCGAGCCGCTTTCTATACCTTTGCTGGATAAGGTACAAGGAGGTGAGTAATTGGCACGCAACGTCATTCCGCTATGGAGCTGTTTGTGGCTCTCCGCTGCAGGTAGCGCCGCCGAATTTAATCAGCAGTTCAGTGTGCTCAATGATAATTCATGGTTATCCGGTTATCAGGACCAGAAATCTCAAGCCTCCCGGGCTTTGTTTACCTGGGATTTGCAGCTTGAGGCTGGTTCACAATGGCTGGTTGCCTCCAGTCTGAAGGCGTTTCGGGGCCGTAATGGTGAATTGCTGACCGGTAATATCCAGGGGATCTCTAATATCGATGCGGCGCAGTTCAGCAAAATCTATGAACTCTATTTGCAATATAAATTCGACGATAACAGCCGGCTAAAATGTGGTCAGGTCGATGCAAATCTGGAATTTGCCTTTGTGCCGGTGGCCGGTGGCTTCATTTCTCCTCCTTTAGGTATCACACCAACAGCAATTGCTTTACCAACTTACTACGACCCGGCCGCGTCCTGCAGTGTGTTTTATGAACCAGAATATGGCTTTCAATGGATGGCAGGTTTATTCGCCGGACAGGAGCATACGAATTTCTCTTCGCAGTTTATGGTGGCCGAGGGCCGTTATGTTTCAGCGACCAGTCGCACGTCGTACGGCTACTGGCATCACCATGGCGACTGGACAACGCTGAATGACCAGCAGCTCAGAGCCATCTCCGGCTGGTATCTGAATCATCAGCATCAGATCAGTGAGCAGTTGATGGTGTTTGCCGTCTGGTCGGGCCTGAACGACGATGTAGATGTTTTGCACCAGCACCGGATGCTGGGGTTGGTGTGGGAACTTCCGGTCGCCGGCCATCAGCTGGGGCTGATGCACAGCACTGTGACAGCACAAGATCGGCAATCGGAGCAAATGATTGAAGGTTACTGGCAGTGGTCGGTAACCCCACAGTTGCAGCTGCAGCCTGTGCTGCAATGGATAAATCATACAGATCCGACGGTGGATACCAGTCTGGTGACGACGTTACGTCTGATCGCGCAATTCTGAAGGGAGAACATTATGACTTTGCGACAAAAGGCGAACTGGGGCCTTTGGCTTATTTTTAGCTTGTTTGTGGCCATAGCCGGCGTCGGCTGGTGGGGCAATCAGCAACAGGAACAGGTATTAGACCGGACTATCCAACAGGCTTGGCCTGCGATGAAAAGCTCCGGAACTGCAGTGAGTTTAGTAGATGAACAACTCTATTCGATGGAGCAGTTATTACAGGGCTTAACGGTTGATTCCAGCGCAATGGCTCAGCGTGATCAACAGCTGACGGCAGCGATCAGCAATTTGGCGACCAATCCGCTGCCGGACCGCAGCTTATTACGTCAGCTGGATACTGCGCTGGAACAATTTGTCCTGACGCAGCAGCAGCTGAGCCAGCAGTTTGTCCGATATCAGCAGCAATTGTCCGGTTTAGATAAAACAGTGTCCCAAATTGTCGAAATTGGGGAAATTGTCGAAGAAGTCGGCGACAGTCAGGTGGAGACGCTGATTCAGGCGCCGCGACAGGCCATCACGTGGGAAGGTGGGCTGCAGCGCAAGTGGGATGCCGCTGATGGGGGGATGGAAGCCAATATCGGTTTCTTTCGGCAGCTGTATTTTTTAGAGCAAATTAAACGGCAGGGTCCTCAAGCAAAATTGGTAAAAGAGCTGAATGACTCTATTGCATTTCAGCAGGATGCCGTCGATGGCCTGGTCGCGACCGGACTTTTTGCCATTCCCGCGCCTAAACATTTTGGCGCGGCAACATTAGGGGACACTTATCTGCAGCTGTTTGAACAGCACAAGCAACAAATCCAAACGACGTTGGATGCTTTGGTGCAAATGCAGCAACGGCAGTCGGAGTACCGGGCAGCCAGCACAACACTGGTTACTGCACTGAACCGGTTGCAACAGTCGTTAGATAGCAGCACCGCCGACATTGTGGCCCAAGGGCCGGCAACTGCTGGTTATGTTGCGAAACTACTGCTCGTCACCGGAGGTATTACTTTGGTATTGCTGGTGCTGATAGGTACTTATGTGCGCAAAGGTATGCTGGCACAGCTGCATCAGGTGGCGAAAAATCTGCATGATGTTGCCAGCGGCGATGGCGACCTGACCCGGCGGCTGGAAGTCAAAAGCGACGACGAACTGGGGCGGATCGCCGAAAACTTTAATACGTTTGCCGGCAAAATTCAGCAAATCGTACAGGACATCCACCACAGTGCGCAGGTATTGATCGATGCCAGTGTGCAGAGTCAGCAACTGTCACAACATCTGAAGCAGGAAGCGGAGGATACTGAGCAGCATAGTACTGGTCTGGCGAGTGCGATGCAGCAGCTTGACCATTCGGCACAAGATATCGCCAACAGTTGTGGCATTGTAGTGAGGCAGTCCGAACAAACCTCCAGTGCGGTATTGCAGGGGAATGCAGCGATTCATGGCACTATCAGTCAGATGCAACAAATGAGTGATACCGTGCATCGTTCTGCCAGCACGCTCGAGCAGCTGACGGCTAAAGCTGAAAAAATTGACCAGATTGTCAGTGTGATACGTGGTATTGCTGAACAAACAAATCTGTTGGCGCTCAACGCCGCTATCGAAGCCGCCCGTGCCGGTGAGCAGGGGCGTGGATTTGCTGTGGTGGCTGAAGAAGTGCGCAACCTGGCACAACGGGCAGAATCTTCTTCGCGGGAAATATCTGCCGTCATTGCGGAAATACAACAGGAAACCCGGTTGTCTCATCAACAAATGCAGCAATCTGTGGTTCTGGCGGATCAGAGTATGCAAGCCTGTGAGCAGTCGGGTAGTGCTTTAGCCGCCGTACAGGATCAGATCAAATCCGTCGTAGAGCAAATTAACCGCATGTTTAATGCGACCTCTGAACAGGCGCAGACTTTGAGCCAGATGTTGCAACAGATACGGGAAGTTGCATCATTGGCTGCCAATTCCAGCCAGGAGGCTGGCAGTGCACTGCAGTTAATAGATGGTATGCAGGGAAGGGCACAGGATTTGAACCGTTTAGTTGTGCAGTTCCGTTTCTGAGCTTGTTCACTGCGCTAAAACGCTTTTGCCGGTCTGTTCAGCGCGCACAAGGCTATCAGGGCTTGCCGGCGATGAGACCCGGTTATAGGCTAGGCGTTTTCTCAGTTACGGGTCCCCGTTATGTCAAAGTACATGTTATTCCCGGTGGCGCTGCTATGCAGCGCCGCTGTTGCTGATGAAGGACAATGGCAGCCTTACCAATTGCCACAATTACAACCACAACTCAGTGCCCGCGGCATCACAGTGCCGGCAGCCGATTTGGCAGATTTAAGCAAATATCCGATGAATGCCATTGTCAGTCTCGGTTATTGTTCCGCGTCGTTTGTCTCGCCACAGGGCTTGGTCATCACCAATCATCACTGTGCTTATGGCGCAATTCAGCAAAACTCTACCGCTGAAAATAATTTGATTGCGAATGGTTTCCTGGCAAAAACTCAGGCGGAAGAACTGCCTGCCGGCCCGTCCGAACGCTTGTATGTCACTGAATTAGTTGAAGATGTAACGGCGAAAATTAGCGGTGCTTTGCCGGAAAAACTGACTGATTTGGCCCGGTTTGAGGCGATTGAGAACAATCGGAAGCAGCTAATCCAGGCTTGTGAAAGTGATGTCAATTACCGCTGTAATGTGGTCAGTTTCCATCATGGCCTGCAATTTTTCTTGATTAAACAACTGATGATTCAGGATGTACGACTGGTGTACGCGCCAACAGAATCTGTTGGTAACTTTGGCGGCGATATCGACAACTACGAATATCCGCGCCATACCGGCGATTATTCATTTTTGCGTGGTTATGTCGGCAAAGACGGAAAACCGGCACCTTTTGCCAAAGACAACGTGCCGTACAAACCAAAATTTCACTTAAAAATTAATGCAGCTGGCGTGAAAGCCGGTGATGGTATTTTACTGGCTGGTTATCCGGGTCAGACCAGCCGTTATCGTCTGGCAGAAGAAATCGCCTTTGCCCGTGACTGGCAGTATCCGGCCAGCGTCACTACTTTTAGCCAAATGATCCAGACTATCGACGCTTTTGGCGCTCAGGATCCGGCATTGCAGGTGCGTTACGCCTCAGTAGTGAAAGGTTATAACAACCGGATGAAAAAAATGCAGGGCCTGCTCGATGGCTTTAAAGTCACCGACATTCACGCCATTAAGCAGCAGCAACAGCAGGAATTGCTAGCCTGGATAGCCGCAGACAGCAGCCGGAAAGGCCATCAGCAGGCCCTGACGGCACTCAAAGAAGTGGTTAGTGCCGAACAGCAGTATCAGCAACAAACCTGGTATTTCGACAACGCCAAACGCAGCGATTTGTTTAAAGCAGCGCAGGATTTATATCGTCTGGCACAGGAGCGGCAAAAGCCGGACAGCGAACGCGAACTGGGCTATCAGCAGCGCGACCAAAAAATGTGGCAGGGCCGGTTAAAACGACTGGACACCAGCTTTGCGCCAACAGTCGATTTAGCACTGTGGAGTCAACAACTTGAATTGTATTTGCAGCAAAAACCACTGCTGCGGGTTAAAGCACTGGATGATGCTTTAGGTTTAGTGCCGGGCATGACTGCCACGCAAATCAGCGCCAGCTTAAAACCCTGGTATGACAAAACAACCTTAGGCACCAGCGCCGGCCGCCTGGCCTGGCTGGAGAAGACGCCGGCGGAGTTTACTGCAAGTCAGGACCCTTTTATCAAAGCCGCTGTTGCGGTGTATCAGCAACAAATTGCGCTGGAGCAACAACAAAAAGCCATTCAGGGTGCTTTATTAAAAACCCGTCCGGCTTATATGCAGGCGGTGATTGCTTTTAATCAAAGCAAAGGGAAGCCGGTGTACCCGGATGCCAACAGTACACTGCGGATCACCTATGGCCATGTTGACGGCTATCCGGCGGCAGATGGTGTCTACAAAACGCCATTTACGTCAGTACGTGGCATGATCGCTAAACAGCAGCCAACCGGGGTTTTCCAGCTGCCGGCGAATTTGGTCAAAGCCTACCAGGCTAAACAGTATGGCGGTTACTATTATGCTGATCTTGGGGCAAAACCGACGCTACCTTTTGACTCGGTGCCGCTAAACTTTTTATCCAGCGCAGATACAACCGGTGGCAACTCTGGTTCAGCTGTCATGAATGGAAAAGGTGAGCTGATTGGTCTGAATTTTGATTCGACCTATGAATCGATCAGTAAAGACTGGTACTTTAATCCGGCCATCACCCGCGCTATCCATGTCGACATCCGCTTTGTGTTGTGGATGATGCAATATGTTGATGGCGCGCAGAATCTGCTGGATGAGATGTCAATTGTCCGTGATTGATATCATGCCAGTCTGAGTCTTAGTGGAAACAAAACCGGGCTTTGGCCCGGTTTTTTTGATGTTGAGCTGTGGCGACTAGAAAATACTGAATAGCGCCGGATTCAGTAAACTCAGGATCGACATGCCTTCTAAAAAGGCAAAACTGCTGGCGTCATGCAGGTCGTCTTTACTGAGGTTCAATACTTCCATGATTTGTTTGTCAGTTAAATCATACAGCTGAAACACCTCGGCATTGGCCTCACTAAGCGCCAGACAACTGGCCAGATGCAAAATCAGACTCACTTTATTGGCCGATGAATATTCCGGCTGGTTAAGCTGTTTTAGCGGCTGGATGATACGATCTGGCAGTTGCCAGTGTTTCAGTAACTCAACCGTGCAGTCAGCATAAGTAAAGCCCAGCAGTTCTTGCTGTTTCACCCAGGGTTTTTTGCCTTTTTTGTATTGGGCGCAAATCCTGGCTATGTCGGGTTTCACCTGAACGACCACCAGCTCACCCAAATTGTGCAACAAGCCGGCTAAATAAATCGGTTCGTCCTTTTTCACGCCAAGGTGAAAGGCTAAATGTTTGGCGATTAGTGCGGTATTAATGCTGTGCTCCCAAAACTTGTCCAGTGCGATGACATTGGGTTTCATGCTGGCAAAAGCTTCGGCGGCACCACTGGCCACAACCAGATTGTACACCTGGGTTTCACCCAGCACCTGCACGGCTTTTTGCACTGTTTCTACTTGTTTGGGAAAGTTATACAGCGCGCTGTTGGCCAGGCGCAGCAGCTTGGATGACAAGACCGGGTCGTAAGAAATCAGTTCGGCAATTTCGTCGATATCACTGATCTCATCGTCGATAATTTCTTTAATTTTCAGACAGGTATCCGGTAATGCGAAAATATCACCGACCTGGTGAGCACATTCGGCAGCGTTCAAGTTGCACTCCGTTATTTTGCATGACTTAACTTTATCTAGTGTTGCTTCCCGGCGCTGATTTACAAGGGGGCAAGACGAATTTCCAGACATTTTTTTCTGTCATGCAAATGCCGCGATAACTTCACACCATTGTCATCAGTCGCAGCTAACGTCTTGTTTTTTCTGTTCAGGAGCGACAAATGAAGGCGTTAAAAGTTTCACTGGCGGCTTTGCTGGTCACGGCAGCATTAAGCGGTTGCACATTGGAAGGGGATGACGGTGCGCCAGGCGCAACAGGCCCGGCCGGTCAAACTGGTGCCACAGGCCCTTCCGGCACTAACGGCAGCAATGGACAGAACGCACCGGTTGGTATGCAGCTGCAGGCGGTTGCGCGCTATGTAACTGGCAGTTACGGTGCCGGTGCGGCGGAAATTACCGCCTTTCATGCGCCATCCAAACGAATTTTTGTCGTCAATGGCGCGGCAAACCGGGTGGAAGTGCTGGATGCAGCTGCAGTGAAAAGTCAGGCCTTGTCAGATCCGTTGACCGCCAACACACTGGCCAGTCAGCCGCTTACATTGCCGGCCACTGTGACAGTGCGTAACAGCGCCGATCAGGACGAAACTGTGGCTTTAGGTTTTGCTAACTCCATTAGTATTCAGGGCCAGCTGCTGGCAGTTGCGGTAGAAAATAAAACCCGCAGTGATGCCGGTGTCGCGCTGATTTACGATTTAAGCCAGGGCGCGCCGCTGTTAAAACAAGCCATCCGGGTGGGTGCTCAACCGGATATGCTGACTTTCAGCAGCGACGGTAAATGGTTACTGGTCGCCAATGAAGGCGAACCGGTGGCCGATTATTCGTTTGACCCGGAAGGTTCCGTTTCGCTGATCTCTGTATCGAATGGCGTGGCGGCCACCCAAGCCAAAACCGTCAGCTTCAACGCGCTGAATGCCGACAAAGCAGCGTTGGCAGCCAAAGGCGTGAAATTCGCTGGACCCGCCAGTACCACTGTGGCGCAGGATCTAGAGCCTGAGTACATCGCGCTGAGCCCTGACCTGAAAAAGGCCTGGGTGGTGTTACAGGAAAACAACGCCATCGCGGTGATTGACCTTGCCACAGCGAAACTGGATAAAATTCTGCCGCTTGGTTTTAAAGACCATAGCCTGGCCAAAAACAGCCTGGACGTCAGCAATAAAGACGGTATCAATCTGCAAACAGTGCCTGGATTGTTTGGCATGTATCAGCCTGACACTTTGCAAAGCTTCAGCTGGCAGGGCGGCGCTTTTTACGTCAGTGCCAACGAAGGGGATGCGCGCGATTGGGCCGGTTTTTCCGAGCAAAAACGTGTGTCGGCGCTGAAGCGTTCTGCCGCGCTGAGTGCTCGTCAGCCATATTCAGCCGATGTGCTGGGCCGGTTGAATGTCACCACCGCGTTGGGGCAAACGGCCAGCGGCGAATATGATGCCTTGTATGCTTATGGCGCCCGCTCTTTCAGTATTTGGGATCAGAATGGTCAGCAGGTGTTTGACAGTGGCAATGACTTTGAGCGTATTGCGTCCGGTGTCCATGGCGACAAATTTAATTCCAACCATCTGACGGTCGAAGGTGACAACCGATCTGACGATAAAGGTCCTGAGCCGGAAGCGCTGGCGCTGGGGCAAATCAATGGCCGGACTTATGCCTTTATTGGTACGGAACGGATGAGTGGGATCTATATCTATGATATTTCAAATCCTTATGCGCCGCAGTTTGTCGATTACAGCTTCAATCGTGATTTAAATACGGTTTATAACATTAACGACGACAAAGTGCCGGCAGTGGTCACCGGCAACGTGGCGCAGGCCGGTGATTTAGGCCCGGAATCGCTGTCCTTTATTGCGTCGGCCAATAGCCCGACCGGCAAACCGCTGTTACTGATGGCGAACGAAGTCAGCGGCACTTTAACGGTGTTTGAACTGACGCCAAAGAGCTAATTCCACTTTGCTACGACAAGGCCGGCTTTTGCCGGCTTTATTTTTTGCCGCAATCAAATCCGATGCTGATTGCTAATTTTGTGTAAACTATTGTTTTACAGCATTCTTTTTTGTTTTTTTTCCAAGTCGGCTATACTCGGCTTTATGGCCTTGAGTTCCCGGATACAACCTGAATTGCCAGACGGTTCAGCACAGAAGGATATCGTGAAAAGGTTATTTATCTGTTTCTACTTGCTCTGGTGTCAGGCTGCTGTTGCGGCTCCTGCTGCAGAATTCTCGGCGCCGGTTCGGGTTATCGCGCATCCGTCCGTTCAGGTCGATGCGTTATCTCCGGCACAGTTACGCAGCATTTATCTGATGCGTCAGGTCGTTTGGCCGGACGGTGTCGCCATTCGTGTTTTTACCCTCGCACCGCGCTCTGCGGTCAATCTGCAATTCTGCCGTGATCAACTCCAGCTGTTTCCTTATCAGCTGGAACGGGTCTGGCAAAAACTGACGTACTCCGGGACAGGAACGCCCCCTACCGAATTACAGGATCAACAGGCTATGTTGCAGGCAGTCGCCGCAACCCCAGGTGCCATAGGTTATATCGGGATACAGGATGAAACTCAGGTTGTTAAAGTCATTCCAATCAGGCCTTAGCGCTTGCCTGCTGGCAGTGTGCGGTCTGTCAGACGCTCATGCGGCCGATAACTGGCACTGGCATGGTTTTGTCTCACAGGGGCTGATGCAGGCCCGTGACAGCAATTTTGTTAATGATGACGGTGCAGTCAGTACTGAACTGACTGAATTTGGCGTCAATGGTAGTTATCAGTTCAGTGCTGATTTACGCCTGTCGGGCCAGCTGATGTATCTGGATGGTGGCAACCGTTATGCATCGGGCGGCCGGGTCGATTATTTATTTCTGAACTGGACTGCAGTGAACAACCTCGACTGGCAGCTGAATTTGTATGCCGGGCGCTTTAAGAACATGCACTGGCTCTATTCCAGCACCCGGGATGTGCCGATGACGAGGCCGATGATCATTCTGCCGCAGTCAGTATATTTTGACGCTTTTCGTGATATAGCCGTCGGTTCTGACGGCATTGCCCTGCAATCGACCAATACGACAGCGATTGGCGAGTTTGAAATGATCTGGAGTTATGGCGCTATTCCAATCAGCAAAGAGATGGCGCGCCGGGTTATTGCCACACAGCTACGGGGCGACACTGAGCAAAAGTACGTGCATCAGGCGACGCTGTTTTTCCGGCCGGCCAACAGTCAGACACAGTGGGGCATCTCGTTACTCGATTCCGGTTTTGAATATCGTCAGGCACAACCTGACCTGTTTTTTGACGGTGATTTTACCGTACAACGGGTGATGGCAAATTGGCGCTACAGCGCAGAATTGTGGGAATTGTCCAGCGAACTGATGCAGGAACGGGTATTTGCCCGTGGTTTTTATCTCCCCGGATTTAACCGTAACCAGTTTGCGCAGGGCGCATTTTTGCTAGGTAGTTATAACTGGTCGGAAAATACCAGGCTGTATGCCAGCTATGACTGGTACACCGCCAATAAAGATGACCGCGGTGGCGCTTTGTTACCACTGCAAAGCGGCGGGCTGATCGCGCGTTATTTTGGGTATCAGCGAGACTGGGGCCTCGGCATTACACAGGAGCTGGACCGCAACCTGCGGTTGAAACTGGAATATCACTGGATCACCGGCACCGGCCGACTGGGCCCTAATGTGGTCCCTGCCATCGACATTAACCGCAGTCGTCAGCACGATATCTGGGCGGTACAACTGATGTATTGGTTCTGATCCTATGCGGCCATTTTTAAGTTTACCCTGGAAAATTCTGGCGCTGACCTTAAGCGCTTTGTTGTTGATGACGGTGGTTCTGACCAGTTTTGCCATTGTGAAAATGGAGCAGGACTTTCGTTTGCAGCAACAAAAGCAGTTGCAGCTGCGCCAGCAACAATTTGAACTGCTGAATATGCTGCTGGAAAATCAGCTGCGTAGCTGGCTCGAATCCTTTACTGACATGGCCAATATCCGCGAGCAAGCTGATTTCAGCGCTTTTGCTACGGCGCTGGCACGGCATTACGACACCATAGCACTGCATCTGAATGTCGAGCATCAATGGTTATTTGATAAGGACGGCGTGTTGCTTTACGCCTCGACACCGGAAGTGCCGGGCCGGGTGCGTCAGGCAGTGCAGCAGGTGCTGATGGAACTGCAACCTTTCAGTGAAATCGTCTGCGCTGAACACTGCGCCAAACTGGTGCTGGTGCCAGTGCAAAATCAACACGGTGATGTGGCGGTAGCTGCGTTGTCGACCACACTGCTGGATGTGCTTGCTTCGCTGAAGCAAGGTGTAGGTTCAGAAGTCGCGATAGTGCGGATAGAGGGCGACCTCGAACGGCCGGCCCGTGAACTGCAGCTGCTGAGTTTATCTAACGCCAGCCGGATGGCCTCCGTGTTTTCGGCGCTACCGGCCGAAGCCACAGTGAAACAGGCCATCGAAAACGGCTTGCCGGTGCAGATTGGCGCCGAACATTATCTGATTAGTTTTCTGCCTCTGGTTGGTAATGGCCAGGGCTATTATCTGGCGCTGGTCGACGATACCAACAAATTTGCCCGCACCAAAGCGGACTATCAATATCAGATTGTGATTTTTGCCTTGGTCTGTTTTGTGCTGGTAGCGGTGCTGATTTATTTCAGTACCCAGCGGCTTAGTCTGCGCTTATTACAGATGGCGCGCCATCTGCCGCTGCTGGCGCAGCGCCAGTTCCGTGAATTTCGCGACCACAGCCAAAAGCCGCCTTTGGTATTTTCCGACGAACTGGACGTGCTGGGCAAGGCGGCCAATCAGCTGAGCCTCGAGCTGGAACATCTGCATCAGCAAATTGAACACAACACCCGCGAGCTGGAAAACATCGCGATGTACGACCTGCTGACCGGTCTGCCGAATCGCAATATGTTACTGTTTCAGTTGAAAAAATATCTGGCGGCGCTTGAACGGCACCCTGGACGGATCGCTGTATTATTTCTTGATTTGGATAATTTTAAGCTGGTCAATGATACCCAAGGCCATGCCGCCGGAGATTTACTGCTGGTTGAAGCCGCTAACCGGCTGAAAACCTGTATCCGGCCTACCGATTTGGCTTCGAGGTTTGGCGGCGACGAATTTGTGCTGGTGTTGCCTGATGTGATGTCTGACGAACATCCGGCTGAAGTCGCCAACCGCATCCTGCAAGCGTTTCAGCAGCCGGTTGAACTGAACGGTCAACTGTTTTATGTCTCCGGCAGTATCGGTGTGGCGATGTCGTCCGATCCTTTGGCGCTGCCGGACGATTTAATCCGCCAGGCGGATATTGCGATGTACAACGCCAAAGAGCAGGGCGGTGCTGCTTTTACCGGTTATGACCAGCAGATGTATCAGCGACTGTCGAGCCGCATTCAGCTGGAGAGCGACATCAAAGACGCCATCCGTTTGCAACAGTTTTACCTGGTGCTGCAGCCGCAGATTGAGTTGTCGACCGGCCGGCTGGTGGGCTTTGAAGCGCTGCTACGCTGGTCACATCCGCAGCGCGGCATCGTGACGCCGGACGAGTTTATCGGTGTGCTGGAGAATTCTCCGCAAATGGTTGAGCTCGGCTATTGGGTGTTCCGGCGTAGCTTTGAGCTGGTGCAACAGCTGATCGAGCAGGGTTTCCGGCATATCCGGATTGCGATTAATTTATCTGCCGGCCAATTTCTGGACCCGCAGTTACCAGAGGTGCTGCAGGGCTTGCTCGACGAGTTTGGCCTGCCCGCCAATCATTTTGAGCTCGAACTGACTGAGCGCACTTTGGTGAAAAATATTGAAACCACGCTGCAGATGATGCGCCAGCTTAAAGCCATCGGCTTTTGTTTTGCCATCGACGACTTCGGCACCGGCTATTCCAGTCTGAGTTACTTAAAACAAATGCCGGTCGACATTATCAAAATAGATAAATCCTTTGTATTTGGCATGCTGGAAAACGATGCGGACTATCAGATCATCGTCTCAACTATTGCCATGGTGCAGAAGTTGGAATTAATGGTCGTGGCTGAAGGCGTGGAAAACCGCGCTCAGTTGCAGCTGCTGAAAAAGCACAAATGTGATGTCGGGCAGGGCTATTATTTTGCCAGGCCGCTGAATGAGGAGCAGTTAAAACAATTTCTGCTTGAGCAGGTGCCGGACGGTTTTCTGCGCTTGTCCTGAGCGATAAAACCTACCGGCACTGTTGTCTAACGCAGCGGTGTATTAATCAGTGGTCGACCCGGATGGGGCTGCATCTGGTCATAACTTTCGACGCGGTTGCGGCCATTGTATTTGGCGAGATAAAGCGCCTGATCGGCATGGCGCATCAGCTCCGCCGTCTGATAGCCGCTGATTTGGCTATAAGACACACCAAAACTGGCGGTCAGTTTCAGGCCGCTCTGGAACTCGCTGCAATCGAGCTGTTCTATCGCATCGCGGCAGATCTCAGCCAGCATTAACACTTTGTCCGGCTGGCAATCCGGCAGCGCAATCGCAAACTCTTCGCCACCAATCCGGCCAAAAATATCGCCGCTGCGGATAAAGTGGTTACAAATGCGTACAGTGGCCTGCAGCGCCTTGTCGCCAATGTCGTGCCCGTAGTTGTCATTGATCAATTTAAAAAAATCTAAATCGAATACGATCACACCCAATGATTTTTGCTGTTGTTTACAGCGTTTCACCTGCTTTTGCAGCTGCAAGTCAAAAAAGTGCCGGTTGCTGATGCCAGTCAGACCGTCGTTTTCCGCAGCCAGTTTATAAAAACGGTGCCGGCGGATCAGACGATAGCTGACATAAACCAATAAAATACTGGCAAAGCTGAGCAGGCCTATGTACAAACTGTCGCGCTGCGCCTGTTGTTGTTTCAGCTGATTTTCCAGTTCAATGACGCGGAATTCTTCTTTCATCAATTTCAGTTGCTGATTTTTTTTCAGTAATTCGCCTTTGGCTAACTGATAAGCCAATAGGCGGTTGGCACTGTCATCCCGCAACGCCTGCTCAGCGTCTGTGTATCTTTGGTGCAGTTGATAGGCTTTCTTAAAATCCATTTGCTGCGCAGCAATACTGGCCTGTAGTTTTAAGCCTGCGACGATTGGCAAGCTGTAATCAATCGTATTGCCTGTTTGATACATTTTACTCAATGCAGCTTCAGCATGACTAAATTCCCCCAGTTCTGCATAAACAGCACCGAGTAACTGATAATATTCCGCCGCAGTGCGGGGAAAACGGGTGAGTTCAATTTCAGTCTCAAGCTTTAGTAATGCCGCCAGTGCGCCGTTTAAATCTTTGTTTTTAATTAGTAATCTAACATGCTGTAACTTAACTATGGCAAGCATAGTTGCTTCGTTGGCAGCAGCGCAGGCTTGTTCAGCAGCGACAATCTCATTTGCTTCAATGACAAGACCGAGATGTTGGTTGTTCTGCAAACTGAATGATTGAACCAGACAATTGTCTCTGCCGGTCAGCGGGTACTTTTTAACTTGATCTAAATATTCCTGCGTTTCCTGATAGATCCCGGCTTCCATGTAAGTAAAAGCAATCGAAATCAGCGCCTGAATGCGCCATTTTTCATCTTCAATATCAGGTAAATGCGTCAGTGCCAGCGTTAGATTGGAAAATGCCGGGATAAACTGTCGTTGAATGATTTGAATATTCGCCAGTGTAAATGCTGCTCTGAAACGCAGTATTGGGGTTTTGCCGTTGGTAATTAATGCCTGCAATACGGGTTCAGACAGCTTGTACTGACCACTGTAAGCGTCTTTGTAAGCCTTAAGGAAGTTTAAGTGGTCAATTTGAGTTGGCGACATCACTGCTGTCGCCAACTTTAATTGACTTAATAGGTTATCAAATGCAACCGGGTCGGCACTACGAACTTCATCTGCTTCTGTTAACAGTGCTTCGATGTCGCTACTTTGCTGAGCTGTCCCCTGCTGTGACATGAACACACAGCACAACAGCAACAACCGAATAACCTTTTGCATGCAACTATTCAACCTGATTTAGTGACTGATTTTCTTTTGTTCTTCTTCTTCATCGTCATCCGCCGGCGCTTCGCCGTCATCCGGGGCAACAATAAAAGGGGCGCCACCGCCGTTTGCGCCGGCGATCACAATCAATCCAGACAGATCTGCCTGCACAATTGCCGCTTCGAGCTCTGCTGATAACTGATGAGCGGCTGCCAGCGTGCTGATGATTTCATTACGCTGTGTCTGAAGCCCGGTGCTGATCGCCATTTGTTCCAGCATCTGAATGACATTTGACATAACTATTCCTTATTAATCAATTGTTAGTAAATAACTATCAAGATTGATGCTGCAGAGCCCTCCAGCAAACTATCGTTGGTACCATCAACATGCCGAAGCTGAACTGTACACGATTTTCATGCTTTGGTCGCAATGCAGAGATGACCTTTCACGGTATCGTGATAGGTACTTCAGACTAGAGCAATCAAATTCTTTTGTAAATCAGAGGTGGTGGCATAGCAGCTGTGTCGGGGATTTCCGGTGGCTTCGTAGAATTGCGGATGCGGGTATTGGCGTATTGTGCAAATACCCGGATTTCCACAAATTAAACGCTCTAGTGGACTGGTACCTCTGGAGCAACGATGGCCAAACAACCCGCCGGGGTCGCAGGTGCATCAGGCGCAACTATCGCCATACAACAGGTTGACGCTGTGTTGCTCAATTTAATCAGTTGTGTGCTATCCCCACTTAGCAGTGCGGTTGGCATCGCATCGTCCAGGCCATGTTGACGAGCCAGGTCCGTGATCAGGCTAGCGCGTTGCTGGGCCGGCAGCACATTGATAGCGAGCTCTTGTAAAACTTGATTTAACGCTGACATAAAATCTCCTTTTTGGCGTCTTACTGGTGTTGTCGGCAACTGTCGACAAATGGTTATACAAACTAGTGCAGGGTTTTTATTTTGTAAATCAATTCATGCTGTCGTAGCATCGCTCAGGTAAATGCAGAAACAACGGAGTCTTAAATGCAAAATGAAGGACGTATTGTGATTTTAGGCACCGGAATTATGCTCGGTGCCCACATCACTCCAGTAGCTAAAAGCCACTTGCAGGCTGCTGATGTGGTGTTTGCTGCTGTGACAGATGGGATCTCAGAACAATGGCTGCAGACCATGCACAACGATGTCCGAAGTTTTGCGCCGCTGTACGAATTAGGCAAGTCGCGCCATGAAACTTATCAACAGATGATTGATCTGATGCTGACCGAAGTGCGGGCCGGCAAATTTGTCGTTGGCGCCTTTTATGGTCATCCCGGTGTTTTTGCCTATGCGCCGCATAAAGTGATAGAGCTGGCGCGCCAGGAAGGTTATGAAGCGCAAATGCTGGCCGGCATCAGTGCGGCAGATTGTCTGTATGCCGATTTGGGCATAGATCCGGGGCGGGTGGGCTGTCAGTATTATGAAGCCAGCCAGTTTATGTTTTATCAGCGCGAGGTGGACCCGAGTGCCTATCTGGTGTTATGGCAAATCACGCTGGCCGGCGATCGCAGCATTGCCCGTTTTGATACCGGTGTGGCTGAACTGCAATTGCTGGTTGAGCTATTGTCCGGGCATTATCCGGCCGAACATCAGGTGGTGATTTATGAAGCTGCCAGTATGCCGTTTGAACAGCCGCGGATGGAATGGATTGCGCTTGGCGATTTACCGACAGCGCGCCTGACGTTGAAATCAACGCTGGTATTGCCGCCGTCCCGGCCTTTGCAGAAAAACTCCCAAATGCTGGCGCGGCTGCAGGCGTTGCAGGAGCTCTGATGCTGTCGGTAGCTGATTTTGCGTTAGAACAGGCCGGCTGCCGGCTGCGACCAGTGTGTGCAGCCGATGCCCCGGTACTGGCCGCGATTTACACTGACGCCCGCACTCAACAGTTTGTCGGGCAACTGTTGCCGCACGCAGATGCTCTGGTCCGTATTGAAGCTTGTGCCAGTGCAAATCAACAACCTCAGCTACAAAAGTTTTATCTGGCGCTGGAAAACCCACAACAACAACTGGCCGGTATGCTGGCAGTCTTTGATATCCAACCAGCCGCCGCCACTCTGGAACTTGGGATTATGCTGTTACCGGGCCGGCAGCAGCCGGGTCTGGCCAAAACCGCATACAGCGCGCTGATGCAACGCGCGCTGCAACATGGCTTCGAAGTGCAGGTGAGTATCCATCCAGAGAATCTGGCCGCGATACGCTTAGCCCGTCAATGTGGCATGGAACTGCTGCAGAGTGCAGCCACAGCGCTGCGTTATCGCTACTGTGGCTGATTTAAATCTTTAACGCTGCACCGGCTGACACATCGGGCTGGTTTTCACCACATAAGGCCGCAAAATAGGCGCCATGCCTTTCAGTACCTGCAGTGGCAGGGCAGAGGTGAAGCTGAAATCATCAGCACCTTTGCCTGGCACAAAAGCAGTCAGAGTGCCGAAATAGCTGTCCCCTAAATAAAACACAAAAGTGGCGGTGCGGCTGGTGGCGGTGGATGCCACCGTTTTGCCACGGATCACTTGTGTCGCCATCCGGTTGTCACCGGTACCGGTTTTACCACCTACTTGCAGCGGCGAGCTGTCCGCTTTAACAAAACTGCCGTTTAAGCGCCGTGCCGTACCTTCAGCAACGACCTGCCCCAGCGCTTTTTTCAATGCCCGCGCCACTTCAGGCCGCATCACACGTTCACCGGCGCTGGCATTGAAGCCCAGCTGCACTTCATAAGGCGTACGCGCGGCAAAATGCAGGCTGTCGATGCGGATGGTCGGTAAACGCATCCCGTCATTCTGGATTATGCCCATCAGTTCAGCGAGCGCTGCAGGGCGGTCACCGGAACTGCCCAGTGCGGTGCCGAGGCTTGGTACTAAGTGGTCAAACGGATAACCCAGTTTGGCCCAGCGCTGGTGAATGTCGGTAAAGGCTTCAACTTCCAGCATGATGCGGATGCGGGCGTCGCGCGCCTTACGGTTTGGCGTTTTAAACAACCAGCGATACACCTGCTGGCGCTGTTCGGCGCTGGCTTCAATCACTTCTTTCATCGTCGCCTTAGGATTATTATTCAGATAATTCAGTACCCAAAGCTCCAGCGGGTGAGCACCGGCGATATAACCCTGGTCCGGCAGGCTGAATTTCCCCGGTCCGTACTGCGCATACATATCCTGCAGCTTTTTATTGGTCAGTTTGTCGCTGTCCGGCAGTTTGTTACGTAAAAATGCGGCAAAATCGGTGAAGCTGGCATCTGGTAACAAATAACGATGTACCGCAGCAAGACGGTCCGGCGTTTGTTTCAGACCATCAAAAAAGGTTTCCAACCGTTCTTCCATCGGCTTTTGCTGATACTTGCGGAAGAAACGACGCAGGAATTCGCTGCCTTCTTTGTCGACAAATTTACGCAGATATTCTTCGCGTTTCGGGTCATTGTCGGCACGTAATAATAATGAAGTGCTGCCTTGGGTCTGATAACTGCTGGCGTAGCTGACGATATCGCGCAGCAGGCGGACAAAAGGCAGGTTATGTGATTGCTGTAACGACTGGCGAATGGTCGGCACTTTACTGTCTTCGTCTTTATTGAAGTTATTAAATACCTGCAGGCCACCGCCGGTAAAAAAACGTTCAGTTGGCGAAGCGGGGTAGGTACGTTCCAGCGAGGCTTCTAACATCGCCGGCAGACTGCGATCGGCGGTGGTAGCCATATAGTTGGCGGCCCAACGTGTGATATGGTCGTTGGGCGCGATGTCCATGGTCAGCAGGCTATCGGGGAGTTCGTCCACAAAGGCCTGATGCAGTTCGGCGATAATTTCCAGATAGCTGGCGAGCACCCGCAGTTTTGCGGTGGAGCCCAGTTCCAGTTTGCTGTGTTCGTTTAAGTCAAACGGCTGGTCAGTACTGTCGGTTTGCACCCGTACTCGGTTGCCGTCTGCGGTCTTTTCAAACAAAGTGAAGCTGTACAGCACGTCGCCCGTGCGCGCAGCAGAGAGCAGTCGCTCACCAATCAGGCCGTGTTGGGCTGCCGTGTTTGGATTCGCCAGACTTTTTAAATAAGCACTGACTTTTTGCTGCACTTCACCATGTAGGGTGCTGTGGGCATTTAAATCCAGCCGGTCCAGGTCGTACATCGGCTGGTTCAGCAGGTTGCCAAGCCTCAGCCGTGCTGAGTTGATACCTTTGCGGCTATCGGCTTCGTCTTTAGCTTTATTGGCTTGCAAGCGGACAAAAGTCAGCTGTTCGTTCAGAGCTTTATCGCGCAGCGACGCATCGATAATACCGGCGCGCGCCAGCAGGCGGATATGACTGTTGGTCAGCTCTTCGAGATCGGCATGCCCCTGAAGCAGATAATAAGATGGCCGGCGCTGTGCAATCATCAGCGACAGCATCTGGCGGAAATAACGCGCGCGCTCGGCAGCAGTTTCAGTTTGTTCAGGCTGCGCCAGCAATGCATTGGCGCGGTTAAAATCAGTACCGAACCAGGCATACAACGCATCGCCGACACCGTGCACTTCACCATGCCCCGGAGCAGAGGACAGCGGTACTGTATTGAGGTAATCCTGCACAATCCGGGTACGTACCCCCTGAGTATTCGGGCCGTGCTGATAAGCGCGGATAGTGCCGGAAATAATCTGAATAGCTTTGTCTTCAAAACTTTGGGTCAGCCCCATCGGCGAATGACGGAATTTTTCAATTTGCGTCGCCAGTGTCGACCCACCGGCTGACTGACCGCCAATGGCCAGAACTTTGCCAACCTGACTGACCGCCGCCATCACAAAACGTGGCCAGTCCATCACCGGGTTGGCTTGCGGTGGGATGGTCAGTAAGTTGCGGTTTTCAATAAACAACAAGCTATGAGCGACCAGTAAAGGGATTTGTTGTGGATGTTGATACACCCGTTGCGGATAATTAAAATCAAAGATAGTTTCGTTGCGGCAATCAGCCAGGAATAACCCACTTTGCACTTTTTCGCGATAAGGCGGGAAAAATCCCTGCGCGGCAAAACCTTGCATCGCCGGGGAGAATTCAGCCTGCGCGCGGATCACAAACCCCCGTTCCTGTAACCGTGGTAACAACTCTGGCAGTTTAGTGTAACCATGGCGCACATCAAAGGGGCCTGCTTCGGGGTAAATCACCCGGTTGGCTGGGCCATTCTGTAACTGGTAGGTCAGGGTTTTAGCGTAATCGCTGATAGGTTTTGCACTGTAATAAGCGCTGCGCATCTCAAAAGCGACTAATACAGCAAGTGCGGTCAGCAACAGTAGCAATAATACCGGTACTAATGAACGGCGCTGCACTAGCATCGCCGGTTCAGTAGGAGGCGTCGCAGCTGGTTGTTCCCGGTAATTATCAAACTGAATGTTTTCAAGAGGAAGTTGCGGTGACAACGGCTGAGTCCATTTGCTGAGCTGAAAAATCAGCCGCAGATTTTAGCCTGAAGCGCGGTGGATTGCAGCTTAAATTTAAATACCAAAGCGGCTTAGTGCGCCGGCTCAGCTGGGAAACGCGGTAAGTCTCCACCAAACCAGAATCGCAAATTTTGCTGCAATGCCTGGTCTTCTCGCAGCCGGTTGATCATGGCGTTGACCCTCAATACCGCGAGCTGGCCCCAGTTATTGTCCGGACAAGCGACAGCCCCTGCCAGCCAGTCCTGATATCCGGCGATTGGCAGGAAAACCAGCTTGCGCTGAGCATGCATGGTATAAAACTTCAAACTGCTGATGTAATCGATCGTGGCGTCAAGCTGCTGCTGACTGAGCATCTGCAGGTGCAGCATGCTGACATCTTTGCCGGTATCAAAACTGACATGATTGGGGCTGCGCAGCCGATGCTCATCCAGTAATGGCTGCAGTTTGCCGTAGCGGCGCTGCGCCGGAAAACCAAAACGCAATTCACTTTGTAGCAACTTGGCCAAATCAACCGGATGACCAAAGCGCCGGCTGATTTCAGCCGCCAGTTCCGGCCGGGTGATAATGCCATGTGGCCGGTAATAATGGGTCGGTTTGCTGAACAACCGGCCTTGTTGCGCCACCGGTTCAGTCGCATACAAAGCACATGGGGAACAGACGTTTTCTTTGGCGTCGATGCGCTGGCGGATGCGGGCTTGCGGCTCAACTAATAACTGATGCCGGACTTCTGGTAAATAAACCTGCAGGCGTTCCACCAGCACGTCGCAAAAGCCAGAACCCTGATCTGGCCCTTGTAGAATAAAAAATGGCGCTTCCGGGTTTATGCCCCACTGAATACGGAATTGTCTGTGATTACTTTGCTGAATTTGCAGGATTTGTTGCTCAGGTTGCAATGCAGGCAACACGGGGTGGTTTTGCTGATCTGCTGGTGGCGTGAAGGCGTCAGGTGCGTCAGATTGTAATCTGTACAAGTTCAGACCAAATAACAGCAAAGTCGCGACAAACAACGACAACAGAGTTTTCATGCGGCAGACTGCAAAGCGGGGGATTTTTCTAGACTAGCACAGCGGCTGAGCAGATCCAGCCTCTGTGCTCTCGGGACTATTAGTCGTGGTGATGGCCACCGGCGCCGTGGGCATGGCCATGCGCGATTTCTTCAGCTGTGGCTTCACGTACCGACACAACATTTAAGTCAAAAGTCAGGGTTTTGCCGGCTAATGGGTGATTCACATCCACTTCCGCTTTAAACATGCCAACTTTAACAATCTTCACCTGACGTGGGCCATGTTCA
This sequence comes from uncultured Chromatiaceae bacterium, assembly GCA_946482325.1. The sequence continues at coordinate 1,532 of CAMLRA010000051.1, read as the reverse complement.
GTCTCGACGATGGCGGTCATACCTGGTGCCCATTTTTTTGCGCCTTTTAAGTGTTTGACCTGAATGCTTTGGATAGCATTGTCGTCGCGCTCGCCGTAGGCGTCTTTTGGCTCAACGACCAGTGATAATGTGTCGCCGGCAGCTTTGCCTTCCAACGCCTGCTCAATAGCCGGCAGCATATTCTGATGGCCGTGCAGGTATAACATCGGCTCGCCTTTAGCCGAATCTTCAATCAGGCCTGAGGCGTCTGATACGCGGTAGTGCAGTTGGACAACGCTGTCCTTGGTGATGATCATATTTGAGTTTCCAAAATTCCGGGGGCGGCGATTATAACAAGTTCGCCGCCCGGCGGAAGTGGCTTAATGATCACAATCATGATGATGCCTGTGGCGGTGTTTGTGGCGTTTTGGTTTGTGCCAGTGGCGTTGTTCCTGATACTCCCGCACTTCAACAAACCGCACTGACTGACCACAGGCGCCGTAATGATGGCAATAACGGCCCCAATCGCGCTGATGGGCATAAGGGGCTTCAATGACGATGATGCGATCATAAACCGGGTAGGGATCGGCGACTCTGACGTGGCCATGTACACCCGGTAACACCTGACCATAAAGATTGACTTCGACATTGCTGGCTGCGGTGGCTGTGGTTGCCGTGACGGCCCCCAACAACACAGCTGCGAAAAGAAAACTCTTGTTCATGATGCCTCCGGCGCTACTTCAGCACATGCTGATGCAGCTAATATGGCGAAGTCATCTGAACCGTTTCTGAACCAGTGACGGCAGTTGTGGCTGTTGCAGCGGCCAACTTTTCGGATCAAGTTGAAAGAACTGCTGCATTAATCGATAGAGCTGGGGTTGACAGTCGGCCAGATACACCGGCCTTTCAAAAAATAATTCACTGAGTACGGCAAAAAATTCAGCCGGATTGGTAGCGGCATAAGGGTCTATCCAGGGCGGGATTCCTTGTTGCATATCACGTTGTAGTTGGTCAAAGGCCTTCTGCATCAGCGGTGACCACTGCTGCTGCAGTTCCGCCGTCGGTAACGGCGGGAAGCCGTTAACACTGCCGGTTTGCTGGTCCAGCTGATGCGCGAATTCGTGGAACACCAGGTTGCGGCCATCGTCAGCCACTGCTGCGCCTGCCAGCGTGTGGCGCCATGATAAAATTACCTGGCCCTGCTGCCAGGATTCGCCTTCGCGCCATTCGGTTTTTTCATGCACCACGCCGGCGCTATCCGGCTGGTTCAGATCCACGGCAAAGGCGTCGGGGTAAACCAGCACCTGACGCAGTCCCGGGTAATCGTTGACCGGCAGCCGGGCAGTCAGCAGACTGGCTTGTGCGGCAATCAGCACCCGCATCTGGTCGGTCACGGTCAGCCCGTCGCAGCCAACAAACTCTACTTCGGCGATAAACCGCATTATTTGTTTTCGGACTTGTTGCTGCACGTCGGCCGGCAAAGCGCGGTACAGCGGCCAGTGCTGCTGCAGGATTTTACGCCAGGCTGTTGGAAATACCTGTTGCGCCAGCTG
>CAMLRA010000050.1 GCA_946482325.1 uncultured Chromatiaceae bacterium | reverse complement strand
CGTTATGTGCTGATTTTTAACGGTGAAATTTACAACTTCATGCAGCTTCGCGCTGAACTGGAAACGCTCGGGCATCAGTTTAAAACCCATTGTGACACTGAAGTGATCCTGCGTGGCCATATCGAATGGGGCGATGCCTGTGTCGAAAAACTGCAGGGCATGTTCGCTTACGCCTTTTGGGACAAACAGCAACAACGCCTGTTGTTGGCCCGCGACCGCCTTGGCATCAAGCCGCTGTTTTACACCCTGCTTGATGACTCGTTATATTTCGCCTCTGAGCTGAAAAGCCTGAAATTACTGCCGGGCCTCGATAAAACCATCAACGCCAAAGCCATAGAACAATATTTTGCCCTTGGTTATGTCGCCGAGCCGGACACTATCTACAGCTCGGTGAAAAAACTCTGCCCGGCGCAAACGCTGGTCCTGTCCACTGCCGCGCCAACACCTAAGCTCCAGACGTATTGGCACTTAAGTTACCGCGAGCAAGTGGAGCTTTCAGATCAGGATTATCAGCAGCAGTTGGTTGAACAGCTTAACACTGCGATCAGAAGCCATCTGGTCACCGAAGTGCCGCTGGGGTCGTTTTTATCCGGTGGTGTTGATTCCAGTGCCGTGGTAGCCCTTATCGCCGGCATGTCAGATCAGCCGGTCAAAACCTGTTCTATTGGTTTTGACGTCGCTGCATATGATGAAACCAGCTATGCGCAGCAGGTTGCAACGCGTTATCACACGCTGCATGACAGTAAAATTGTTAAAGCCGACGATTTTGAGCTGATCCCTAAGCTGGCGCACTTTTACGACGAGCCGTATGCCGATTCTTCGGCGCTGGCCACTTACCGCGTCTGTGAGCTGGCGCGCAGTAAAGTCACGGTTTGTATGTCGGGCGATGGTGCCGATGAACTACTGGCCGGCTACCGGCGCTACAAATTATTGATGGCCGAGCAGCAGGTGCGCGACAAGTTACCGCAGTGGCTGCGCAGCGCAGTGTTTAAACCACTGGGCAAAATTTACCCGAAACTGGACTGGGCACCGCGTGTCTTGCGTGCCAAAACCACTTTCCAGTCGCTGGCGATGGATTTAGTTGAAGGTTATCTGCATGGCATTTCGCTGCTGAAGCAGCAACAACGCGACGAGCTGTTCTCCGACTCACTCAAAGCGCAGCTGCAGGGCTATAACACGCTTGAACTGTTCCGTGAAGTTGCAGCCGACTTCGACGGTGCTGAGCCACTGGCGTTATTGCAGTATATCGATATCCGCACTTATTTAGTCGGCGACATTCTGACCAAAGTCGACCGCGCCAGTATGGCCAACAGCCTCGAAGTGCGGGTACCGTTTTTGGACCATAAGTTTGTTGAATGGAGCGCCAAGGTGCCGACCGCACAGAAACTGCGAGCCGGTGAAGGCAAATATGTGCTGAAAAAAGCGATGGAACCATATCTGCCAGCCGACATTCTATACCGGCCGAAAATGGGTTTCCGCGTCCCGCTGGCCGAATGGTTCCGTGGCCCGTTGCAACAACAGGTCCGAACGGCGCTACTCAGTGATGTGATCAAAGACAGCGGTTTGTTCCGGATGGACACTATCAGCCGCTGGCTGGATCAGCATCAAAGCGGCCAACGTGACCACAGTACGGCATTGTGGACCTTGCTGATGTTTGAAAATTTCTTGCGCCAATCGAACTAAAGGAACTCAGTTGTGAAGGTTTTGCATATTTTTGACCATTCTATTCCGCTACACAGTGGTTATACCTTTCGCAGCCGTTCGATTTTAAACGAGCAGCGCGCGCTTGGCATTGAAACCTGTCATGTCACCAGCCCAAAACAAGGCAACGCCACTGAGTCGGTGGATACGGTCGACGGCTTGACCTTTTACCGCTCAGCGCAGCCAACCGGATTACTCAGTAAAATCCCAGGCCTCAATCAGCTGGCATTGGTTGAACCGATGACCACGCGCATTCTGGCGGCCATAGCGGCGGAAAAACCGGATGTGCTGCACGCTCACTCGCCGGCGCTGAATGGTCTCGCCGCCCTGCGCGCCGCAAAAATCAGCGGCCTGCCGGTGGTTTATGAAATTCGCGCCTTCTGGGAAGACGCCGCAGTCGATCACGGCACCTGTAAAGAAGGTGACTTGCGTTACACCTTAACCCGACAGCTGGAAAACTATGTGGTCAGCCGCGCCGATGCCGTCACCACTATTTGTGAAGGCCTGCGCTCAGATTTGGTCTCTCGCGGTTATGCCGCGGATAAATTCACTGTGATCCCCAATGCAGTCAATATCGAGCAGTTTCAGCTGTGTGGTCCAAAAGACGCGACGCTGGAAGCCGAACTGGGTCTCGGCGGCTGTCAAGTGCTGGGTTTCCTTGGCTCTTTTTATGCTTACGAAGGCCTGGATCTGGCGGTGCGCGCCTTAGCCCAAGTGCATCAGCAGGCGCCACAGCTGCGGTTATTGTTAGTCGGCGGCGGTCCGCAGGAACAACAACTGAAACAACTGGTACAGCAGCTTGGCCTCAAAGACAAAGTCATTTTCACCGGCCGGGTGCCGCATGCCGATGTGGACCGTTATTACAGTCTGGTCGATTTGTTGTTGTATCCGCGCAAATCAATGCGCCTGACGGACCTCGTAACGCCATTAAAACCGCTGGAAGCCATGGCGCAGGGCAAACTGGTGCTGGCCTCTGATGTTGGTGGCCACAAGGAACTGATTCGCGACGGCGACAATGGTTATTTGTTTCCGGCCGATGATGTCGACGCGCTCGCCACCAAAATGCTGCAATTGTTAGCAGACCGCGAACAGTGGCCACAAGTGCTGCAACGTGGCCGCGATTATGTTGAAAACGTGCGTAACTGGCGCGTCAGCGTCAGTCATTATCTGCCGTTATACCAGCGGCTGACGGAGCGCAAATGAGCCTGAAGCAGCTGACAATTGTTGGCCCGCTGCCGCCACCGGCCGGCGGGATGGCCAATCAAACAGCCAAGCTGGCTGAACTGCTGCGTGGTGAAGGTCTGCAGGTCAACGTGATCCAGACCAATCCGGCTTATCAGCCCGCTTGGGTGGGTAAGTTGCCGGTGCTGCGCGCCGGCGTCAGGTTATGGCAGTTCTTTCGTACGCTGCAGCGTGAATTAACCCCGCAGGTTCAGCTGATCCATTTGATGGCGAACTCCGGCTGGTCCTGGCATCTGTTTGCTGCACCGGTGATCTGGGTGGCACGGCGCAAAAATATCCCGGTGGTGCTGAATTACCGCGGAGGATATGCCGACGCATTTTTTGCCAAATCCTGGTCTCGGGTCGAAGCGTCCCTGCGCCACTGCGCGGTGATTTTGGTACCCTCGACCTTTTTACAGCAGGTGTTTGCCCGTTATGGCAAAGACAGTGTCATCGTGCAAAACGTGCTGGATACTGAGCTCTTTGTGCCTGTCGCCACGACCGGCCACGACGCTGACACTCCCCAGCTGACCGCTCCACACGTAGTCGTCACACGCAATCTGGAAGCCATTTATGATGTCGCCAGCTGCATCCGCGCTTTTGCCGTCATTCAGCAGCAGTTTCCGGCTGCACGGCTGAGCGTCGCCGGCACAGGGCCGGAGCTTGCCGCCCTGCAGCAGCTGGTCAGTGAATTGCAGCTGAAACAGGTTAACTTTGTTGGTCGTTTAACACCGCAGCAGGTCGCGGCGCTGTATCAGGACGCCGATTTGATGTTAAACGGTAGTCTGGTCGACAACACCCCCAATTCTTTAATTGAAGCTATGGCCAGTGGTGTACCTGTGGTGTCGACTGACAGTGGTGGTATTCCACAGTTAGTGACGCATCAGAAAGATGCTTTGCTGGTTCCGGCCGGCCAGCCGGCTGAGCTCGCCAGCGCGGCACTGGCAGTGTTGCAGAATAACGAGCTCAGACAGAGCCTGATTGCCGCCGGTCTGGCCAACGCGGCCCGTTTCAGTTGGCATAAAGTCTGGGAATTGTTACAACAGCAATATTTGCAAGTTTTGGCAGGGAGAACACTCTGATGGCGAGTTCCTGGTACACCTGGCTGGTCAGCCGTTGCTTGTTTCCGCTGCATGAGCGGCTGAAAAAACATGACACTGTGGCCATTTTCCGCCAGCTGGAACAAAGCCAGTGGCAAAGCCCGCAGCAGCTTGAAGCCGCCCAGCAACAGCGTTTACAGGCTTTTATCCGCCGCATCAGCACTGAAGTGCCCTACTACCGTGATTTATTATCAAACCTTGGGCTCAAAGCGTCAGACATTCAAAGCCGTGCTGATTTGGTCAAACTACCGTTTTTAGACAAAGCGACCATTCGCGCTCACAGCGAGAGCCTGAAAAACCCGCAAGCCACTTTAGTGCGGCCTTTTACCACCGGCGGCTCCAGCGGTACACCGCTGACGTTTTTACTTGGTAATGAGCGCATCAGCCATGACGTGGCCGAAAAATGGCGTGCCACCCGCTGGTGGGGCGTCGATATTGGCGATAAAGAAATCGTTGCCTGGGGCTCACCGATTGAGCTGAATAAACAAGACAAAGTAAAAATCTGGCGCGACAAACTGTTCCGCTCGCATCTCATTCCGGCTTTTGACTTAACCGAAGCGAAAATTTTAGGTTTTATTGATCAGATCCGTGCCATTGAGCCGGCGATGTTATTTGGTTATCCGTCTGTGTTTCACCTGATTGCCAAGACTGCGCAGCAGCATGGGATCGACCTAACCGGACTTGGCATCAAAGTGGTGTTTGTCACTTCAGAGCGCTTATACCCCTATCAGCGTGAACTGATTGAACAAGTGTTCCGTGCGCCGGTGGCGAATGGGTATGGCGGCCGCGATGCTGGCTTTATCGCTCATCAGTGCCCGGCAGGCAGTATGCATCTGAGCGCCGAAGATATCATTGTCGAAATCATCGACCGCGACGGCAACCCGCTGCCCGCAGGCCAAAGCGGTGAAATTGTTGTGACGCACCTTGCGACCTCGGATTTCCCTTTCGTCCGTTACCGCACCGGCGATATCGCGACGCTGTCAGACAAAGTCTGTCGCTGCGGCCGGGGCCTGCCGGTGCTGGAAAATATCGAAGGCCGCAGCACCGATTTTGTTGTAGCCAGCAATGGCACTATGATGCATGGCCTGGCGTTGATTTATGTCATCCGCGAGCTGCACGGCATCAGCAACTTTAAAATTGTACAGGAAAGCCTGACCCATACCCGGGTACAACTGGTGCTGGAAAACGGCGACGCGACGGCGCTGGCCGATAAAGTCCGCCACGGCTTAACCGCACGTTTAGGTGCCGATGTTGAGATCAGCATCGAGTGGGTTGACCAGATAGCGGCCGAGGCATCCGGCAAATACCGTTATGTGATCAGTAAGGTAACAGGTTAATGGAAAGCGCATTATTTGCTCTGGACCTGATTGCTGTCGTCGCGATGTGTTACTTCGCGATGAAGCAGGACAATGAGGAACAGGCCGCGGCAACTCAGGAGAAGAACGACGATGCGTGATGCGTTTTTTCTGCTGATTTTTCCGGCGCTGCTGTATTTTTGCTTCAAAAAACCCTTTATCGGCGTGACCTTATGGCTTTGGGTGGCCTTGTTTTACCCCAAAGGTTGGGTTTACGGATTTGCCAGCGGTATTCGCTATAACCTGATCATCGTCGCCGCGACTATCCTGTCGTACTTCATGATTAAAAACAAACCCCAGACCAAATGGGACGGCCTGAGTTGGCTCATCATGTTGTTCCTGATCTGGACCTTTATTACCAGTGTGTTCACCATTTCTATCCCGGATATCGTCTGGACCGAATGGATTGAATTCCTGAAGATCTGTTTATTGTATTTCTTTGCCATCGCCATTATCCGCACCGAAACCCATATTAATGTGTTGTTGTGGGGCGTAGTGTTTTCACTCGGGTTCTACAGCGTGGTCGAAGGCCTGAAATACATCAGCTCTGGCGGCGGCCACGTACTGTCAGGCATGGGGGGCCACGTATTAGGTGACCGTAATGACCTGGCGGTAGGCATCATACTGATGATCCCGCTGGTGGCTTATCTGAGCAGTATCACCGAGCAAAAATACTTAAAACTCGGCCTTGGTGTCGTGATTTTTATGGCGGTGGTCTGTGTCCTGGGTTCGAACTCACGTGGTGGTTTTGTTGGTATCGCCGTGCTTGGCGCTTATTTCTGGTTCCACTCACGGCACAAATTTATCTATTTACTGGTGGTGCCGGTCATCGTGTATTTTGGTCTGGAATTTATGCCACAAAGCTGGCATGCCCGGATGGCGACGCTAGAGAATGCGGATCAGGATCTGTCGTTTCTTGGTCGCATTATGGCCTGGAAACAAGCAATTTTAATGGCGATGGACAATATTACCGGCGGTGGTTTTAAAGCCGGTCAAAGTAACCTGATTTGGTTCCGCTACGACCCGCAGCAGAATTTAAACTGGCTGTTTGACACCTCGACCGTTTATTTTGACGGCGCTAAAGCGGCTCACAGTATCTACTTCCAGGTATTGGGTGACCACGGTTTTATTGGTCTGCTGCTGTTTTTATTGATCTTGTTTGTTGCGTTCTCTCAGGCCCGAATGGTCGCAAAACGCCTGAAAAAACAACAAGGCATGGAAAACCTGGCCAAACTGAGCTCTATGCTCAGGGTATCGTTGTTTGCCTATGCGATCGCAGGTGCTGCGGTCAGTCTCGCCTACTTCGATTTGTTATTTGCCATTTTTGCCATAACTCATGTGATGAACCGGATCAGTCTGGAACACCGTGCTAAAGCTGCTATTCACGTTCAACCGGTTGCAAGGAAAGCTGTCCATGATCACCGCCACGATGCTTGAACTGTCGGTTCGCTGTCTGAACCTGTTTGGTTCGCGCCAGAGTTTTTCGGTGCTGAATTACCATCGGGTGATGCCCAATACCGATTTATGTTCTGAGCAGGCCTTACCGCCTGAGCTGTTTGCTGAGCAGTTGCGTCATCTGAAACAACATTTTCAGGTGTTATCTTTGCCAGAAGCTTTTGCTTTGTCGCAGCGCCAGCAATTGCCGAAAAACTCCGTGGTGATCACTATCGATGATGGCTTTGCGGATTGTTTCGATTATGTCTTTCCGCTGCTGCAACAGCATGGCCTGACTGCGACGTTTTTTATCAGCACGGCAGGCCTTAACGAAGGTTATTTGTGGGAAAACCAGATCTCGCAGGCCATTCGACAAGCACCTGCCCAGGTGCAAACCATTGAAATGCTGGGCGTTACTTATCAGATTGACACTGCTGACAGTCGTCGCAGCACCATTGCCGCACTCACCGAACAGATTAAATACCAGCCGGTTGCAGTGCGGCGGACCAGCATTACGGCGCTGCTTAGCCAAACCGGTCAGCCGACCATGGTGCACCAGTTTGTCAATGCTGACCAGTTACGTCAGATGCATCAGGCCGGTATGACCATTGGTGCGCATACGGTAAACCACCCAATTCTGGCGTTGGAAAACCCGGAACAGGCGTGGCAGGAAATCTCCCAGAGCAAAACGGAACTGGAACAGATTATCGGCACGCCTATTCAGTTTTTCGCTTACCCAAATGGCAAATATCAAACCGATTTTACTGATGCCCATCTCGAGATGGTGCGGGAGCTGGGCTTTATTGCAGCATTTAGTACGGACTGGGGCGTCGCTGAGACCAAACCAGATCTGCTGTTTCGCTTAAAGCGCTTCACTCCTTGGGACAGAGACCCGGCGCGTTTTTGCCTGCGTCTGGCACTGAATAATCTGGCGGACCGTTCGCATTTTAAAATTTTTCAAAGTCGGGTAAGACAACATGTCAGCTCTTAATTCATCCCCGCTGTATGCGGGCGCAGCACCGGTCACGGGTAAAGCTGCAGTTTTAGTGCCACAGGCCGACTCCATGGGCGCTATCGGCGTGATCCGCTCCTTAGGCCAACATGGTTATATTGTGCATGCAGCGTCGAGCAAAGCCGGCGCATTAGGCTGCCAATCAGCATTTGCCAGTGCCAGCTATCAATGTCCGCCCTATGACGACAGTAATTATCTGCCCTGGCTGCGCGACATTATTCGCACCAAGCAGATAGCCGCCATAATCCCAAGCGAAGGCTTTTTATTGGCGATCCGCCATTGTTTTGCTGAGTTCAGCCCGCTGATGGCGATTCCCGCAGATGCGGAACTGGTTTACGGCTGTCTGTCCAAAGTCTGGGTATTTGACAAATTTCTGCAAAGTAACGATGACAGACTACGCCAGCATATCTCACGCACTGCCGTACTGAATCAGCCGGCTGAACTCGATGCGGTCGATTTCAGCCAGTGGCGTTTGCCATTTTTTGTCAAAGGCGATGGCTTTTACGCCAAACATGGCGACCAGGCGCTGGTGCGTAAAGTACGCTCAGTCGCAGAAGCGCGCCAGGCGGTGTTGGAGGCTTTCGCTGATTTTGACAAAGTTCTGTTGCAAGACTGCAGCAGTGGCGTCAAAGCCACCGTCAACCTGTTGATGCAGGATGGCAAAATTCTGGCCGAATCGATGGCAGTCGCCAGCCACGAAAATCCGCATAGCGGCGGCCTGACCTCGCTGCGCAGCAGTTGGTGGTATCAGCCGATGTATGAAGATGCAGTGCTGCGCATGCGTGCGCTGAACTGGAATGGCCCGGCCATGGTTGAGTACAAATGGGACGCAGCCAGTCAGACCTTTGATTTTATCGAACTGAATTCACGTTATTGGGCCGCACTGAATCTGGATATCCGCGCTGGTCTGCATTTTCCGGTGATCCAGCTGCAATCGTTTTTACAGGGTCAGACGCCGGACACCGCGCAGCGGCTGACAAAAATCATCACGGTGCGTCACGCCTTTCCGGCTGACTTTGGGTATTTGTTATCCAAACTAAAAGACCCGCAGGTGGCACCGGCAGCCAAGTTAAAAAGCGCAGTCGGCTTTTTGCTGTACTTTGTCCATCCGGGCATCAAATCAGATTTAAATTATCCGGGTGACAGGCGATTGGCCTGGCTCAATACCAAGGCATTTTTGACTGAATTGGGACAAGCATGTCTAAAAAAATTAAGTTAACCCTGTTAAAACTGGCGGAGCTGTGCGGCGTGTTTGCGCTGTGCCGTTACCTGTACCGCAATCACCTGCGTGTACTGTGTTATCACGGTTTTGCCTATGCCGACGAGCATCTGTTCCGGCCCAAACTGTTTATGACGCCGCAAACCTTTGCGGCACGACTGCAATATCTGGCTAATAGCCGCTATCGGATTGTGTCCTTAAGCGAAGGCTTAGCCAACCCGCAGCGGCCGCTGCAGCTGGCGCTGACCATGGACGACGGTTGGTCCGGCACCGCGGAATTAGTCGGCGACGCGCTGGCGGAGCACCAGTTCCCGCTGATGTTGTATGTCACCAGTTATTATGCCGACAAACAAATTCCGGTTTTAAATGTCGCCGTGTCTTACCTGCTGTGGAAAACCACCGCCAGTGCTTTACACCTGAAAGTACCTGGCGTCGCTGCGTCGCTTGACACCAGCCTGCCGGCACCGGATGCGGCGGCACTGGTCCGGCAAATTTGCCAGATGATTGACCAGTTGCCGGAGGCCACAGCACGCGCCGGGGTGCTGTATCAGCTGGCTGAGCAGCTGCAGGTGTCATTACATCAACAAGGCCGGCCGTTGTTTCGTTTGCTTGATGCGGATGAGCTGCGCCGCCTGCAACAGGCCAATGTTGAGCTGCAGCTGCATACCCATCGCCATTGCAGCCCGCTGGATGCGGTAGCCTTAGCCGCCGAAATTGAGCAGAACCGTCAGTGGCTGGCCCAATTTACTGCACCGCCACAGCTGGTGCATTTCTGTTATCCGAGTGGCGAATATCAACCGGCGCATCTGCCGTTGTTGCAGCAAAATGGCGTTCAGACGGCGACAACGACCCGTATCGGCTTGCACAAGCAAGGTTCAGATCTGCTGCAAATCCGCCGTATTCTGGACGGTGAAGACGTACATTGGCTGGAACTGGAAGCCGAGTTATCAGGGTTCAGCGACCTGGTGCGTCGGGTGCTTGGAGTCGCGAACTGATGGCCAAGCCGCTGAAAATTTTATTGATTGCTTTTGAGATGCCGCCGGCGCGCAGCGCGGGCGTGCAGCGGCCTTACCGCTTCGCCGAGTATTTAGCAGAAATGGGCGCAGAACCTTATGTGCTCACAGCGAGCGCAGATATTTATCAGCGGTTTGACCATGAACTGCAGATTTCGCCGCTGCTGCAAGACCGCATCTTTCGCAGTCAAGCCACAGACGCCAGCAAACTGTTTTCGTTGTTCGGCCGCTCGCCGGCCTTTGCTGCAGTGCCGGACCGGTACTGGCCCTGGTATTTCAGCGCCGTGACGCTTGGTCAGCAGCTGATACGGGAACATGACATCGATTTAATCTGGTCTACCTACCCGGTGCTGACCACACATCTGATTGGCCGCAGTCTCAGCAAAAAAACCAACAAGCCGTGGGTAGCCGATTTCCGTGACCCGCTGCAATGTCACTACAATCCGGCCTATCAGAACTTTAATACGGTGATGCGCTATCTGGAACGCAAAGTGATTGCACAGGCAAGCGCAGTGGTGACTACCAGTCAGGCGGCCGCCGGGCTGTATCGCAGCCTCTACCCGGCCGAGCCTTCCACTAAGTTTCAGGTGATTGAGAATGGCTTTGTACCGCTGGACTTACCGCCAGCGACCACGCCGGACAAATTCACCCTGCTCTATAGCGGTGCTTTGTATGGCAATGGCCGTGATATCAGCGGTATCTTCCGCGCTATCGCCGAGTTACAACAACAAGGGTTGCTGAGTGCTGACAATTTTGTGCTGAAATTTCGCGGCAGTGGCAAACCCGAGCAATTTGCCGCCACGCTGGAACAGTTTGGCATCAGCGCATTGGTCGAATTTCTGCCGGCTGTGCCTTTTATGCAGGCGCAAGCTGAGATGATGCAATGCTCGGCTAATTTGTTAATCCAGGACCAGATTTTTAACTATCAGGTCCCGGGCAAGCTCTACGACTACATTCAAAGTGGCAAACCGCTGCTGGCCATTTGTCCGCCTGACAGCGCCACGGCACAGGCCAGCCGGGTTATGCCAAACGCGGTGCAGGCCTGGCAACAGGATGAATTGACCACGGCACTGCAACGGCTTATCACTGAGCCCCCACAACCGGGTTTAAACCCGGTGCAGGCCCAGCCGTTCAGCCGGCGCCAACGCACAGTGGAATTGCTGACGCTTTGCCAACAACTGTTGAACCAACAACTTTAATTTTGCGGAACCACTGTGGACCAACTGAAAAATAAAACACTGCAAGGCCTGATGTATCTGGGGCTTGGCAAAGGCGCAGCCAAACTGATTTCCTTCGTCAATACGCTGTTACTGGCGCGGCTGTTAACCCCGGAAGATTATGGTCTGATGGCGCTGGTGATGGTCGTGGTCGGCTTTATCGGCTTTTTTAACGAAATCGGCCTTGGCAGTGCCATCAAACACCGGTTGGACATCAGTCAGGCTGAGTTAAACGGCGCTTTTTCGCTGGCGATCCTGATCAGTGCCACGCTGTATACCGGCCTTTATGCCGCCAGCCCGTTTTTAGCCAGTTATTTTGGTTACCCGATCCTCGGCGAGATGCTGAAGGTGGTCGCGCTCAGCTTTATCATCGGCGCTATTGCCACAGTGCCGGATGCGCTGATCGCGCGGGACATGCGCTTTAAACTCTATGCCGGTATCGATTTTGCGATGATATTGCTGCAGTGCGTGGTGACTTTAGTGCTGGCCTGGTTTGGCTTTAAAGCCTGGGCGCTGGTGTGGGGCTTTTTAGCCTCGCAAATTTTTAAAACTTGCAGCATATTTTTGTTTAGTCAGTGGCGGCCAAGCCGCATCGGCGACTTACGCGCCGCCCGCGCGCTGATGAAATTTGGCGTCACTGTCACCTACTCCCGCCTGACCTGGTATTTCTACAACAACGCTAAAACTGTGATCATCAGTAAAGTGTTAAGCGCGCAGCAAATGGGGATTTATTCGATGGCCGCGACTTTATCGTCGCTGCCAACGCAGTACATCACCAGCCTGGTGATCCAAATTGCCGCGCCACTGTTTTCGCGGATGCAAACCGACCTGAGCCGGCTTGATAACGCGCTGCGCCGGTTGACTTCAGGAATTGCGCTGATGGGCTTTCCGATCATGGCCGGCATGGGTCTGACCGCTGCCGAGCTAGTGCCGGTACTGCTCGGCGATAACTGGCTGGATGTCGTATTTATCCTGCAAATCCTCTGTTTGCTTGGCCTGGTCAAATCCGTCGACCCATTGATCACGCAAGCCTTTATTTCAATTGGCAAACCCAATATCACAGCGAAATACACCACTTTATGCGCGGTGACTATCCCGCTCAGTGTTTACATCGGCGCGGTCTTTGGCGGCTTGCCGGGCGTGGCGCTGGCGATGGTCATTGCCTACCCGCTGTCGTCGATTTATTTGTTTTATCAGGCCCGTCGCGTGTTGGACTTTTCATTGCGTCGTTATCTGCGTGCGCTGCAAACGCCGGTTGAAGCCTGTTTATTTATGGCGGCTGTGGTTTGGCTGACTCAGCTCGGTTGTTATCATTATCTGCCGCAGCAGCTGTTGCTGACACTCATCTTAAAAACCGTCGCCGGTATTGGCGCTTATGGTTTTTATCTGGTTTATGTGCGCCAGAGCGGGCTGCAGGATTGCTATGAAGTGCTGACGGAATTAGGTGTGAAGCAGACCAAGCTGCAACGTTGGCCATTTACCCGATTAAAGGAAAAGTTGTGATGGCGCAAATTCAGGTGGTGGTCGTTGGCGGCAGTGCCAATGCTTTAGGTGTATTACGCTCGTTACCGCATTGCGCTTTAACGCTGTTATGTGACTCGACTAGCGCACCGGCGTGGCACAGCCGCTTTGGCCACAAAAAGCTGGTGGCCGATACCAAAGCGCCCGGCATAGTACAGGATTTGGTCGCGCTGGCGCCGACCTTTGCCGGCGTCAAACCGGTGTTATTACTGACTGAAGAAAAAACCGTGTTGCATGTCAGCGCGGCGCGCGACACCCTTGCGCCTTTTTATCAGTTTTTATTTTGCCCGCATTCGCAGCTGGTGGCGCTGCAATCTAAAGAAGGTTTTGCCGGCGCGGCCCAACAAGCCGGTAGCCCGGTGCCGCAAGGGGTGGTGTTGCACAGCGCCGCAGATTTAGCCGCGATTGAAACGCTGCAATATCCGTGTGTGTTTAAACCGCTGGAGCAAAACGAAGCCTATAGCCGCAAGTTCAAAAAGGCTTATAAAGTCCAGTCGGCGGCAGAAGTCGCTACTTTGTACCAGCAAATCGAACCTGTACTCAGTGAAATGATTGTGCAGGAATGGCTGGAAGGCCCGGACAGCGCCATTTATTTTTGTCTGGCGTTTTATGACCAACACAGCAAGCTGGTGCAAAGTTTCACCGGCCGTAAATTACGCTCCTGGCCATTACAGGTCGGCGGCACGGCGGCCTGTACCAGCGCACCGGAAGCGGCAGCAGAACTTGAAACGCTGACCACGCAGTTTGTCCGTGCCATTGGTTATACCGGCCTGATTGGCATGGAATTTAAGTTTGATGCCAACCGCGGCGGTTATTACATGATTGAACCGACGGTTGGCCGCACTGATTATCAGCATGAAATCGCGACTTTGTCCGGCACCAATCTGCTGGCGGCTATTGTGGCTTTTTTTACAGGAGAGCCGGCTCCAGCTGTACGTGCAAAAAACAACGTGGTCTGGTTTGACGAAATCGCCGACGCCAATGCCTTAGCGCACGGCGCACCCGCCGACCTGTGCCGCGGTTATACTCAGGTTGCCGCAGTACAGCGGATGACCGACCCAATGCCGGGCATTCAGGCCTTGCTGCAGCGGGTAAAACGCCGGCTGAAGCGTCGGTAACAAGCAAGTAACACGTGAAGAAGACACCCGGCGTCTGAAAGTGAAGTTGGTGCTGTAAATAAGGAAGATGAATGGATAAGCAGTTTTCACTATATCTGGATCTGTGCCGTTTTATCGCTGCGGTCGTGGTGGTATTTACCCATCTTATCGATTTTAATATTCTGGCGCCCCAATTCAGTCATCTGATCCCAACGAACGGCCGGGATGCCGTTATTGTATTTTTTGTGTTGTCAGGCCTGGTGATTTTTTACACCGCCAACAAAGCACCCATTACGCTGTCGGACTACATCACAGCCCGCGCTACGCGGATTTATTCAGTGGCGGTACCGGTGTTATTACTGGCGGTTTGTGTTGACCTGATTGGTCTGCAATTTAATCCGGACAATTACAGTGGGCTGTATCAATATGCCAAGTTGTATATTTATATTCCGTTTCACCTGGCGTTTTTAGGCGAGATTTGGACTATCTCCGAACAGCCTTTCACTGTACCGCCCTATTGGTCTTTGGGTTATGAGGTGTGGTATTACGCCTTGTTTGCCTTGCTGTTTTTTTATCGCGGCCTGAAACGGGTGATTTTATTCAGCATTTTACTGCTGGCGGTCGGCTACAAACTGTGGTTACTGTTCCCAATTTGGCTCGCCGGTGTGTTATTGCTGTGGCTCATCGAGCACACGACTCCGAAACAATGGCTGGCCTGGTTGTTGTTTCTGGCACCGCTGGTGTTGTATCCGCTGTATAAATTCACTGAAACCGACAAAGTAATGATCGCGCTTGGTGAGCAAATCTGGCCATTTACCCAGCTGTCGTTGGGCAGCGCCGCAAAATATGGCTCGGATTATCTGGTGTGTGTGCTGTTTTTCAGCCACTTGTATGGCGCCCGTTTTGTCCGGCTGAATTGGCTGATGCAATTCCAGCGTCCAATCACGTTGCTGGCGTCTTACACGTTCACGCTGTATCTGGTGCACGCCCCGGTGATGAAAACGATTGAACACAATATGACGATCGATGCCACCAGCATCAGTACCACACTGGCGGTGCTGGCGCTGGTGGCGCTGGTCACTTATGGCCTCGGCACTTTAACCGAGCAGCGCAAACATCTGTTTAAACCGGCGGTGAAACGCGGTGTGCTGGCACTCAAAAAGCTGGTGTTGTTGCTGCGCCTGGCGCCGCTGCTGCGGCCAAACCGCTAGCACTGTAGCCACCGGTGCTGCTCGCAGCACCGGTGGTCTTCCGGTTTCAACTCGGCGTGGTTTGCAATAAATACAAGCCATAATGCCCTTGCTGACAATTCACCGGTGAATACAATAACTGGCCTGCTGGCGTTGTGCCCTTGGGCAGCAGCAGATAACCATATTTGCTGACGCCGCGCCGCGGTTGATGCTGATAATCCAGGCTCAGCAATTGCTGCCAATGACCACCAACCGGCCTGTGCCATAACGCTGCCGCTTCCGGCGTGGGTTGCAAGCGGCCCGGTTCATAAGTGGTTTGCAGCCAGACACTGCCGTCAGCGCCGGTGAGCGCCGCATACACCGGATTACCGACTTGTTGCAATAACACCGGTTCAGCAGTGGCTGCGCCACTCTCGTTGAGCTCCATTCGGTACAGCTGGTTCAGCGCCTCAGCCGGTGCGTCTTTGCCGGCGTCCATCCCCCATTCGACGCCATTGGCGTCAAACCACAGCGCAATAGCCCGCCACTGCTGACTGCCACGGCCTAAGCAATGCAAAGTGGCAAATTCATCGTCGGTATAATAAATCGCCGACTCATTGTCGCTATCGCCGCTACATAACCACAGCCGGTTACGGAATGGATCGTAATGAATAGCATGCACATGTTTGATTTCACTGCGGCTGAATTGCCAGCACACCTGCTGTTGTTGCGTCGCTGGGTCAAAGCAGATCACGCGGATGTCTCTGCTGTGGCCATTGAGGTATTCGCCGTAATAAAGCTTGCCACTGACGCCGTGTTCGGCGATGCCCCCCCGAAGCGGCGCCGCCGGTTTTGGAGTCAGACTGCTGGCCTGAGCCTGAGCCACCACGCCGTTTTGCCCGGCGCGGTACAGGTAAATCCGGTCATAGATAATGACGATATCACCGCGGCGGGTCTGGTGCACATGACCAAGCCCGGCAGTCGGCCGCAGCCATTGCAGCAAAGCACTGCGAGCCAGCGCGTCTTTGATGCGGCCAGTGAAGCTCTGCTGCTGTGCCGGAATACGGCAAACTTTAGTTAAGGCATCGCTTTGATAATGATAACGGTACACCCAGTGGTCACGCACACACAGCGCTGACTCGGGATCAGTCCAGTGCACCAGCATCTCAGGCGCAATCAGCCGGCTGCTGTAACCGCCGGCGCTATTGTGTTGTTGCGTCACCCACTACTCCTTCAGCTTTATTTCTGCGCTGCTGTCAGCGTCGTCCGGCGCTGCGTTCAGTTATTTTTTCCGCGGCAAAATTGCCCATTTCGGGTTGCCGTTAAAATCGGTTTTGTTACTTAAGCGCGTGTTATAAAAATTAAATACTTTGTCGCCGTTTGGCAGGTCCTGTAGATAAGACGACGTGCCCCAGACGATAGAGTCGTAACCGAACTCCTCATCCACCGCAGCGTCGGGCTGATAGCGCGCGATAGTGTCGGTCCGAAACGCTGGCAGGTACGCATCCTGTACTTTTAACCAGCTGTCGAACCATAAGCCGTCCGGCTGACGAATAGAAGGCTGACGATAGGCCGACAACAGTTCGAGCGCAAAATTCGGCTCGGCCGCAGGACCGGTCAGCATGCGGCCAACATAAGCTTTCATCGGCCCGGCCGGATAACCCAGTTCCTCAGCGCGACCCAGCGCTAAAATCACCAGATGCGCCATCCACGGCGACGACCCACCGGCCGCTTTGGTGTAATCATAAAATTCATCGGTATAGCTGGTATCGCGCGCCGCCGAATGACTCCACTGCCCAAGTGGCGAAGGCACGCCTTTGCTATTGGGAAACTCTTTTGGCGCTATGGTGTTGCGGGCAAAGTTCCACAGATCCGGATACGCCTGTTTCGGGTTTTGCACATTAAATAAACCTTCCCACAACGCCAGCGCTTTGTGCGTGAGCGTCTCAAAATACAGCCGCTCCGGCAGTCCATCCGGCGTGATGGATGCAGTATGCACGCGGGTTCTGAGTGCCCAGCCCTGGGCTCGGGATTCATCAGCATATAAAGCGCCTTCGCTGCCGGTTGGCCCCCGGCCCAGTGTGCTGCTTTTCGCCGTGGCGTTGTTATCCATCGTCGTGTAAGCGGCGGAGAACCAGCTTTGCTCAAGGAAATAATAATCACCGGTCAGCAAATATTGCGCCGAGCTCATATCCGGGTGGTGAGCAACATCCGGGTTCCAGCGGGTGCTGCCAAGCGGTGCCACTGGAATAATTTTGTCTTTGGCGACAATTTCATGCCAGTCAATCCGCGTCAGCCAGGCTGTCGGCCGGCCCCCCTGATTAATCGATAAAATGCGGCCAAGCCCGGAAACCGTTTTAGCTTCATCAAAAGTCCGCTCCGCGTCGCCTTCTCGCACATGATAGGGCCAGCCGCCGCTCATTTCCGCCTGGCGCAGCGCAATCTCGGTCAAACGCCAGTCGCCGCTGAATAACCAGCGCACAGTCCATGACGGATAAATGCCAATTTCCTGACGGCCACCGGCTGTCGCCATAGCTTTTTGCCACTGGCCACCGCCATAGAGGCTGTTGTCCGCCGTTAACCAGGACTTATGCCGGGCGCTAATGGTTGATTCCGGAATTTTCCGGCTGCTGTCAAAATTCGGAATGAGCTTGGTGCGTACCAGATAACCCACCTGATGATTCAGCGACACCACCGGTACCGCTGTACCCAGCCAGAACTGCCGGGTCCAGCGTGTCATCGCCTGATGCGGCAATGCAGTTTCCTGATACAACTGCTGCGGATTTTTCCAGCCGCCGCTCAGCGTCAGATCGTAGCTCTGGTCCTGCAAAGCCTGTGTATTGGTGATTTCACCAATAAAACGCACCTGTACTTTTTTGATGGTCGGCCAGAAGGTGGCATAAAACAACGGTCGAACTGACCTGTGGGCATCACTGCCAAAATCAGCGGTGCGCTCCAGACTGTGATCGGCAATCAGTACTGTGGTTGCGACGGGTCCTTGCGCCCAGTAACTAAACTTGCCTTTGCTCAGCATGTCCCGCGCCGAGCGCGTTTGGACCTGATTCCCGGTAAAAGTTGCTTTGATTTGTGCGTCAAAATCAAATTCATCCGCCAGCATTTGTTCAGCAGTTAAACCGGATTGGTTGGGTAATGGCGCCTGATTCACAAACTGCAACCGGACGCTGCCGCCGGCTGGGATTTGCGGCACTACCACACTAATAATGGCGTGGCGCACGCTACCATCAGCATGACGCTGTTTGACGTCCGCCTGAGTCGACAACAGTTGTTCGCCGAGTTTCAGCTGCGGTAATTGGCTGATTTCGCCTTCAACAAAAGGTCGGGCAAACTGCAGTGGAAGATTGGTGATGGCCTGTTCAGTTGGATTACTGACCACGACATAGTTGGCGCTATCAACAGTTTTGTCCGCGACAAAGCCGGCACTGACTGTTTTGTTTGCATCCATTGTCAGTGTGCACGGTGTGGCTGTGGTGCATGGCTCGCTGAACCCACTGAAACTTTGTCCGGCATCGGCAACAGCGTTTAATTCAATCTGGCTGCCAGCATTCACTTTGGCAGTACAATCGCCGCGGCACGGCGCTGTCAGCGCTGTACTGCCCACTTCGCCTTGTCCACTCACGATGATGCGTAAATCAACCTGACGGTTCACAAATTTTGCTGTGAGACTGACAGGCTCGCGAACAACAATCTCGCAGCTCGGTGTCGTCGCAGTACTGCTACAGACATTCAGCCAGCCGGCGAAATCATGGTAAGTTGTTGATTTAGCTTGCAATAGCACTGTTGCGCCATATGGAATGCTTGCGGTGCAGCTGGCGCTGCAAGTGCCGCGGATAGTACCACTGCTGTAGTCAATACTGCCGCCAGCCTGAGAGTTCAATCGGATATCAATATTACGCGGCACAAAACTGGCAACCACTTTGGCTGATGCCGCAGTCGACAAATCTAGCCGGCAGCTGCCGGTGCCGGTGCAATCTTGCTGCCAGCTCTCAAACTGGCTGGCTTCAGCAGCCTGTGGCGTCAATTCCACACTCGTGCTGCTGACAGTCAAGGTACAGCTTTGCTGGCAAGTCTGGCCATCACTGAGGCGGACCGTTCCGGTGCCATTAATGGTTAGCTGCACCGTTTTGTTAGTCACGACCGGAGTGGGTGCCGGTGTTGAACCACCACCACCGCCACCACAGCCAGCCAACACCGTCATTGCGAATAGCAGCAGTCCAATTTTCAGTAATAGCCTTGTCATCCTTTGCTCCAATGCTTGAATCCAGCTCTATTATGCCACAGGGATAAAGGGGTTGACCCTCTCGTCATCGATTAAGTTTTGTCAGCGGCTGATTCGCGGATACCCTATCCAGCACAGCCGCATGCTGCCTGTTCAATTTCCTTCACTTCAGTTAATATCGCGGTTCGATGTGCTGTGCTTACAAGGAACTGTTTTGACAAAAGTTATCCATGATATCCGTCGCTGCTGGCAGGCATTGGACCTGCTGCAAGAACCACAGTTACCCAAGTGGCGTCAGTTGCTGGAGATGAGCCTGTTGCTGGCCATCCGGGGGATAGGCCCGGGCTCCTATTTGCAAAGCCGGTTTTGGCGTCCGGAGATCCCGTTTGCGGACAAATGGGAACATGCTAACCGCAAAGAATACAACGCCTTGATTGACCGCTGGAACGCTTTGCCTTATCAGAAAACCTCACAGCACAAGGTCGTTGAAAAGGCAGTTCTGACACTGCAACAAGTCCCCACACCTGCATTTATCGCATTTTTCCATCAACAATCCGGCGTTTGCGCGTCAGGCGCGCCGCTGCGAAGCTTCGCTGATTTCCGTGAGCTTTGTGTATTGTTAGCCGGCCATAAAATCTGCTTAAAGCCGGTTGAAGGCTTTGGGGGGGCAGGCTTTTGTGCCTTTAAAGTCTGCGCTGACGCAGATGACGTCTGGTTTGAACATCCGTTCAGCGGCGCTGTCACCACCCTACAGCAATGGTGGGACCAAGCGCGGCAAAACCCGGACGGTTACATCATTGAACATTATCTGGAACAACATCCTGTGGTCGCCCAATTTCATCCGCAGTCAGTCAACACACTGCGCATTTGGGTTTATCAGTTACCGGATCGTACTGAAGTTGCCTGCGCCTTTTTACGCGTCGGTCAAAAAGGCAGTCTGGTTGATAACACCAGCAGTGGCGGCCTGTCCTGCCCGGTCGATCTCGCCACAGGGCGCTTAGAATTTGGCTTTAACAAACAAGAACCCTGGCGTTTGCTGCAGCAACATCCTGACTCTGGTGCGCAAATCGCCGGCGTACAGCTGCCTTATTGGCAGGAATGTCTGCAGCTGGCGGGTCAGGCGCTGCGGGCTTTTCCACATGTGCATCTTGCAGGTGTTGATGTCGCAATTGCGACTGATGGCCCGAAAATGATTGAACTGAACGTCCGGCCGGACCAAATCGGCCCGACCCGGATGAACGTACCACTCAAACGGCTGGATCGGACAATGAGAAAGGCTTATGGCAGAGCCTGAGGTCCAAACAAAACACCAGACATGTACTGATGTAGCTGTTGAGACACACACCATACTGCAGCCTTGGCAAAGGCCAGGGACTTGGTATCAAGCGCTGGCGAATTTTGTTGGCCTGAACTGGCAGCATTGTTTTTATTTGCAAAATGAAACTGAAAACGACGCAAAAGAGCGCTGGCAACTGGCGCTTTATGTGGAGCACTCAGGCCGTCGCGCCAAAAGTCTGAGTAACTATTACAGTTGTGCCCTGGGACCAACACCTCCGGCGAATGAAACACAGTGGCGGCAATGTTTTCAGCGGCTTAGTGAGTTCCAGCCCCAATGCAGTCAACTACAACTGGAACCAGTGAGCGCGACAGAGCTTGGTGCATTGCGCTGTGCAAACATCCCCGGCTGGGGCTTAATTGCCCGCCCTATCAGTCAAAACTGGCAAGCGTCTACCGCTGATTACTGGAAGCAGCGCAGCTCGCAGTTACGTCATACCATTGCCCGGAAAAAGAAAAAACTCGATCAGCTCGGCGCCATAATCAGCATTTCAACACAGATCAGCGAACCGCTGCAGCAGGCATATTGGCAAGTCTATCAACGCAGTTGGAAACCCGCTGAACCAACACCGGATTTTATTAACCAGTTACTGCGGCAGAGCTCGGATGAGGGGACGCTGCGCTTAGGCGTCCTGTACATTGCGGAACAGCCGATCGCCGTGCAGTGCTGGCTGGTAGCTGACGGTGTTGCGGCTATTTATAAACTGGCACAGGATCAGCAGTTTGACGCCCTTTCCCCCGGAACTGTGCTCACCGCTGCGCTGGTAGACTATGTGATGACTCAGGACCAGGTGCACACCTTGGACTTTCTGACTGGCGATGATGCATATAAAGCGCAGTGGATGGATAGTTGCAGCCCGCTGTATCGGGTAACCGCTTTCAGACTGAACAATCTCAATGCGCTCTCGCAGTATGCCCTGCAGAGCCTGAAAACCTGGTTACAAAAACTCAGGACCAAAGTTAAGCCCAAGACAAAGGAATTGTTGTGACAAAGTCTTATACACTTGACGCTGAGTATATCCAGGGCGGACAAGGGCTGTGGTTGCTGACCCGCTGGTATGCTGAAACGAATAATGCAGCGCTGTTGATACTGCCGCCTTTTGCGGAAGAAATGAATTGTTGTCGTCGGGTTTTTGCCACACTTGCCGCTACACTGGCCACGGCAGGTACTGCTGCCAAACCCGGTGCAGGCATCGACTGTTATTTGCCAGATTTTTACGGCACCGGTGACAGCGAAGGTGATTTTCACAACATTTCGCTACAACAATGGCGGCAAGATATGTTGAGTTTCCTGCCACAGCTGACGGGATATCAGCAGGTGCATGTGCTGGGTTGTCGTTTTGGCGCGGCGCTGTTGCTGGATTGGCTGGCCGACATCAGACAAACAGTGCCGCTTGGACAGGTTCTGCTCTGGCAACCGCAATTAGATGCAAGGCGCTTCTGGCAGCAATTACAGCGCCTGCAGCAATTGAGTGAACAGCCTGCTGATGACGCGGAGTACAACACAGAATTCTTATCTGTGGCGGGTTATACCATTCCGCTAGACATCCGCACAGAAGCAGCAAAACTGCAAACTGACCTGCCAGCCGATATCAGCCCGCTGTTTTGGTTTGAATCAACCCTGAGCGGTCAGCTCTCCCCAGCCAGTCTCAGAATACAGCAAACGCATCCCAATATTTTGATACAAGCAGTCAACGGCCAGCCCTATTGGCTCAGTCAGGAACCCGTCGACACTCAGGCTTTATTAGCTGCGACTGTAGCTGTACTCAGCGGCGACAGAAAAAATATCAGCCAGTTCAACAAGAACTGCAAGAACGGCAATGCCAGAATTGGAGACGCAGTTGCTATTCTGGAGCCGCAAATCATCCCGCTGCAATTTGGCAACAATCAAAGTCTTGGCATCTATCAGCCGGCAAAATCAGATTTTTTGGTCGTGATGGTAAACGGCGGTGCGCAAACCAAAGCTGGCAGTCACCGCATGCAGCAACAACTAGCCCAATATTGGCAACAGGCCGGTTTTGCCAGCCTGCGTTTTGATTTTCCCGGTTATGGTGATGCACAAGGCTCGCCAGGCGATTTTATCAGCCACAGCCATGATCTGACTGAGTTGCCGGTCCAGCTTGAACGCTGGTTTGGCAAACCCTGCCCTGTTGTGCTGTTTGGATTGTGCGACGGCGCGACGGCGGCTTTATTGGCGAGCCCCGGCTTGCAGCCCAAAGCCTTATTATTAGTTAACCCTTGGTGCCGGCTACAGCAAAACCATGCCCGTACCATGTTGAAGTTTTATTATTTACAACGACTTATAAGCAAAGAGTTCTGGCAAAAACTGCTGACGGGCAGGTTCAACCTCAAAACCAGTATTGCCTCACTAAAACGCTTTTTGCAGGCCAGTACTGCTGATCATCATGCAGACCAACAAGCCGCTGAAAAGCTTGCAGAGTCGGAGACAAAACCAGATACCTTGCCCGCGCTGAGCCCAGATCAGGCGGTGCTGCAAGCTGTTGAACACTGGCAGAACTTGTCAGTACCAGTGCATCTGACGCTCAGCGGTGCTGATTTAACTGCAGCTGAGTGTGTTGAACTACTCAAACGAGCAGACCTTCAGCACCTCAGAGCGCAGGCTGAATGTCTGGAGATCGCGGGCGCCAACCATACGCTGAGCGGCGAAGGGCATTTGGCTGTACTGATGAAGTCATCGGTCGACTTTTTACACCGGCTAACAGCGTCAGCCTGAGCAGCGGCCTGACGCATCTTTATCATCTGACAGCGCCAGCACAGTGTACCGGACTGTCAGGGTTTCTGCGCAGGCTTGTGACAAAACTCTTCACTGGCAAAAGCGCCTAAATATGGTTTTTGCACCATCACACCACAAAAATCACTGATTTTACCGTCTGCATTGCGCTGCGGTGCCGGTTGCTCCGGATAGGCTTGCGTCCAGCTGAAATCCATTAGATCCGGTGCGGTAAAAAAGT
>CAMLRA010000049.1 GCA_946482325.1 uncultured Chromatiaceae bacterium | reverse complement strand
TCAGCCGGGAGCTGTTCAGCAAGCGGATGTGTTGTCAGCAGCTTGCGGCACTGCTCAGGCGGACAAGTCAGCAACAGCGCATCAAACCCCGCATAACTGGCGCCATCGACGGTACTGATAATCCATTCACCGGATTGCTGACTGCTGAAACTGCTCAGGCTATAGCTGAGTTCGCTCACCTGACAACTGTAGTGTTGTATCAGGGTGCCAAGTTGTGACCTCAACATCTGATGCATGGCAGGCGTGCCGACGTAGCGGGTCGTCTCATCATCTGAAGGCAACAGTAACGCGTGCTGCCAAACATGTGGCGAAAAATCCCAACGCTGCACGACTCCCTGTTGTTGCCATTGCCGGACCTGACGTAAGAACCAGGGATGGCGCGCGGTGAAATACTGCGCGCCCATGTCAAGCTGTAAATACCCCCCGGCGCCGGGGGCTGATTGCAGTCGTTTAGCTGACATACGTCCGCCTGGACCACGCCCTTTATCAAAGACGGTGACTTCAGCGCCGGCATCCGCCAAAGCGCGGGCGGCACTAACGCCGGTCATCCCTGCCCCGATAATTGCAACTCGCATCTTTTCCTCCCTGTTTCACATCTGTTGGCCTGCTTTATCGTATTAGACTACGCTATCGGGCAACATGCAGATCGGTAAGAGGAATGAAGATGACACAACTGGCAACTTTTGCAGGCGGATGTTTCTGGTGTATTGAAGCGGCTTTGGCCCGGGTGCAAGGCGTCTCACAGGTCGTCAGCGGCTATATGGGTGGGAGTAGTGCCACCGCGAACTACCGCGCCGTTTGTACCGGCAGCACCGGCCACGCCGAAGTTGTGCAGCTGCAGTTTGATCCGGCACAGGTCAGTTTCGACCTCTTATTGGAGATGTTTTTTCAGTTGCATGACCCCACCACACTAAACCGCCAGGGCAATGATGTTGGCACGCAGTACCGCTCCGAAATTTTTGTCCACGATGAGACGCAGTTACGAGCAGCACAGCAATTTATTGCCAGCAAACAGCATGAGTACAGCGCCCCCATCGTCACCGCTATCAGCCGGGCCAGTACCTTTTATCCGGCTGAGACTTATCATCAGGATTATTTTAATCAGAACCCACAGCAACCTTACTGCGGTTATTTAATCGCGCCAAAGCTGGCGAAATTCAGCAGCATGTTCAGAGAAAATCTGAAGAGCGAGACACTGATTGACTAACGATGAATCAAAAACCACCTGCATGCAGGTGGTTTTTGCGTCAAATCACTCAGAACTGCGCTACCTGAATGCCAAACATCAGCTCAAGGCCAGCCTGACGGTAACCATAGTCAGTCTGGTAGGAACGATTGAGCAGGTTATCCACTTTCAATTGCAGGCGGATTTGCGAGTCCCATTGATAAGTCGTGCCAAGACCAAACAGCACCACAGAGGCCAGATCCGGCACCGGCGTGCCAAAGTTATCACCAGAGAAAGTACGCGACCGGAAATGGGTATTCATTCCCCAAGTCCAACGCTCCAGCGCATAGTCCAGTTGCAGATTGGCCTGATGTTTTGGTCGTTTGCTCAGTGGCAGCTTTTTCACCACATCCCGGGCGTTAAGCCAGCTGTAGTTAAAAGCGACATTCACCGCAGCCACACGCAGGCTCTGACTAATCTCCATGCCTTCAAAACGCGCCAGCTCGACGTTCTCCAGCAGCTGGTTCTTGCGTTGGATAAGATTTGTCAGATCACGCTTAAACAGCACAAGGCTACTTTGATAAACGCCATCGACATAATCAAGGCCCACTTCACGCGACAGGGATTCCTCTGGCTTCAGGGCTGGATTGCTAAAACCGGGCCAGTATAATTCGTTAAATGACGGTACTTTAAAACCAGTGCCTTGACCGACCCGCAGCTGCAAACGTTGACCGAGCTGATAGCCCGCACCGAGTTCATAGCTGTTTTCACCACCATAACCGCTTACCTGATCCCGCCGTCCGGTCCCCTCGAATGACCAGTCACCAAACTGTGCACTCAGGCCTGCAAAACCACTGCGATTGGTGCGGCTGTCACTGACATACTGAGTGCCGCTTTTGCGTACTTCTTCCTGATACCAGTTACCACCGACTAAAGCGCTGATGGAATCGCTTAAAGCAAACTGGCTTTGTAAGTCGGCTTCATCACGTTGAGTGCGGAACAGGCTTTCGGCAGCTTGGTTGCCATAGTTCAGGTCATCATCCAGGTTATGCGCCAGTTTCAACTGATGAGCACCGCCAAAACCGCTGCCCTGCCACTGCAGTTGGTGCATGTCCTGCCGCATTTCTGCTTCATCGCCGCCCCAACTGTTGTCATATTCATAAATGCCGTCATTGATCTGAGACTGCCATTGCCACAGCCCGAATTGGTTGTCCAGCTCAGCACCGGCTTTGACATATGTCTGTTCAAAACCGTCGCGGTCCGGGTCGCCATTGACAGTGGCATTAAATCCTTCGGCCATCGCAGTCCCGACAGAACCAAACACCTTCAGGTTGTCCAGCTGCTGACTGCCCGCCAAATTGGCTTCGGTATGTTTATGGCTACCGGCTTTCGCATTAAAAGTCAGATGATCACTGCGACGGCTGGTAATGGCGATTACCCCCCCCAAAGCGTCTGAGCCATACAGCGCAGCTTTCGGACCCCGGATGATCTCAATCTTTTCGATTTGCTCCAGCGGTACCATCGCTAAGGATTGATAACCCAAAGTGGCAGCACCAATTCTGACACCATCGAGCAGTACCAGCGTATGCCCGCTTTTACCGCCCCGGATAAAAATGCTGCTGGTTTGGCCGCGGCCGCCCTGACGCAACACAGTGACACCGGGGATTTGCTGTAACAAGGCAGGTAAATCGCGCACTTGTGCAGCTTCAATGTCCACACGCTCGAACACCGTCACACTGGTCAGCGTGTCACTGACAGGTTTGGCCTGACGGCTGGCGTAGACGGAGATATGTTCAAGCTTGGATTCAACGGGTGTCGCCAAAGCGCTGGTATGAGTACAGACGCTGGCCACAGCAATGGCCAGTAAAGAAAATTTCGACATGTTTGCTCCACTGCACATGCCCGCCGCATGTGGTTGGTTGATGAAATTTTCAGGCCGGTCTCCGGGCTGATCCTGTTGTCCGCTCATGACAACGCCAGGTCCCTTCCCATCCGAAGACAGTGGTGGCGTGGCGCGCTGTGTGGATAAAAATCCAATCACAACACAGAATTTACCGTTGCGGGGGCAGCGCTGGATTTGGCCTTGAAGGCTGACACCAGCTTCCCGTTTCACTGCGAACTAACGCAGCACCTGAAAAAGCGCGCTCAGTGTAACGGGGCAATACAGAAAGTCAATGAATTTGGAAATCCAGACGTCTGCACAAAGAAGAATTCAGATGAAAGGAAACGCCTGAGCAACCAGTTGTGCCAGGCGTTTACGGGAACAGATTAATCGCGGAAATTTTGATACTGCAGAGGCTGACCTAAGTCGGTCGCGCGCAGCAAAGCAATAGCTTCCTGTAAATCGTCGCGTTTTTTACCGGTGATCCGCACTTCATCACCCTGAATAGACGCTTGCACTTTGAGCTTGCTGTCTTTAACCAAAGCAACGATTTTTTTCGCCAGATCTTTTTCCACGCCTTGTTTGACGGTTAATTGCTGACTGCAGGTTTTGCCGGAGAACTCCACTTTGCCCGATTCAAAAGAGCGGATATCGAGGCCACGTTTGATGGCTTTGTTAAAGAACAAGTCTTTCATCTGGGTTAACTGCGGTTCAGCTTCAGCTTTCATTGTCACAGTTGTATCTTTCACGCTGAATTCAGCCTGCACACCACGAAAATCAAAACGAGTCGCCAGTTCACGGTTGGCGTTATCCACGGCATTTAGCACTTCCTGCGCGTCCGCTTTCGAAACAATGTCAAATGATGGCATGTGGCGCTCCTCTTTTAATGCAAACCATGCAAATTTTACGGCTGGCGATTATAGCGCCACGCACCGTATAATCCGAGTATCTTGGTACAATTTCAGGTGTTTTTTCTTGCTTCCTTTGCAAAAACCGCTGGCGATCTCTTTGTTTCTGTTGCTGTTATCTATTGCGACTTATGGTTTTTTAAAAGATGTCAGCGGCATTCCGTCTGGTTGGATGCCCAATGATAAAGTGATGCATCTGCTGGTGTTTTTTGCCCTGACGCTGAGTTTTCAGCAAGCCTTTATCCGGCCGTTCTGGCAGGCTTTGGCAGGGCTTGCGCTATATGGCGCGCTGATTGAAGTGGCGCAGGCCACTTTCACCAGTCGGATGGGTGACCCGCTCGACTGGTTGGCTGATGTGGCCGGTATTGTTCTTGCGGCTGCAGTTATTCGTCGTCTCCCCGTCAGCTGGTTTCGCCGGGACTTGATATGAACTTCACAAACGCTGTCTGCGGTATTGTCGGTCAGGGCGCCATCGGTCTGCTCGCTGCCAGCCAGCTGGCACTGCACCAGCAGTCTTTTCACCTGCTGTTACGCCAACCTTCTGATAATAGTCTGGTGCTGAATTTTCGTCAGCAACAGCAAGACTATCCACTGCTGTTGAATTGTCAGCGACCACAAAGGCCTATCACACTGTTGTTAGTGCCAGTTAAAGCCTTTTCTGTGCAAACAGCATTGCAGCAATGGCTCCCCCTGTGTGCGGCTGATGCTGACATCGTCCTGTGTCACAATGGGATGGGCACACTGGAATTGGCAATGCAGCAATTATCACCCGGGCAAAAACTCTGGTTTGCCAGCACCACGCACGGCGCGCTGAAATCTGGTTTACATCACCTGGAACACACCGGCATCGGCCGCACTGTGTTGGGGCCAGTCAATGATAGCGCCAAACAGGCTAAGCCCCCCTCTTCACTGCTGGATCTGGCGCTAGGCCCGCTGGAGGTTGTCAGCGATATTTTGCCGGTGCTGTGGCAAAAGTTGGCGATCAATGCCGTGATCAATCCGTTGACTGCTTTGCTGATGGTAAAAAACGGCGAGCTGACAAAACCGCAGTTTCGTGTGCAAATAGACCAGCTGGTGGCAGAGTTTTGTCAGGTCGCGTTAACACAAGGGCAGCAGTTTGCTGCGCCATCCCTGGTACAGACTGTCCTTAGCGTTGCCGCGAATACCGCCGGCAATTATTCGTCGATGCAACAAGACCGGGCACTGCAGCGCCCGGACGAGTTGGAATTTATTACAGGATTTTTGTTGCACACCGCGGCCGAAGCAGGACAGATACTGCCGGCCCATCAGCAGCTCTACCGGCAACTGCGCGAAGTGAAACCAGCCTGAGTATCCGATATCAGGCTGGCATACGGTCAGGCTTTTTTATAGACACCCACATTCTGATAGCCCTGTTCTTTGAGCAGCAGGGCCTGCAACCGGCTCATCACTCCACGGTCACAATACAAATAATACTGTTTGCTCTGGTCAAGACCAGCAAACGAACTGGCGATGCGGAAAAACGGTAATTCCTGGACCAGATGGCTGTCGAGCTGCAGCGGGTGCAGATCCGCTTCATCCGGCGCCCGCACGTCCAAGACAATGGCGTCTGGCGGTAACACTGATTCAGTGGCTACAGTGGTCAACTGTTGCTCGGCCTGATATTCGACAGTGCGGATATCGAGGACTTTTGCCTCATGACTTACTTTGTCGAGAATACTGAAATCAAACTGCTGCTCGGCGGCCAAGACATCGGCAAGCACCGCGTTAATCGTTGGACTACGTGAAATCACACCGCAATATTCCGGCATGGTTTTCGCCATATCCTCCACGCCAATAGCGCGGGCGATATCGATAATTTCTTGTTTATCCTGATAAATCAGCGGGCGCAGGATCAAAGTGTCGGTCACCCGATCAATCACGTTCAGATTGACAATGGTCTGACTCGCCACCTGGCCGATACTTTCGCCGGTGACTACAGCTTTGACATTCAGGCTCTCCGCCACGGTCGCTGCGGCACGCATCATCATGCGCTTTAACACAACGCCCATCCGGCCGGACGGGATACGGCTTAAAATCTCATCGACTACAGGCGCGAAATCCACCGAGACAAATTTG
The DNA here is from genome assembly GCA_946482325.1 of uncultured Chromatiaceae bacterium. Next base: position 17,652 of record CAMLRA010000049.1, on the reverse strand, counting down.
ACTTTGTGCGACAGGCTGTATTTTTGCCAGATATAAAACGCCATTTGCCGCACACCGGTTTCATGTGCCGCGCCGCCTAAATTAAAAAACAGGAAATGGGTGCGCAGACCTTTACGGATCATCAGGTAACTGGCCACTGCCGAGTCAAAACCGCCGGAGATCAACGACAGTACATCACCCTGGCTTGGCAAGGGAAATCCGCCCATGCCCTGATAAATACGCTTTTTCATGATGAGGTTGTCGCGGCGGATCTCAAGCTGAACTGAGACATCCGGGTTTTTCAGTTGCACTCTGGCACTTGGAATATGCTGATTCAGGCCACCACCGATATATCGCTCAGCGTCCAGTGAACTGAAGCTGTGGTCGCCACTGCGCCGTACCCGCACGACAAAACTTTTACCGGTCAGTTCGTCGCGGTATAACGCCAACACTTGTTCAAAAATATGATGCAGCGAGTCAAAGCCAGCCGACTGCATTTCAGCAAACTGCACGATACCGGGAATAGACTGCAGATGTTCGGCCATTTGCTGGCGCAGTTTGTCGTCGTTTTTTTCGAGGCGCACTGTCAGGTGGTCATACAAATTATGCACTTCAACTGCAGGGTCTAACCGCAACAGAATGGTTTTAATGTTCTGCTCCAGCAACATTGTCTGGCGTTTACGCACTGATTTGCTTTTGATGGAGATCTCTGGATGCAGTTTGACAATAAATTCAATCATGGGAACACCGGACAAAAAAACGGGCGCTGATTATACAGCGCCCTTAGTGGAAGTGCGACAGCAGTGTTTAAGGCTGTTTTACCGCAGCTGGCTGCGCCGGCGGCTGCTTAAGTTGAATAGGCTCAGATTCTTTCGCCTTACCCTGCAGAATTGAAATCTCAACCCGGCGATTGCGCTTACGGTTTTGTTCTGTGTCATTATCGACCAGCGGCCGGGTGTCGGCATGCCCCACCACCACCAGCCGGTTTTTATCCAGGCCAGTGCCGTTTAATAATTCCACCGCGACCGACACCGCGCGTTTGGACGACAGCTCCCAGTTATTGCTGTTCAATTCATCCGACACCTGATCATTGTCGGTATGACCAGACACTGTCACTTCGCCGGGGATATCACGCAAAATCGCGCCGATCTGCTGAATGATGGGTTTGAACCGCGGCTGCAGGAAAGTTGAACCTGAAGGGAAAGAGCCATTTTCCTTGATGCGGATGATAATTTGCTGACCGAGCGATTCCAGTTCTATCGCGCCGTCCTGGATTTGTTCCTGCATCTGTTCAGCGATTTTTTTCGCCAGCTCGTTGGTTTGTTCCTGTTCTTGCCCTTGAGCTTCACCAGTCGCCGCAGAGGATTGCGCATCGGTGTTATTCGACGCGCCACCGGTCTGTTCACCACGCTGTTCCTGCACGCCACCGGACGAGTCCTCTTTACCGGCCTGGAACTCAATGGTCTGCAGCGTCATATCGATGGTTTGCTGCTGGATAGTGTCTATGGGGGTTGGCTCAGGCCGGCCCGGGCGAAACTCCATCGCAATGACGCTGGTACCTTTTGGAATGTCCTTAACTTCAATTTTATTTTGCACACCAAAAGCAAAGGCCATAGAGCCGGCAATTTGCTTAAACTTCTGCACGTCCATTTCAGAGAACGACAATAGCAGTACGAAAAAGCACATCAAAAGTGACATTAAGTCAGCAAAGGTCCCCATATATGCGGGTAAACCTGGGGGTGGGCACTTCGGACAGTCAGCCATATTCTGCCTCAGGCCTCATCCGTTTTTACTGCGCGTTTTTTCTCTTTGATGTAATTGCGTAACACGCCTTCAATAACTTTCGGGTTCTGGCCATCCTGAATGCCCATGATGGCGTCCAGGATTAACTGGTTGTTGGTTTTCTCTTCGTTGTTGCGCACAATCATTTTATCGGCGATTGGCATACAGAGACAGTTTGCCTGTAAAGCGCCGTATAACGTGGTCAGCAGCGCAACCGCCATCGCGGGACCAATTGATTTCGGGTCGGACATATTCGCCAACATGGCAACCAGACCGACTAGTGTGCCGATCATGCCCATCGCCGGCCCCAAATCCCCCATTTGCTTCCAAATGCCAACATAGAGTTCATGGCGGGCGTACGTTAATTCGATATCTTTTTCCAGCGTGGTGCGTACGACATCAGCATCATGACCATCCACCAGCATATTGATGCCTTTTTGCATAAATGGATTGGTAATTTCGGCTTCTTCCAGCGCCAGAAAACCGCCTTTGCGTGCGGTATCGGCCAGCTGCACTGAGCGTTCGATCAACTCTTCTGCGGACTGGGATTTGAAAATAAAAGCTTTGCCGGCGGCCGAAAAACACGAGGCTAACTGCGACATAGTAAATTTCATCATCACCACGGTGATACTGCCACCAAACACGATGACGATGGAGATAAAGTCGTAATACATCATCAGGTTGCCGGATGCACTTAAGTACATTGCCCAGACCATCATACCCAGAGTTGCAAGTAATCCTATGACGGTTGCTAAATCCACTTCCTATCTCCTGCCGAATCAGAAAAAACTGATGTAATCATGCTAGCTTAACGCGATCTATCGACCAAGCTACGGACAATGTTAAATTTTTTTCTGAACACTGGCAAAAATAGCGCTATCAGCGGCCTTTCTGATTGACCGGTGCCGGTGCCTGAGGTAACTTTGCGCTCAAATTACAGTGGGGACCGCTATGAGCAAAAAGCAGGCAGAAAGTGCTCAGTTTGAGGACAATATCCGGGAACTGACAGAAATAGTCCGGCAACTGGAGCAAGGTGAATTATCACTGGAACAAGCTCTGGCGTTTTTTGAACGTGGTGTTGTGTTGTCCCGCCTCAGTCAACAACAACTGCAGGCCGCTGAGCAAAAAGTTCAGCTGCTGGTGCAACAGGCGCAAGGCGAACAACTGGTTCCCTTCCAGACCGACAGCGGAGTCTGATCCTGATGTTATCCAATCTCGCGGCTGACCAGCAAAGAGTCGGCCAGCTGCTGTTAGCTCACCTCTCCGGTATGACGCTGACAGACCCAAGACTCCATCAGGCGATGCAATACAGCCTGCTGCTCGGCGGCAAAAAATTGCGCCCTTTCCTGGTTTATAGCGTAGGCCGGATGCTCGGCGCGACCACAACCGACCTGGATGGTCCGGCGGCAGCGATTGAATGTCTGCATACCTATTCGCTGATCCACGATGATTTACCGGCGATGGACGACGATGATTTGCGCCGTGGTCAGCCAACCTGTCACAAGGCTTTTGATGAAGCAACCGCCATTCTGGCGGGTGACGCCTTGCAAACGCTGGCGTTTGAGCTGTTAACTCAACATGCGTATCAGGCTGTCAGCGTCGAGCGACAATTACAGCTGGTGCGCGAACTAGCGCGCCAGTCCGGCTATCAGGGCATGTGTGGCGGACAGGCGATTGATTTGGCTCATACCAACAAAACCATGACATTAGCCGCGCTGGAGCAAATGCATCAGCTAAAAACCGGCGCATTGATTTGTTGTGCCGTGCAGTTTGGCTGGTTGTGCAGCCCGGATCAAAATCCGCTGCATTTACAGGCCCTAGTACAATACGCCCGCGCTCTTGGTCTGGCCTTTCAGGTGCAGGATGATATTCTGGATATCGAAGGTGATACCGCCACGCTCGGCAAGCCACAGGGCTCTGATCTGGAAGCCAACAAAGTGACGTATCCAGCTCTGCTTGGCCTCACGGCAGCTAAACAAAAAGCGGCGGATTTAGTGGCAGAAGCCAATCAGGCACTGCAAAGCTTACCTTATGACACGACCGAACTGGCTGAACTGGCCCGTTATGTTATCGCACGCAAATTCTGAGCAAGGTTATTTTCATGGCGCCTGACATTTCCAACTATCCCCTGCTGGCCAAAGCCAATCTGCCTGCTGATTTGCGGCAAATCCCACAGGACCAGCTGCCACGTCTGAGCCACGAATTGCGGGATTATCTGCTGCATTGTGTCAGCCAGAGCAGCGGGCATTTTGCCTCAGGCCTTGGTGCAATCGAACTGACCGTTGCCCTGCATTATGTGTACAACACGCCGTTTGACCGGCTGATCTGGGACGTCGGCCATCAGGCTTATCCGCATAAAATTCTGACTGGCCGGCGCGAGCGGATGCCGACCATCCGGCAGCTCGATGGCTTGCATCCGTTTCCTTGCCGCGAAGAGAGCGAATACGACACTTTGACCGTAGGCCACTCTTCAACATCGATCAGTGCTGCGCTCGGTATGGCAATAGCTGCGCGCGCCGAACAAAAAAACCGTAAAGTGGTGGCCGTGATTGGCGATGGCGCTATTACGGCCGGTATGGCGTTTGAAGCCCTGAACCACGCCGGTGAAGTCAGACCGGATATGCTGGTGATTTTAAACGACAACGAAATGTCGATTTCGGAAAACGTCGGGGCGCTAAACCGCTACTTTGCCCGTATTTTATCCGGTAATTTTTATACCAGCCTGCGCGAAGGCGGTAAAAAGATTCTAAGTGGCGTACCGCCGCTGCATGAATTGGCGAGCCGCGCCGAAGAGCATTTTAAAGGCATGGTTACACCCGGGACTTTCTTTGAAGAACTCGGCTTCAACTATATCGGCCCTATTGATGGCCACGATGTGCTGAATCTGGTCGACACCATTCGCAATATGCGCCAGATGAAAGGCCCGCAGCTGTTACACATAGTGACGAAAAAAGGCAAAGGCTACGCCCCGGCCGAACAAGACCCCATCGGCTGGCATGCGGTCAGCAAATTCGACCCGGCGAGTCAAATGCAGCCGAAAAAAGCGGCCAGCCCGAGCTTCTCCAATATTTTCGGTAATTGGCTATGCGATATGGCGGCGCAGGACAAACTGCTGCACGCCATCACACCGGCGATGCGTGAGGGCTCGGATTTAGTGCGCTTCTCCAAAACGTATCCGGAACGTTATTATGATGTCGCCATCGCCGAGCAACATGCTGTCACACTGGCTGCAGGTCTTGCCACTGAAGGCTTAAAGCCGGTTGTGGCAATTTACTCAAGCTTTTTACAACGCGGTTATGATCAGCTGATCCATGACGTCGCGTTGCAAAATCTGGATGTGACCTTTGCCATCGACCGCGCCGGCATTGTTGGCGCCGATGGTGCGACACATCAGGGTGCTTTTGATTTAAGTTATCTGCGCTGCGTGCCGAATTTATTGATTATGGCGCCGTCCGACGAGAACGAATGCCGGCAAATGCTGTATACCGCTTATCAGCACCAAGGCCCAGCCGCAGTGCGTTATCCACGTGGCTCAGCCACCGGCATTGCGCCAGAGCAAAATATGACGGCTCTGCCGGTCGGCAAAGGTCGCGTAGTGCGTAACGGTAAATCCATTGCCATTCTGGCTTTTGGTACTTTGCTACAGCAAGCGACCAAAGTTGCCGAAGCGCTGGATGCAACATTGGTGGACATGCGCTTTGTTAAACCACTGGATTTGGCCTTACTACAACACTTGAGCAGTGACCATCAGCATTTTGTTACGCTGGAAGACAATGCCATTGCCGGTGGCGCCGGTTCCGGCGTCAACGAAGCGGTTGCCGCACTGCAGTTACCGGTAAAGCTGCTGAATTTGGGTCTGCCAGACCATTTTATCCGGCACGGCACGCAGGAACAGCTGTATGCGGAACTGGGGCTCGACAGCGCCGGTATCGAGCAAAGTATTCGCCGCCATTGTCAGCTTTAAAACAAAAAGCCCGGAGCTTCAAAAGACCGGGCTTTTTAGTCAGTTGTTATTATGGAGTTTGCTTTACTCGAGAATAGGGTCCTGCGCACGACCGCTGCTCAGTTCAAACCACGCCACCCCATCGGCCAGAAGCTTCTCTATCTGCGCTTCAATATGATCAGAATCTTCAAACTCAAAAGCATCCACCTGACGGTCGAATTGAATACTGGCGACGCCGTTACGACCGTTGTGCTTCACATGGAATAACGCCAGTTCCGCCAGCTGTAGGGAAATTTCCCAGCCAATCAGCTGGCCTCCCAGCAGTTCGAGCGGATAAATGGCATAACCAACCGAACATTGCACTGCAACAGCCCGGCCATCCGGCAGCACAAAGGCTTCACTGCCAACCAGTTCATTTAACCGGCAGGCAAATTCTCGCACCATATCCAGCGGAATATCCCGCAGTACCAGCATAAATTCTTCGCCGGCATAACGCACGACGTAGTCCGAACCGCGGGTTTCGCGGATTAACAAACCGCTGACCTGCTGCAAAATACTGTCACCGGCACTATTGCCAAATTTATCGTTAATTAATTTGAAGTTATCTAAATCCAGCTGCATCAGCGCAATGCATTTGTTTTGCGCCAGCATGGATTCGCGGTTGCGCTGATAATGTTCGATATCTTTTGGCAGCTGCTCAAACAGAAAACGCCGGTTACGCAGGCCGGTCAAGGCGTCTTTGTGCGTTAACTGCGACAACTGCTCGTTCAATTCATTTAATCGGATGTTCGACGTTTCCAGCTCCTGAGTGCGTAGTTTTACCAGTTTGGTTAACTCGGCCTCACGCAGCTGCACATTGCGCCGGGCGAGCCAGAACATGCCATAGAGTACAAACAAACCCAGCAATAACCATAAACCACGATACATCACAGTTTCATCGAAACGACGCGGGATCACCAGCTCCAGCGTCGTCTGCCCGGCGACTTCCCAGCTTTGATTCAGGTTGCGGGCTTGTAAGCGGAACTGGTAGCGTCCGGCCGGCAGGTTGGTGTAAATCGCGTCGCGCCGGCCGGCGGCCAGGTGCCAATCCTGATCAAAACCGACCAGCTGGTAACGAAATTCCAGCGCCATTGGCTTCAAAAAATCGACAGCGGTGTAGCGGATAGACAAGTTACGCTCATCCGTTTCAAGGACCAGTCGGTTCTGCTCTGGCAACAGGCTATAACTTTTCTGTGCCTGCACCTGCTGCACCATGGGGCGGTAGCTTTGGCTGCTGCTGGCTTTAAGTTTCACCGGTACTGCAACCAAACCTTTTAAAGTTGGATACCACAACTGTTCCTGCCAATAAGCCACTTTGCTGGCGCCAGAACCATTACAACAGCGGCCGGGCGCAGTACCGAGCTGACGTTCATAAGGTGTCAGGACTTCTTCAAACAAATTACGACCCGACGGACTATCGGTCAGTTGCTGCGGCAAAAAGCGAAAGATACCTTTGAGCGTACTGACCCAGACATAACCGGACAGAGTGTCCTGATACAGGCTGACCACAGGCTCAAACGGCAAGCCGCTGGCGGTATCAAATTGCAGCCATTTACCGTCAAACATGCGGACAAACAGGCCATCATCAACAGTGCCAACCACTAGCGGACCTTGTGGCAATTGCAGCATAGTGGTGACAAAAGCGTTGTACAACGGTGTGCCGAGCCCAAGCCGAAGCAGCTTGTCCTGTTGAAATTGATATGCGCCCCGGGTGGTACCAATCAACAACTTATCCGGATTGTCCTGCACAAAAGTGATCACGCTGGATTCAAGATCGTGATTCAGCGCAAAAGGGCTCAGTTCATCCTGATAGATAAACAATCCGTCATTGGTTCCTAACCAAAAACCACCGGCCTGCCGTTTTTTTACCGTTTTGGTTTTGACGCCGCGTAAGTCTTCAGTCAGCGGGCTGAGCAGACCATCGCTCAGTCGTAGGCGTTTGGGGCCATTGTCGGTTGCCAGCAACCAGCTGTCGCCATCGGTTTCGAAATCCTGCACAACATTCAGCGGCACATCCCCATGCAATGCAATTTCACTGTAGCGCTGAGATTTATCAAGCAGCCCAAGGCGCTGACTGGAAGCGACCAGCAGCTGGTCGTCGGCGGTTCGTACCACACTTCGCACCATGACATCCTGCTGCCCCTGACCTATCACCCGTTTGATTTTGCCGCGACTAACCCGATATAAACCATCGCCGAAACTGCCGAGCCAAACATTTTGCTGCTGATCTTCGTAGATGTCGTTAAATTGTGTGGCGCTACCCAGTTCATCCCGGCTAATCACTTGCCAGTCTTGTTGCTGATGCCGGTAAAAAAGTTTGTCGTAACTCGACACCCAGCTGCCATTCTGGCTGTCCTGATGTAACTGGTACACCGGCGTGCCGCGCTCCATTGGCAAAGACGCTGCGCGAATAGTGCCGGATTTATCGACCAGATAATAACCTTGCTCACTGGCGAGATACATCACACCATCATGCCAGAGCAAATCGTAAATTGGATGTTGGGCTAAATCGGCCGGCAAACTGATTTTGTCGAGCTGACCGTTTCGCGCCAGTTTATACAGATATTTGCTGCTGCTGACCCAGACATGCTCTGCCGACACGGCGATTTGACTAACCGGCTCTTTAATTTCTTCAACCCGGCTGACCTGGCCGTCGCGTACCCTAAACAGATTATCTGCCGCCACCCAAATTTCACGTTCGCCCACTTCGGCAATCGCCGTTACTTCTCCGAGAATGTTGTAGCGGTCAAACTTCAACTCCCGGCTGTTAAGACCGGACAAACCGGTCATAGTGCCGACCCAAATATAACCCTGACTGTCGGTATAAAGCCGGGTGATCACGTTGCCAATCAACTGACGCCGGGTATTGATACTGCTGAAGCTTTCAAAATGGCTACCGTCAAAGCGGTTCAGCCCTTCCAGCGTGCCAATCCACAGATAGCCCTGCTGGTCCTGGGTGACAGCCCGGACTGAGTTGTTGGACAAGCCGTCTACGGCAGTCCATTGCTTGATATCATAATCGTAGATGGATTGTGTGGCAGGCTCTGCCGCCAACACTGCATGGCCGGCGAACAAACAAAAAATCAGAAAAAAACAGAATCGTTTCAGAAACATAGCAACCTGTGAACCGTGAAGACGGAGCTTACAGCGCTAACGATACACCATGCAGTAAGCAACAAGCCAGCACTCCGGCAACGATGTCGTCTGCCATCACACCAAGCCCACCGGTGACATGCTGGTCAAAAAAGCGTACCGGCCAGGGTTTGACAATATCCAACAGCCGGAACAGACAAAACCCGGCCAGCAACCAGGGCCATTCCAACGGCAGTGCCCACATGGTCAAACCAAAACCAACCACTTCGTCAATGACGATACCACCATGATCTTCCACACCTAAATCGCGACTGGTGATCTCACTGACATAAACACCAAGCACTGCCAGCGCGACCAGCAACAAGCCAGACCACAGCAATGGCAGCTGCGCCAACGCAAATACCAAAGGCACCGCAGCGGCAGTACCAAAAGTACCAGGCGCCACCGGCGCCAGGCCTGAACCAAAGCCTGTGGCCACAATGTGTTGCCAGCGGCGCAGATTAAAAGGTTGTTTTTTCATCAGAAGTGCTGGTATCCGCTGTGCTGGTAGCTAAAAGGCTGGTCCAGATGTCGTAATTCCAGTTTCCCGGTGGCACCCGTGATGCGACCAATACAAGTCACCGGCACGCCATAAGGCGACAATAACACTTCCAGCGAGCCGCGTTTATCCTCAGGTACTGTAAACAGCAACTCGTAATCCTCACCGCCGGATAACGCGAACTGCAGCGCCTGTTGCCAGTCGCAGCTGTCTTTCAGCGCCTGTGACATCGGGATCTTTGCGACATCGACAATAGCACCGGCGTTTGAGCGTTTCAGGATATGTGGTAAGTCACCACATAATCCGTCAGAAATATCCATACAACTGCTGGCGATGGTCCGCAGCGCCTGACCAATTGCTACCCGGGCGGTTGGATAATGAAAGCGCTGCAGAACATGGCCACGATGTTTTTTGCTAACCTCGGCCTTCCCCTGCTCCACCTGCAGACCAAAAGCTGCGTCGCCTAAAGTGCCGGTGACATAGATATAATCGCCGGTTTTAGCACCGGAGCGGCTCAGGATTTTGCCCCGTGGCACTATGCCTTTGGCGCACAAGGTTAAAGTTAAGGGCCCACGGGTCGTATCACCACCGACCAGCTGGCAATTGTAGTAATCTGCAGTTTCGCTCAAGCCCTCGGCAAAAGCTTTCAGCCACTCATCATTGACCGCAGGCAGCGTCAGCCCCAACGACAGCCAGCAAGGCTCTGCCCCCATAGCCGCCAGATCGCTGACATTGACGGCGACCAGCTTGTGACCAAGTGACCGCGGATCCACATCGGGGAAAAAGTGCACACCTTGTACCATGGTGTCTGTCGTCACGACCAAGTCAAAGCCGTCGCGGACCTGGATCACAGCGCCATCATCGCCGACGCCAATACTGACATCATTACGGCGATATCCGGAACGGGCGAAACATTGTTCTATCAGTTCAAACTCGTGCATAAAAAAGCCGACTTTCGCCGGCTCTCCATCAGTTTGGTCGCAGTAGCCTGACTGCTTTATCGAGGATGCCGTTGACAAATTTGTGACTGTCATCGGCGGCGAAGGCTTTGGCGAGTTCAATCGCTTCGTTGATCACCACTTTGTATGGCACATCAGGACGGAACTTCAGTTCATAAGCCGACACCCGCAGGATGGCTTTTTCAACCAAATCAATTTCTTCAAACGGACGTTCAACAAACGGCTTTAATGCATCGTCCAGTACGTTCAGATTGACCACGACACCGCGCAATAAATCCTGAAAAAATCCAACATCCAGATGTTTGGTATTTTGTTCCAGCAACAGTTGTTGCTCGATATCACCAATCGGATTTTTGCTGACCTGCCAGCTATAAATCCCTTGGACTGCCAGTGAACGGGACTGACGACGTACATTCGGTTTCATGCAAAAATCCTAGAGTTGAGCCAGAACGTTGACCATTTCCAGCGCAGAAGACGCAGCTTCTCCGCCTTTATTGCCCATTTTGGTACCAGCTCGTTCGATAGCCTGCTCGATACTTTCGACCGTCAGCACGCCAAAAGACACCGGTAAACCATATTGCATCATGACCTGCGCAATACCTTTGGTACATTCACCGGCAACGTATTCAAAGTGTGGAGTGCCACCACGGATCACTGCACCCAGTGCGATGATGGCATCATATTGTTTGCTGGCAGCGACTTTTTGTACCGCCAGTGGTAATTCAAAAGCACCCGGGATCCGCACGACCGTGATATCGGCGTCGTCGACATTACCAACACGCTTTAAGGTATCCACGGCACCGTCGAGCAGACTTTCGACGATAAAGCTGTTAAAACGCGCCACGACGATGGCAAACTTTTTTCCTTTGGCGGACAAGCCAGCTTCAATCACCTGCATCGGAGATCCTCTTTTATAAAGTACTTTGTGAAAAAGGCCGCATATGATAGCACAAGTCCGGCCTTTGCCATCCTGCTTTTATTCAGCTTATTCTGAAACGTAATCGACCACTTCCAAACCAAAACCCGACAGCGCATGGTAGCGCTTCGGCTGGCTGAGTAAGCGCATCTTTTTCACACCGAGACTGGCCAAAATCTGCGAGCCGACCCCGACATTGCGGCTGGTGCCTTTCCAGGCGGCAGTTCTTGGTTTTTCACCACGGTCTTCAGCAGCAAAATATTCCACAGTGCGGATTAAATCATCGGTGGATTCTTGTTTGCCTAACAACACCAGCACTCCGCCCTCTTGCTGAATCCGTTCCATCGCACATTGCAACGAGAAACTGCGGTTGGCGCCGCGGTTTGACAGCAGCAAATCACTGAAAGTGTCGTGCAGATGTACCCGTACTAAGGTGGGTTGCTCTGCGTTAATTTCGCCTTTAACCAGTGCAAAATGCAACTGATTGTCGATAGTGTCACGGAAAGTGACCAGCTCAAAATCACCGGCAGCGGTTGGCAAATGACAACGCGCAACCTGTTCGATGGTGGTTTCGTTTAAATTGCGATACTCGATTAAATCAGCAATGGTGCCAATTTTGATACCATGTTTGGCGGCAAATTTTTCTAAATCTGGCCGGCGCGACATAGTGCCGTCTTCATTGAGGATTTCGACAATCATCGCAGCAGGTTCAAGGCCTGCTAACCGGGCCAGATCACAACCGGCTTCAGTGTGACCTGCACGCACTAACACACCACCATCCTGCGCCATCAACGGGAAAATATGACCAGGCTGCACGATGTCCGCCGGTTTGGCGTCACGTGCCACAGCGGCTTTTACCGTACGGGCGCGATCGGCAGCGGAAATACCAGTGGTAACGCCTTCGGCCGCTTCAATCGACACGGTAAAAGCAGTAGAAAACGGCGATTTGTTTTTATCCACCATCAACTGTAAATCCAGCTGTTTACAGCGCTGACGTGTCAGTGTCAGACAAATCAGACCACGACCATGGGTCGCCATGAAATTCACAGCATCCGGCGTGACATATTCGGCCGCCATCACCAAATCGCCTTCGTTTTCACGGTCCTCGTCATCCATCAGGATGACCATTTTGCCATTGCGGATATCGTCGATAATTTCGGCTGGGGTATTTAATTGCATCTCAAATCCTCGGGTACAGGGTTTAGTATCACCAGTCAGGAGATACTCAGAGAAAACCACTTTGTTGTAATAAGTTCATGGTCACCGCAGACGTGGGAGCAGCCTGCTGCCGGCCTTGCAATAAACGTTCGAGATATCGGGCCAATAAGTCCACTTCCAGATGAACTTTGCTGCCGGCTTTGAGTGCCTGGATTGTAGTTTCACGGGTGGTATGCGGCACAATGGTCAGCCGGAAACCATCGCTGGTTAATTCGTTGACCGTGAGGCTGACCCCATCAATGGTCACCGAGCCTTTTTCTGCGATATAACGACTGAGCTCTGCCGGAGACTGCAGGTAGATTTGCCAGCTCTGGCCGGTTTTCTCGACCTGGCTGACCAGCGCAATGCCATCGACATGACCGCTGACCAAATGGCCACCTAACCGCGTGGTGGGTAACAAGGCTTTTTCCAGATTAATGCGCTGACCAGTCTGATAACTGCCAAACAGCGTGCGGCTTAAAGTTTCGCCCGACACATCAGCACTGAAACTGTTGGCACTGAGTGCTGTCACGGTCAGGCAAACACCGTTGCTTGCAATGCTGTCGCCTAATTTAACGTCGGAAAAATCCAGTGTGTCACTGTGGATAGTGAGCCTGGCATCCTGGCCGCTGCGCTGGATAGCACTGATCTGGCCGGTTGCTTCAATAATGCCGGTAAACATAATGCTTCCTCAGCGCTTTGGTAGCTTGTTGCTGTTAAATAATGCCGTCAGTCGCAGGTCGTCGCCAATCTGTCGGATATCCTGCCACTGCCAACGTGGTGCTTTTGACAACTGACTGAGGCCACCGGCCTGCAACATCGGCTTGGCATCCGCCCCCAACAACAACGGCGCCTGATACAGCACCAATTCGTTGATCAGCTGTTGCTGCCAGAAAGATGTCGCAAGTGTACTGCCGGCTTCGACCCACAAAGTATTAATCGGGTAATCGGCTAAGACAGATAAAAGGGCATTGAGGTCAAACTGGCCGACGGCATCAAGCCCGAGCCGCAAGCGGCTGACATTAGCGACAACTGTCGGCGCGAGTTCAGGCCATTCGTCAGCAGGCCCGGCGTGACAAAGCAGAATATCGCCACCTAGCTGAAACAGCGGTTCAAAACCAGTCAGCCGACAGCGCCGGTCCAGAATCACCCGCAGTGGCTGACGTAATTGGCCATCGTCCAGCGGCGTGACGGCTGCCGAGCGCACGTTCAACAGGGCTCTGTCCATTTTGACTGTTTCGGCGGTCGACAGAATGGCGCAACTTTGCGCTCGCCAAAGTTGCACATCTTCACGGGCCGGGGCACCGGTCAGCCATTGGCTTTCACCATTGGCCAGCGCAACTTTGCCATCCGTGCTGCAGGCGAGTTTCAGTTGCACATAAGGCCGCTTGGTGCGCATTTTGTGTAAAAAACCCGGATTCAGCGCTTCCGCCTGCGTGTCCAACAAACCAACGTCGACCTGAATGTCAGCAGCTCTGAGGCGTTCGACACCAGCGCCTGCAACTTTTGGATTTGGGTCCAGCATCGCCACCACGACCCGTTTTAACCCGGCGGCAATTAACGCATCGGCACATGGTGGTGTGCGGCCAAAATGACTGCAAGGTTCCAGCGTGACATAAGCAGTAGCACCTTTTGCCGCATCAGCGGCCTGACGTAAGGCAAAAACCTCGGCATGCGGGCCGCCAGCCTGGCGATGATAACCTTCCCCAATGATCTGACCGTCTTTGACAATGATACAGCCTACATTCGGATTTGGTGGCGTGGTAAAACGCCCCAAACTCGCAAGCTCAAGAGCTCGCTGCATAAATTGATGATCGGACTCTGAAAATGTGGTCATGCCGGATCGTCCCCGAGCCGGGCGATTTCTTCACCAAATTCACGAATATCTTTAAAGGAACGATAGACAGAAGCAAAACGGACATAGGCGACTTTATCCAAAAGCAGCAATTGTTCCATGATTAAGTGACCAATCATTTCACTTTGCACTTCACGCTCGCCGGTTGCCCGCAGCTGGGATTCGACCTTGCTGATCAGCGATTCAATATCTTCAGTCGGTACCGGTCGTTTTTCCAGAGAACGCTGCAGACCACTGCGCAGCTTGTCTTCATTGTACGGTTCACGTGAGCCATCACGTTTGATGATCCGGGGCATCACCAGTTCGGCGGCTTCAAAGGTAGTAAAACGTTCATGGCAGGCAGTACATTCCCGCCGCCGTCTGACCTGATAACCATCAGCAACCAGACGGGAGTCGATGACTTTGGTATCGTCCGCCCGGCAAAAAGGACAAAACACAGGCCTTCTCCTGAAAAAACAATGGCCGCGAAAGGCGGCCATCATATCACTTCAGCCCGACGGCTGTCAGGCTGCGGCGCCTAAACTTATGCGTAAACCGGGAAACGCGCACACAAGTTAGAAACCTGCGTCCGCACTTTTTCGATCACCGCGGCATCACCACGGCTGTCCAGTACGTCGCAAATCAGATTTGCTACCGTTTGCGCTTCGGCTTCTTTAAAACCGCGACGCGTGATAGCAGGCGTACCGATACGCAGACCAGAGGTCACAAATGGTGAACGCGGGTCATTTGGCACAGAGTTTTTGTTTACGGTGATGTGAGCCTGACCTAACCATGCGTCGGCTTCTTTACCTGTGATGTCTTTATCAATCAGGTCCATCAGGAACAAATGGTTTTGTGTGCCGCCAGAGACGATTTTGTAGCCACGGGCTTTCATTGCATCACACATAGCGACCGCGTTTTTCAGTACTTGTTGCTGGTAAGTTTTAAACTCTGGTTGTAATGCTTCTAAGAATGCCACAGCTTTGGCTGCGATCACGTGCATCAGAGGACCACCCTGACCGCCCGGGAACACTGCAGAATTCAGTTTCTTTTCAATTTCTTCGTTTTTACGCGCCAGGATCAGACCACCGCGCGGGCCGGCCAGCGTTTTGTGTGTGGTCGTGGTGACGACGTCAGCGATTGGCACTGGGTTTGGATACAGACCCGCAGCCACTAATCCAGCGACGTGAGCCATGTCGACCATCAGGTAAGCGCCAACTTTATCAGCGATATCACGGAAACGTTGCCAATCAACAATACCTGAATAAGCCGAGAAACCAGCAATGATCAGTTTTGGTTTATGTTCCAGCGCTAAAGCTTCAGCCTGGTCATAGTCAATCACACCAGTTTCCGGGTGCAGGCCGTACTGTACAGCTTTGTACAGCTTACCTGATGAACTGACTGTTGCGCCGTGAGTCAAGTGACCACCGTGTGCCAGACTCATACCCAGGATTGTGTCGCCGGCATTTAACAGCGCCAGAAACACCGCAGAGTTTGCCTGAGAACCAGAATGTGGCTGGACGTTCGCATAATCAGCACCGAACAGTTCTTTGGCACGGGCGATGGCTAAATCTTCAGCAATATCAACAAACTCACAACCACCGTAGTAGCGTTTATGCGGGTAACCTTCGGCATATTTGTTAGTCAGCTGCGAACCTTGGGCCTGCAGAACTCGTGGACTGCAGTAGTTCTCAGAAGCGATCAGCTCAATGTGATCTTCCTGACGCTGAGTTTCATCAACAATAGCTTGCCATAATTGTGGATCAAAATCGGCAATCGACATTTCACGCTTTAACATGGTTTCTCCTGCTTTGGCACAGTCGCAAATTAAGATACAAAAACTGCGCGATATGATACACCGGTTGTGGTTTGTCTGCACTGCAAAATTAGACGTCTGAACATCTGTATGCGCTAGTTCTTTGGCACATCAGAGCAGTTCATTGCGTGGCAAATACGCGCTATCGCTGCCTTTACACAATATCTCGTTGTCGGCACTTTACAGTTCGTTTTTTCTGGTTATGATAACTGTATACATATACAGCATCATTTAACCATGCGCAAAATTATTCATATCGACATGGATTGTTTCTTTGCAGCAGTCGAAATGCGGGACAACCCCGCCTGGCGCCATGTCCCTCTCGCGATAGGAGGGAGCCGGACGGAACGGGGCGTGATTAGTACTTGTAACTACCCCGCCCGAGCTTTTGGCGTGCGTTCAGCCATGCCGACAGGGCAAGCGTTTAAGCTCTGCCCACAACTGATTTTGGTCCCTGGCAATATGGAAAAATATAAAGCTGTCAGTACCAGTATTCAGGCTATTTTCCATCGCTACACTGACAAAGTAGAACCGCTTTCGTTGGATGAAGCTTATCTTGACGTGTCCGATTGCGATATGTTTCAAGGCAGTGCCACCCGAGTTGCCGAGCATATCCGCCAGACCATCTATCAGGAAACCGGTCTCACGGCTTCCGCGGGTGTTGCACCAAATAAATTCCTGGCAAAAATTGCCAGTGACGAGAATAAACCTGATGGTTTGTTTGTGATCCCACCCGAGCAGGTCAGTGCTTTCGTGACCAGTCTGCCATTGCGGAAAATTCCTGGCGTTGGCCAGAAAACCGCCGAAAAGCTGGCTAAGTTTGGTCTGCATCGCTGCAACGACGTAAAAAACGCCGACTTGACCATGTTAGTCAGAGAGTTTGGTAGTTTTGCCGAAGTGTTGTTAGAGCGAAGTCAGGGGCTTGACCACCGTGTGGTCCATACTGAGCGGGAACGAAAGTCGGTGGCGGTTGAACAAACATTCAGTCAGGATTTAAATCAGCCTGAACAAAGCCTGCAACCACTCGCTGACATGTATCAAAAATTATTACGCCGCATTGAGCGATGTGGTGCGCAGGAACATATCCATAAAGTGGGAATTAAGCTGAAATTTCAGGATTTTCATCAAACCACTATAGAGCGGCAACATCCTGAACTGTGTTTTCAGTTGCTACAACAGTTACTGATACAGGCGTGGCAACGAGGGCATGGCAAGGCTGTGCGCCTGGTCGGGATCCATGTTGGGTTAAAAAGCCAGTCAGAGCAAGCACAATTGAATCTTGACTGGTAATAGCCGTCATGGACTCACATCCTTGATATTAACCCTTTGGGTGAGGCGATACTTTTGATACCTTAGTCAAAGAATATTTTAACACCTTGAGGCATGTCAGCGCTGATGGCACACCAACCACTTTTTATCGCCAGACTGATTCGGCACTGTTGTTGCGGCGCTAGCGCTAGCGCGAGGCATCTCGGGACTAAAGTTAGGAATTACGGATTAGGGATTAGGGATTAGGGATTAGGGATTAGGGATTAGGGATTAGGGATTAGGGATTA
>CAMLRA010000048.1 GCA_946482325.1 uncultured Chromatiaceae bacterium | reverse complement strand
GGCGTGGATCAGGCCTTGTGAACCTGTCAGGCAGGCCTGCTGCAATTCCGGCCAATCGGCCAGCACTTCAGTGAAAAAGCTGCCATCAAAACGGCGGCCGCCCGACAACAAATGCCGTGCGGCCGGGTTACTGAACAGTACCCGGCCTTGTTCATCAGTCAGGATCAAAGCACTGGGATTGGTTTGCAGCACGGTATCAAGCAGCAATTCGCGCTGATACAAAGTGGCGCGTTGTTGCGCCAGCTCCGCCGACATCTGGTTCAGCGCCTCGGCCAGTGGTGTGAGTTCGCGCAGCACGGCACGGTTGGCGCTTAAATTAAAACTCTGGTCGCGCAGGCTGTCCGCTTGCAGATTAAGCGCCATCACTTCAGTGTCGAGCTGGCGCAGATAACTGCGCAGTAACAGCCATAACAGTAATACGACTGCACCGAAAGCAGCGAAGACACCATATTGTTGTGGCACCGACTGCCACAACAAGCCGGCAAAACTGCCAAGTAGCAGCGCCGCGCCAAGATAAAGCCCGCTCCGGCCCGGTTTAAGGGGTAGCAATGCCATAAAACTCCATGCGCCGGTACAGCGCCTGACGCGTGATGCCCAGTGCTTTGGCCGCCCGCGAGACGATGCCTTGATGCGCCGCTAACGCCTGTTCAATGTCGCTGCGCGCGATGTCATCCAGCGTTCGGGGTTTTGCGCCAAAGTCCGTTTCCAGCGCCAGATCTGCGGCTAAAATCGTGTCGCTTTGACACAATAACAGCGCACGCTGACAAACGTTTTGTAACTCACGCACGTTGCCGGGCCATGGATATTGACAGAGCTGCTGTTCCGCTTCGCGGCTCAGTTGTTTGTGCCCGCCGAGGAAATGCCGGGCCAGCGGCAGAATATCATCGACCCGCTCGCGCAGCGCCGGTACCTGCAACTGCACCACATTAATGCGGTAATACAAGTCCTGGCGGAACTGCCCAAGCGCAATAGCTTTGGCTAAATCGGCGTTGGTCGCCGATAACAGCCGGACATCAACCCGGCGTGTCACGCTGGAGCCTAAGCGTTCAAATTCGCCGGTTTGTAGCACCCGCAGCAGTTTCATCTGACCGGACAATGACAAATTGCCGATTTCGTCCAGAAACAAAGTACCGCCATCGGCCGCTTCAAAACGGCCGATGCGCGCTTTAGTTAAACCGGTATAAGCGCCGGCTTCAGCGCCAAACAGTTCAGCTTCCATCAAATCGGCCGGCAAAGCGCCCATATTGACCTTGACCAGCGGCTTCGCGGCGCGCGCTGAATTGGCATGTAATATCTGTGCAACGCCTTCTTTGCCACTGCCGTTTTCACCGGTGATGAGCACCGCCGCCTGCGATGGCGCCAGCTGCAGCGTCATTTGCAGCAGCCGCTCCATCGCTGTGCTGGCAAATACCAGACCACATAAATCTTTGCCGGCGAAAGCCTGCTGCCGCTCCTGTTGCTTGCGCTCTGCATCGCGTTGCTGATCCTGTAACTGCTTTAATTTCAGCGCGTTTTGCACTGTCATCAGCAGACGCTGGTCGTCCCAGGGTTTAGCGATGTAATCACAGGCACCGGCTTTGACCAGCTCCACGACCATATCGAGTGCAGTCCAGGCAGTCATCAGCACCACCGGCAGCTGTGGGTACAAAGTCCGCAGCTGATAAAACAGGTTTTTGCCCTGACTGCCGGTCATTTCGCCTTTGGCAAAATTCATATCCTGCAGAATCAGGTCCACCGGTTCTGCCTGCAATAAAGCCAGCGCCTGTGCCGGATCTGCGGCCGTCAGCACCTGATAGCCTTCCAGCCGGAACAGGGTTAACAACGCGGTGAGTACCGCGTCGTTATCATCAATCACCAGTATTTTTGCCATTATTTACAGAGTCTTAGTTGCAGTTGCCGGTGACACCCGGGTCGCGATTGTGGCAGGATACCATGTGGCCAGCGTGACACAACACATTAACATCAACAAGGCGCTCAGCGGTAACCAGACCGGAAGTGCCGGAATACTGATGACCAACGCCAGCGCCTGATTCAGCAACCAGGCTGCCACTATCCCAATCCCCGCGCCGGCCACTGTAGTACACCAATTTTCCGTCAGCATCTCGAGCAAAATACCTTGTTTGCTGGCACCCAGCGCCCGTTTGATACCGATCTCCTGCTGGCGTTTTAACGCATTAAAATGGGCGTTACTGTAGCTGGAAATCATCGATACCAGCAGCATGAGACCACTTAATACCGCCAATAAAGTCGCCAGGCCAAACTCATTACGGAACATCCGATGTAACTGCTCGTCCAAAGTCCGTACCGAGAAGATTTCAATATTCGCATCCGCAGTTTTCAGTATGTCCGGAATTTGGCTGCGGATATGCTCCGCTTTGCCGGGTTCAACCCGTAAAATAATGCCGTAGCCCCAGGCGACACCATAAATTTGGGCGATTTGCAGACGGTTATACATCACCCGCTCAGCATTACGCTGGCCATAAAAATCTTCAATCACTGCCGCAACAGGGCCACCGTTGGTCAGTTGGCCAATGGCTGATTTACCGGGAAATACCCGTTCGGCCAAACTTTTGGTCAGCACCACCGGTATTGTACTTTCGCCGTCCCAGGCCTGGATCTGTTGTGGGATCTCCCCTTCCAGCACATCTAGCTGCAGCACCTTTAAGAAGTCTGGCGATACCGTGTATTGCGGCACATTCTGCGTATTGTTTTCGCGATTATTTTCGTCATTGACGTTGCCATTCGATCCACCTTCCATTAACGGCGACTGGTTGGTAAAAGAAACGGCGGCAACACCCGGCATCTGACGCACTGCGGCCAGCTGGCGCTCCAGCAAATCGGCAAAGGCCGGGTATTCCTGTAAGTTTTTGCTGGTCGGTTTAAGCGACACATACAAAATATTATCCAAATCCAGCCCGGTCGGCTGGCTCAGCTGGTTCCAGGTCTGTAGCGCCAGCAAACTACTGTTGGACAACAACGCCAGCGTCAAGGCCAGTTGTACCAGCAACAGGCTGGTGACGACTTTGCGGCGTAACATCGATTTAAAGATTAAATGCAGCGAAATCATGACTTATTCCTTCAGTTGCTGATTCAGTGCGCCAAACGAAGCACGCAGGGATGGATACAATGTGACCAGATAGCTGCAGCCCAGAGTCAGGGCCAGCAGGCTCAACAACAGCGCCCAGTCCCAGCTGGAAAACAAACGGTTTGCCGGCAACAGATAATTCATCAGGCTGATGCCGCTGTAACCAATCAGCAACGCCGCCACGGCAGTAATGCCTGCCATCAGCAATACATCTGCCAGTGCCTGCTGCTGAATGTGCCAGCGGCTGGCCCCTAAGGCGCGACGCAAACTGATTTCATATTGGTTGGCAATATATCGGTTCAGTGACAAATGGCTGGCGTTAAACAAACACACCAGTAAAAACAGCAGGGTGACCAGCGCAAAGGCTTTAATATCGCCGCCTTGCTGGTTGAAATGCGCCACGATGTCACGCATTGCTACCAGTTTATTGTTGATGGTGCTGGGATGACGGCCGGCTTTTTTCTCATCGGCAGTCAGATTGGCCATAAACTGGCGGTAGGCCTGCTGCTGTTCAGGCGTGTCGAGTTGCACCCAAAACTGCAGCTGATGAATCGCTTTGGTACGCCCGTCTGTGGCGAGCTTCCGGTAGTCGGCATCCTGAAAACTGGATGATTGCGAGTTCGACAGATAATTGCGGTCATAGCCGGTTTCCAGCGGCAGGTAGATATCCTCAACTTCGGATAAGTGATTGTTATTATTCGCGTCAAACAAGCGTGGCAACATAGTCCAGTCCGCCAGTACCGCTGAAACTGTATATTGATGGTCATCCAGCGTCAGGCTGCGGCCGACGACATTGGTCTCGCCAAACAGTTTCTCTGCAGTTTGCCGGCTTAAAATCACTTCAGCGCGGGCGCTGGCATCCGGCCAGACTGAACCATGTAAAAACGGCACTTCAAACATGTGGAAAAAATCAGGCTGGGTCAGACGGATTTTGACCGGTAATGGTGGCTGTTGCGGTGTTAAGCGTAAATAACCATCAGCGCTGTACATCGCTGCTTTGGCCGACGGAATGTCAGTCGCACTGAGCTTTTGCACATTGCTGTAACTAAGCACATTTGGCGGCTCACAGTTCTGGCATTCATAAGGCACTAACAACATAAATGGGAAAAATAATTTGTCGCTTTTATGCGGTAGCGGGTCGGCATTTAACCGGTAATAAAAAGTCGCATTGGCAAAAAATACGCCAAGGCCCAGGCTTAAAATCAGGATGGTCAGTGCATAGGGCAAAGGCGCGCGGCGAATGCTTTTCAGACTGACTTTGAGGTAATACAGAAATTGTTCCATGACCTGCTCCTTAAGCCACTGCCACAGGGTTATGGTGCGCCAGCGGGTCGTACATCGCCGCATCACTGAGCTGACCGTCAATGATTTGCACCTGCCGGCCAGCGCGGCGGGCCTGTTCCGGGTCATGTGTCACCATCAAAATGGTGCAGCCATTTTGGTTAATCTGTTCCAGCAATTCCATCACCTGGCGCGCCATTAAGGAGTCCAGATTACCGGTCGGTTCATCCGCCAGCAGAATTCGCGGCTGACCGGCAATAGCGCGGGCGATGGCGACACGTTGCTGCTGACCACCGGATAGCTGGCTCGGATGATAATCGCGCCGTGCGGCAAGGCCCACCTGCTCCAGCGCATATTCAACCCGGCGTTTACGCTCAGCGGCGTTAAAACCACGATAGCGCAGCGGCAATTCGATATTGTCAAACAGGCTGTAATCTTTAATCAGGTTAAAGCCCTGAAAGATAAAACCAATTTTTTCATTACGCAGCGCTGATAAGGCTTTGTCAGACAAACCTTTGACCGATTGGCCGTCCAGCAGATAATCACCACTGTCAAAATGTTCCAGCGTACCGAGCACGTTCAGCAGCGTGGATTTACCGGAACCGGACGGGCCGGTTAAAGCGACAAACTCGCCTTCGCTGACATGCAGCTGAATGTTTTTCAGCGCGTGCGTTTCAATCAGTTCAGTGCGGAAAATTTTGCTCAGGTTATTAATTCTAATCATGTGATTCGTCCTTTTTGCTGTTCTGTTCTGTGCTGTTTTGTTCAGTTCAGCCGCACCCTGGCGGCATCTTTAAATTCCGTCAGGCTGGATACCACCAGCTCGTCGCCTTCTTTTGCGCCATTGATGATCTCCACCCATTGCACCGATAAAGCGCCGAGTTCCAGCGGTGTGCGCACTGCGACATCCTGCTCCAACCGGTAACCGATGCGGCCGCCGCCACTGGCAACAAATTCTCCGCGCGCCACCCGCAGTACGTTTTTGCGCTCGTCAAACACGATACGGCCGGTCACGCGTTGGTTTTGCCGCAACGCTTTGGCGTCCTGATCAGCAAAACGCACCCGGGCTGAAACATTGCTGTCTTTCACTTCTGCGGCCACATGCGACAACTGGCCGCTCAGCTTCTGGCCGTTCAGCGTGACTTCCACCGGAAGGCCTGGTGATAAATCGGCCGCGTAGTTTTCCGGCACGCTCAGCTCGGCTTCGTATTGGCTTAAGTCGATAACGGTCAGCAGGCCTTGTCCGGTCAGGACTTGAGTTTGCTGGGTGGCCAGCCAGTTACCGACCTGACCGGTCACCGGCGCTTTGATTTGCAGTGCCGCCAGTTTGCGCTCGAGTTCGGCCACCACTAAAGCCTGGCGCGCTAGGCTTTGCTCGCCGGATTTTTGCTCAAAGTTCAGTTTGTCGGCAGCGAGCGCCACTTTGGCGCGGGCGTGTTTGTATTCAAGTTCGGTCTGCGCCAGTTTGTCTTTGGCGATGTCCAAATCAATCTGGCGCATCACGCCCAGCTGCATTGACTGCTCGGCGCGCGCCAGTTCACGTTTGGCCGCCTGCAGATTGACCGAAGCTGAGCTTTCGACCTGCTGCATATCGAGCTGCTGTTCGCGGGCCAGTAATTTGGCACGTTCGTGTTCAGACTGCATCGACAGCAACAGTGCTTGTTGTTGTTTCACTTCGTTTTCTAAGCTTGGGCTTTCCACCACCGCCAGCAAATCGCCGATGGTTACGGCTTCGCCCGGTTGTTTGACAAAACGCACCAGACCATCCTGTTGACTGACCAGCGTCGGTGCGTTGGCAGCGACCACTTTGCCCTGTACCGCTAAATCGCGGACAAAATCGCCGCGGCTGACCAACGCGGTTTGGACTTCATTGCGCGCCAGCACCATCGCCGCATTGGCACCGGTCGAAAACATCAGCTGGTAACTGCCCCACAACAACAGACTGATACCGGCAAAAGCTGCCACTAGCTTCAACACTGGTGTTTGCGGCGCTTTTTCAATCCGCACATCCTGTTGCTCTGTACCTTTGATCATCTTTTCTTTTATCCTCTGTCCGTTGCGGGTCGCCATCACTCTGTGGCGCCGGGTTACTGCTGGCTATTGCAGAGGATATGCCAACTTTATTTTTGTTATTTATCAGTAACTTAAATAAACACCGATAAATAAACACCTGTCCGCGGACACTTTTTCTGTCCGCCAGTGCGCGGACAGCGGACACAAAACGGCGGACAGCACGCAGTACAACTGCTGCCCTGCCGCCGTCTTTTACCGCAGCTGCAGCGTTACATACCGCATCAGGCGTCACAGATGTTGATTTTTTGTTTCAGGAACTTAAAGTGCAGCCAGGGATCTACATCGCACTGGTTGGATGCCCCGAGTCACATGCCATGGGCGTGACCTACATCTTTTTCACTGCGATCCGACAGTTTTACCCGGAGTATTCATGAAAACATTCGCATTATCGTTGTTAAGTCTCAGTCTGCTACTGGCCGGTTGTCAGCAGGCAAGCAATAGCGCCGCCCCCACACCGGCCCTGCCAGCAGGTGTCAGTCTGGTCAAAGACGCCAGCAAACCCACGGCAGCTGTGGCTATCCCGTACAAAAAATATCGGTTGGCGAACGGCCTGACCGTCATAGTGCACGAAGATGCGTCCGACCCGCTGGTGCATGTCGATGTCACTTATCACGTAGGTTCGGCGCGGGAAGAACCCGGCAAATCCGGTTTTGCCCACTTTTTTGAACATATGATGTTTCAGGGCTCGGAGCATGTCGCCGACGAGCAGCATTTTCAAATCATCACCGAAGCCGGTGGTGAAATGAATGGCTCGACCAATACCGACCGCACCAACTATTACCAGACAGTGCCGGTGAATCAGCTGGAAAAAGTGCTGTGGTTGGAATCTGACCGTATGGGCTTTTTACTCAACGCCGTCACCGAAAAGAAATTTGAAGTACAGCGTGAAACGGTGAAAAACGAACGTGGCCAAAGCGTTGATAACCGGCCTTATGGCCGATTGTCGGAGCAGGTTGATCAGGCGCTCTATCCGGACGGTCATCCATATTCCTGGCCGGTAATTGGCCATATGGCCGACTTAAACCGCGCCAACGTCAATGATGTGAAAGCGTTTTTCCTACGCTGGTACGGTCCGAACAATGCGACTTTGACCATTGGCGGCGCGGTAAAAGCCGAAGAAATACTGCCGCTGGTGCAGCAGTATTTCGCCGCGATCCCGGCAGGTCCGGAAGTGACCCCAGCCGCCAAACCTTTAGTAACACTGACGCAGGACCGTTATATTTCAATGGAAGATAATGTGCATCTGCCGCTGTTGTATATGGCCTTCCCGACTGTCTATGTGCGCCACATTGACGAAGCGCCGCTGGATATCCTCGCCGAGATCCTTGGTGGCGGTAATAACTCGCTGCTGTATAAAAATCTGGTGAAAACACAAAAAGCAGTGCAGGCGCAATCCGGCCATGGTTGTCAGGAACTGGCCTGTGAATTCACCTTATTGGCGTTGCCTGCACCGGGTTCGGTTACATCGCTGGCCGAGACTGAGCAACAAATCCGCCAGAGTCTGGTCGAATTTGAACAGCGCGGCGTCACCGACGATGACCTGAATAAAGTCAAAGCCAAGATGGAAGCCGCCAGTATTTTTGGCCTGCAAAGCGTCGAGGGCAAAGTCAGTCAGCTGGCCCTAAACGAAACCTTCTTCGGTGAGCCGGATTTAACATTCGCAGATCTGGCCCGCTACCAGAATGTCAGCAAAGCCGATGTCGAGCGCGTTTATCAGCAGTATGTCAAAGGCAAAGCGGCGGTGATTATGAGTGTGGTACCCAAAGGCCAGCGCCGGCTCATCGCTAAAGCGGATAACTTCACACCGGTGCAGCATGATTTTGGCGGCCCTTCCACCACCAAAGCCGAAGATTTACAGCTGCGGCCGGTCAAAGACAGCCTGGACCGCAGTAAAATTCCACAGGCCGGCGCCAACCCGGCCATTGAGTTACCGGCAACCTGGCAGCAGAGCCTGAGTAACGGCATCCGCGTGCTGGGCGCGCAAAGTCAGGAAACACCAACTACGTCCTTATTGCTGCGTATTCCGTTGGGCCTGTATGACGAAACACCGGCACAAGTTGGTATCAGCCAGCTGCTGGCGGCGCTGTTGGATGAAGGCACCATGCTCAAAAGTACCGAGCAAATGAGTCTGGCGCTGGAAAAACTCGGCTCTTCGATTAGTTTTTCTGCCGGTGACGAATATCTGGAAGTGTCAGTACAAAGCCTCAGCAAAAATCTGCCGCAGACCTTAGAGCTGTTGATGGAAAAACTGCTGCTGCCGGGCTTTAACCCGCAGGATTTTGAGCGGCTACGCCAGCAAACCCTGCAAGGCATTCAGCATGCGGAAAAAGATGCCGGTTTTATGGCCTCCCGCGCTGTGCAACAGCTGATGTATGGCAATCATATCAGCGCTTATCCAAATCAGGGCACGCTGCAGTCGGTGAGCAAGCTGACACTGGCGGATGTCAAAGCTTATGCCCAGCGCCTGTTTAAACCGGGCCGGGCTGAACTGATTCTGGTGTCTGATCTGCCACAGGCGCAGGTGCTGTCCGAACTGCAACCGCGACTGCAACGCTGGCAAGGCGAAGCACCGGCGCGGCAAGTGCAAATCCCCGACGCGATAGCCAAAGCCGGCACCATTTATCTCATCGATAAACCAGACGCGCCACAATCCGAGATCCGCATTGTCAAACGCAGCCTGAGCAAAGATTTTACCGGCGAATATTTCCGGGCCGGCCTGATGAATTTTGTGTTGGGTGGAAATTTCAACAGCCGGATCAACCTGAACCTGCGCGAAGACAAAGGCTACACCTATGGCGCCCGCAGTGGCTTCAGTGCCGACCGTTATGCCGGTCTTTACAGCGCATCGGCGGCGGTGCGCGCCGACGTGACAGCACCATCTGTTGCCGAATTCTACAAAGAAATCAGCCGCTATCAGCAACAGGGCATGACCACACAAGAACTGGAATTTATGCGTAAAGCCATTAATCAGTCGGACGCGCTGGCCTATGAAACGCCGGGCGCTAAGCTGGGATTTATGGCCGCAATATTGCAGTATCAGCTGGCCGCAGATTTCACCCAACAACGCAATCAAATCGTCCGCGACATTTCGTTAGACGAGCTGAATCAGCTGGCAAAACGCCATCTGGACCCGGCATCGTTTAGCGTCGTCGTCGTGGGTCCTGCCAAACAGCTGCGGCCAGAGCTGTTAAAACTCAAAACGCTTGGCCTGAAGCTGCAGGACTACCAGTTCTGACGCCCTAAGACCGAAGCCCGCTGTAGCGGGCTTTTTTTGCATTAGTGCTGCCGCAAAGGCCGCAGACTGGTTATAGTCGAATAACATCAGAGAATTTCACTGCAACTGAGCTTGCGGCTGCAAACGGGAGTGAGGATGGCGTTACGCTGGCAATTTCAAAGCCCGGGTATGGTGCTGCTGGTACTGCTGTTTAGCGCAAAGTCTGCTGCTGGCGGGCCCAATGCTGTCGACCAGTCTCACGCAACGCAGCCACAGCCCCATCAGCTACAAATTGCCACCAGCCTCAGTCAGTCAGCGTTTTCCAGCCAAATCGAACAACAGCTACGCCGGGCTTATGGCCGGCTGGGTTATCAGATGCAAGTAGTCCGGCTGCCCGCCGGGCGTTCGCTGCAGATGACCAATCGTGGTTTATACGATGGTGAATTATTCCGCATCGATGGCATTCAGCAAGAGTTTACCGCACTGCGGCAAGTGCCGGTTGAACTGGCCCGCATCGAATTACTGGCTTTTGTTCGCACCACGCAGTTGCAAAATCTGCGGCAATGGCCGCTACAAAAACAACTGCGCATTGGGTATGTGCGTGGTTTTCGTCTGGCAAGCCAAATGCAATTTGCCGGACATGCGGTGCCGGTCACCACGCTGGAACAAGCCGTCGGCATGCTGGAACAGGGCAAGATTGATGTGTTACTCGAAGATCGGCTGTCAGTTTTGACTGTGTTACCGGAGAAAACCGAACAGGCTGGTATTTCAGCCTTGCCCGGCGTGTTGGCCAGCGCAGGCATCTATCATTATCTGCATCAGCGTCACAGCGACCTGCTACAGCCACTGGCGACAGTGCTGAAAAAATCGCGTGCCGCAGGCAAAGATAAACGCCCGCTGCCAAGGCCTGAGCAGTCAGGCCCGGTCGACGATTAATCTTTTTAATAAATTGTCCCGGACACTGAGTTAGCAAAAAAAATCCCTGCCTGGCAGGGATTTTTCACAACAGCACATCGTTATTGCGCTAAAGACGCGTCGCGGACGGCTTTAAACTCTTTGCCTTCATACCAGTTTGGCCAGGCGCTGGTGTCATCAGCCAGCTCACGGCCGACGCGGTAATACAGGAACATATCCTGCTGCGCACCGCGTAAATCCCAACTGTCGCTGTATTCGTCTTCGACTTTGTGGTAGCAGCACTTGGTATATTCTTCGTGCTGTTTGATGCCCCACTCTTTGCCGTGGTCAACACTGTCAACCCCGCCTTTGGCGTACAACATCGGCACGCCTTTTTTCGCCAGGTTAAAGTGGTCTGAGCGGTAGTAAGAACCGGCTGAAGGATTGGTTTCCGGTGCAATATAACGGCCTTGTTGTTCAGTGTACTTTTTCAGCAGGACTTCGAGCTCAGAATTGCCATAACCGACGACGGTCATGTCTTTGACCGGCCCATCGACGTTAATGACGTCCATGTTGATACCGGCCACAGTTTTATTCAGTGGGAACACCGGATGTTTGGCATACCAGGCTGAACCTAACAAACCACGCTCTTCGGCTGTCACGGCTACAAACGCAATTGAACGTTTGGGTTTTGGCTGCGCGGCAAAGTACTCCGCCATCGCAATCAACGCACCAGTACCCGAGGCGTTATCTTTGGCACCGTTAAAGACTTTGTTTTTCGGATTGGCGAAATCCAGGCCGAGGTGATCCCAGTGTGCCATATACAAAATGGCTTCATCCGGCTTTTCGCTGCCTTCGATGATGCCCACCACGTTGCCCGACGTCAGCTCACGCACATTGCTTTTCACCGATACGGAGGCTTTGATACCCAGCGGAATAGGCGCAAAATCTTTACTCAACGCTTTTTTACGCATCGACTCGATATTTTCACCAATGACACCAAACAGCGTATTGGCCGATTCAGTGGTCACCCAGCCTTCAATCGCCGTGCGATCTGCGTTTTTGTTTGGATTGATCAAGTCAAACTTGGTGGCAGAACCGCCGGCGACCACATGCCAGCCGTACGATGCCGCATCGGTTTCATGCACAATCAGCGCACCGGCCGCGCCCTGACGGGCTGCTTCTTCAAACTTGTAAGTCCAGCGACCGTAATAGGTCATGGCATTGCCGGTGAAGAGTTTTGGATCCTGTGTGGCAAAACCCGGATCGTTAACAAACATCACGACAGTTTTGCCTTTGACGTCCAGACCTTCGTAGTCATTCCAGTCATATTCCGGTGCAACGATACCGTAGCCGACAAACACCAGCTCAGAATCTTTGATTTCACTGAATTCTGTGACACGGGTGGTCCAGGTAAACATCTGGTCGCGATATTTAAAAGGTGCCGGCGCTTTGTCACCGCTGAAGGTCATCGCCGAGACTTCTTTCGGGTCGATTTGCACCAGCTGCACCGGCTGGATATAACTGCCGTCACTAAGCGGCTTTAAGCCGATGCGTTTGAATTGCTCTGACAGATACGCCAGCGTCAGTTCTTCGCCTTTAGTCGCCGGCGCGCGGCCCTGGAACTCGTCAGAGGATAAGGTTTTGATATATTCAGCAAGTTTGGGATTGAACTCAGTGTCCGGCAAGGCCGCCGGAGCTGCCTGTTCGGCTGTGGCTGCCACTGGCGCTGCTGTCGTTGCCGCCGGTTCCGGCTGCTTTTGACAGGCCGCCAGGCTCAGGCAGGCACTGAGTGCTAACCATGTTCCTGAAAACCAGAATTGTGGTTTCATAAAATCTCCATCACCTGGGGTGATTGTTGTCGTTATCAGGTTGCCATCAGAGGTGACAGCGGCCTGATGTTACTAAAGCGGGCGCTGAAGTACCAGCACTGCCAATCTCAGCCAGCACACACTTAAGCGCATCCGCTGAGCGCAACTGTTTATTGCGCAGACACCTGCGGCGCGCCCCAGGCCGGTGGCGGCAACGACACGGGTTGGCTCAAATCAAACGCCACAGCAAATTCACGACCTGGCCGGCTTAAGCGGTAAATCAGCTGCTGACCGGGTTCTAGGGTAAAAGACCAGACATTAGCTGGAGCTGCAGTACGGCCAAGTGCCTGAAACATCAGTTTGCTGTACGCATCGGCCGGAAAACGCACCGTCAGTGCGGTGGCAGCGTCAGCAGACAAGCCGCCATACATCGTCAACTCGTCATGACTGCCGTCCTGATGACGGTGATCATGTTTGAGTTGTAGACCCTGCGGCAACTCGCGCAGCACCCAGGTGCGGGAGCGGTCTGCGCCGACATGAAATGGCATCCGTACTTCGCCCTTGCGGCAATTTGCTACATGCACGATGAGCGTCTGGCCCGCCATCGCCGCATCTTCCGGCGCATTGGTGATGAGTTTGCCGGCAAAGGCTTTGCCGCAATAAGGCTGTAACGCTTGTAATAAAACAGAGTCTGCCGCTCTGGCCGGGGACATCATCGTCAGGCTGGCAAACAGGCTTGCCGCTGTCATCAATTTGGCAATGTGATGCATTAATCGGATCTCTTTGATATGACTACAGGATAAACCCGACTGAACTATGCTAGTTTTTGCGCTCAGGATGAATAGCAGGAACAATTCAGTCAGTATGACGACTTTACCATCAAGTCAGAAACTCTTGCGGGTATTTGCTACCACCGAACATTTTGGCGTGGTGGCTGACACACCTTATGGCTGTGGTTATCGTTTACAGGATTTGTCGGTCGCGGTCAGCTTTTTTGGCCATCACGTTTATTTTGTCAGCGGAGACGCCGTGCTGGTGCTGACGGAGACCGGCGCGGTGAGACCGGAACGCCTGCAGGCCAGGGACAATCAGTATCTGCTCGCGCTCATCGACGAGCTCGACCGGCGCTACAACGCTTAACGCCGTTGCTGCAAACGTATGCAACAGGGACTGTTGCAGCTTCACCGGCACTGCATGCTAGCATGCTTGTTATCGGGAACTTAAGCAAAATGAAAAATGATGATGAAATTCAGTTTATTAGCTTCAATTTGTACAGCAACGCTGCTGCTCAGCGCCTGTAAGCCAGCGCCGTCAGATGTTCAGATTAATGCACAGCCCGTCCCCATGAGTACACCGCAGATGCAGGAACCTGCCGGTAAAGTAGTGATTTATCAGGCGTTCACCCGTTTATTTGGTAACAGCAATCCAACCAACAAAGCCTGGGGCAGCGCGAGCGAAAACGGCGTTGGTAAATTCAATGACATCAACGATGCTGCCTTGCTTGCGCTGAAACAAATGGGCGTGTCGCATTTGTGGCTGACCGGCGTGCCGCATCATGCGCTGATTGCCGATTACAGCGCTTATGGCATCAGTGCCGACGACCCGGACGTGGTCAAAGGCCGCGCCGGTTCACCTTATGCGGTGAAAGATTATTACAGTGTGAATCCGGATTTGGCGGTTGAGCCGGCGCAGCGCATGGCCGAATTTCAGGCTTTATTGCAACGGGCACACCGGCATGGCATCCGCGTCATCATCGATATTGTGCCCAATCACGTCGCCCGCCATTACCAGTCGTTGGGTAAACCCGCCGGCGTACGCGATTTTGGCGCTGACGACGA
The DNA here is from genome assembly GCA_946482325.1 of uncultured Chromatiaceae bacterium. The sequence continues at coordinate 10,110 of CAMLRA010000048.1, read as the reverse complement.
CACATCCGTAGAATATGCCCGCAATAACAATTTTTATTATGTCCCAGGCCAGGCCTTTGAAGTGCCGGTGTATCCGGCCGGTGTTGCACCTTTAGGCGGCGAGCCCCATCCGTTAGCAGACGGCAAGTTTGCCGAAAAACCAGCCAAATGGACCGGAAATGGCGCCCGCGCCGCGCGGCCGGATTTTAATGACTGGTTTGAAACCGTGAAAATTAACTATGGCGTGAAGCCTGACGGCAGCTATGACTTCGACCGGTTGCCAGCCGACTTCGCCAGCCGCCCGGCTGCAGAGCATCTGGCTTTCTGGCAAGACAAATCGGTACCGGATTCCTGGCTGAAATTTCGCGATATCACGCAATTTTGGTTAGATGCCGGCGTAGATGGCTTTCGTTATGACATGGCCGAAATGGTGCCGGTTGAATTCTGGAGCTATCTAAACAGCCAGATTAAACAGAAAAAGCCAGACGCCCTGCTGCTCGCCGAAGTGTATCAGCCACAGCTGTACCGCGATTACATTCAGCTCGGCAAAATGGACTATCTGTATGACAAAGTGGGCTTTTACGACAGCCTGAAATTACTGATGCAAGGCAAAGGCCACGCCTCGGCCGTGCTGGCGGCGCAGCAGCAGGTGCAGGACATTGACCGGCATATGCTGAAATTTCTGGAAAATCATGACGAGCAACGCATCGCAAGCCCGGAGTTTGCCGGCGATGCGCTCAAGGGTAAACCGGCGATGGTGGTGTCCGCACTGATTGGCAAGGCCCCGACAATGTTGTACTTCGGTCAGGAAGTTGGCGAGGCCGGTGCGCTGGCCAGTGGTTTTGGTCAGCCAAGCCGCACCAGTATTTTTGATTATGCCGGGGTGCCCGCGCATCAGGGCTGGCTGAATGGTGGCCGTTATGATGGTGGCAATCTGACACTGGCCCAGCGCGAATTACGCGATTTTTACCAACAACTGCTGCAGTTTAGTGCCACAGCACCGGCGCTGCGGGGTGAGCTCTATCCTCTGCATCAGCAGCATTTACAGACACCAGGTTATAGCGAACAAATGCTGGCTTTTGCCCGCAGCAATGCTCAGCAACAGTTGATAGTGGTGGCTAATTTCGCCGATGCCGCCTCACGGTTTAAATTGCAGTTACCGGCAGAGCTGGTACAGCAATGGCAGTTAAACAGCGGTCCGCTGACACTGACCGAGTTATTCAGCGGCCATGCGATGACGCTGCAGGTCGATGCCGGCGTGGCAACCTTGCCACTGACAGTCAAAGCCAACAGCGCCCTGGTGCTGTTATTGCCGGCACGTTAGCTAACTCAGGTGCAGTCTGATGGCTGCACCTGACTTTGCCACATTGCGCCAGCGCCGTGCGGGGACAATCGCGGCCAGATGTAATCAAATTAAATTACTTTTAAACATGTAACTGAATTTGATTACCTGACCAAATCCGTTATGCTGAGATCCGGATAAAAACCGGAGTCCGTTATGAACTTGTATGCCATCCTGACCGGCGATCTGGTGCGATCTTCTGCCGTTGAAGCCAGTCGCTACCCGGCCTTGCTGCAAGCGCTGCAACAATGCCTGCAGCAATTTTGCCCGCCGGGAATAGCCCCGCCAGTGCTGTTTCGCGGTGACGGTTTTCAGCTCGCGACCTTGCCGTCGCAAGCTTTTATGGCGGCCTTGCAGACCCGGCTGACCCTGTTGAGCCTGCAATCGGACGCCCGGCTGGCCATTGCGGTCGCGCCGGCAGAGCAATTGCGCGCCGATTTAAATCAATCGACCGGTCAGGCATTTACCTTGTCCGGCCAGCTGCTTGACCAGCTGCAGGAACAGCGTTGGGACTGGCTGGACCCACAACAGCCCCTGACAACCGCCGAGCAACTGCTGTTGCAGCTGGTGTCGGTGCAGCTGCAACAGCTGACCGCGCGGCAGGCTGCGGTCTTGCTGGCCTATCTGCAGCAACAACGGCCCCCCCATCAGCAACTGGCCGCCTTTTTTAACACATCAAGAGTCAACATCACCCATTTGCTCAATCAGGCACAGTACGGTTTAATCAGTCAGGTGGTGGATTATTTCACCAACCGGTATCCACAGCGCCATGAAGGGACCTCAGATGACTGAAGCGGATTTGTTATTGTTGTTGCTGCTGGCACATGTGCTGGGTGATTTTTACCTGCAACCGCTGAGCTGGGTCAAAGACCGGCTGCAATGGCACTTTAAATCGCCGAAATTACAGTTACATGTTTCGGTACATATGGGCCTGAGCCTGCTGGTTATCTTACTGTGGCAATGGGGTTATGGCTGGCAGCACGACAGCCTGATGGCCGTATTGCTGGCACTGACCATTGGCGCGAGCCATTATCTGATTGATGTGGCGAAGTCCTACAGCAATAACCGTCTTGCGGCATTTGTACTCGACCAGCTGGCACATTTGACTGTGCTGGTGCTGATCTGGTCCGCGTACACCGATAACTGGCAATGGTGGCCACCCCAGTTGCCGGCGGGCTGGATGATGATAGGCCTGACATATTTGTTGGTGCTCACTCCGGCTTCAGTGCTGATTGGCCAGCTGTTGCGCAGCTGGCGGCCTGAGTTGCTGGCGCTGCCGGCACAAGGTTTATTGGCCGGCGGCCATTATATTGGCATGCTGGAGCGCGCATTGTTGCTGACTTTTGTGCTGCTGGACCAGTTTGGCGCTATCGGCTTTTTACTGGCGGCGAAGTCGATATTCCGCTTTGGCGACCTATCCCGCGCCCAGGATGTTAAATTCACCGAATATGTACTGCTGGGTACCTTGCTCAGTATCAGCATCAGTCTGGGACTTGGTCTGGTATTGCGGTTTTCTCTGCCAGTGTTGCCGGGCGTCTGAGCCTGTTGATGGTCCGATCAGCCGCCGCTCTTGCCTCATCTCATGGTGTCAGCTGTTGCTGCTGGCTTTTCACGGCCTGAGCCAGCGCCAGCCGCTCTATACTTTCGGTCCAGTCGCCGGCCATCACAGAAACCAGCGCCATCATGATCAGCAAATCACGCTGCAGCGGGCCTTGGCGCACAAATTGCGGCACCAGCGCTGTTGCGGCAGCTGTGCCCTGCTCTTGCTGGATTTGCAGCAACAACATCGCCTGTTCTTCGCCCGTCACATGCCGCGGCAGCGGTGTCACGCCAAGCGCGCGTACTGTGGCTTCTGCCAGTTGCCAGACCGACCAGGGGTTTTGCCCGGTCAGCAAGTTGCCGTCCACCACCAGATTGGGCAGATAACGGGGCCCTGCAGCAAATTCTGCGCCCTGTTGCTCTAACGCACTTTGCAGCAGAAAATCAAAACGTTGCGCCGCATCCGGCATCAGCAGCAACTCTTCAGCGTTGGTAAAGGCGGTCAGTTTTTTGCCGGCAACAAAGGCCTGGTCATTACCGGCATTCGCAGCGTCAAGCGCAAGCAATGCCGCCGGACCATGACAGACTGCAACAATCAGTTTCTTTGCGGCCAGCATCTGCTGCAGCAGCCGCCTGATCTCAGGGTTTTGCGGAAAGTCATACATGGCGCCCTTACCGCCGACAAAATAAACCGCCTGATAATCAGCCGCGTTGACATCGGCCAGTTTCAGCGTGTTGCGCACTTGCGTACTGCTTTGCGGGTCATTTAAAAAGCTGTAGTCGTATTCAGCCATGTCGTCATCATCCAGCACCTGCGGCGCGGCGCCACCATTGGGACTTGCGATATCCACGGCAAAACCATTGGCGCGCAGCACCCAATAAAACCGCGCCAGCTCGGTCAGTTCAAAGCCCGTTTTTTTCAGTTTGCCATCAACTTTTGCCGCCGGATAAACCGCCGTGCTGCTGACCACCGCCAGCACTTTTCCGCGGTTAGCAGGCGGCAATTGCTGCAGATATGGGACTTGCGCCGGCACTGTCTGTTGCAAAGCCACCTTATCCACTTCAGCGTCAAACAAACCAGCCAGCCACCAACCGGTGCCGGCGCCGCACAGCAACAGCAGTACCACTCCAACCAACAGGGCCCGCAATATTTTCTTCCACATGATTCAGCTCCTTTTTTCGCTACCGCTGACTGTGGCAGCGAGGATGTGAAAAATGTGTCAAATCAACCCTCGAGCAGTCAGTTTCCGTGCCAACTGATTTGAACGTTAGTAACTGCATGTTGACGCACAAAATACGCATATCTATGAATCAGCCGAACTGTGACCAAAAGCTGAGCCAGCTCGCTGCGGACCACAGGTCAGCCAATTGCACCAATTTGCCGCTTTCATCAGATTTTCACTGGAAAAAAACCAGATTTCAGGTATCTTGTGCAGGTTTTCCGACCGGACCAGGCCCTGCGCCAGCGCCGGGTCTGCCGAAGCAAATTTCAAACCTGAATTGCCATACCAAACTGCATATCTGTGCAGCCAGGTGCTGCTCCCATTGTGGAGTCCCTGTTGAGGAACCGCCCATGCGTTTTTATTTTCCTATTGTGATCATCGATGAAGATTTCCGCTCTGAAAACACCAGCGGATCCGGTATCCGCGAGCTGGCCAGCGCCATCGAAGCAGCCGGCATGGATGTGGTTGGCTACACCAGCTATGGCGATTTAACTTCCTTCGCCCAGCAACAAAGCCGGGCCGCCGGTTTTATCCTGTCGATTGACGATGAAGAATTCGGCAGCGGCAGTGCTGAAGAAGCCCAATCTGTATTGGCGCAGCTGCGCAGCTTCGTTGAACAAATCCGCCACCGCAACCCGGATATTCCGATTTACCTCTATGGCGAAACCCGCACCGCGCGGCACATTCCGAACGACATTCTGCGCGAGCTGCACGGTTTTATTCACATGCACGAAGACACGCCGGAATTCGTCGCCCGCCATATTATCCGCGAAGCAAAAAGTTACCTCGACAGCCTGGCGCCACCGTTTTTCCGCGCCCTGACCCATTATGCACAGGACGGCTCGTACTCCTGGCACTGTCCGGGCCACTCTGGTGGTGTCGCCTTTTTAAAATCGCCGGTTGGCCGGATGTTCCACCAGTTCTTCGGTGAAAACATGCTGCGTGCTGACGTCTGTAATGCTGTCGATGAGCTGGGCCAGTTGCTGGACCACACAGGCCCGGTCGCGGCGTCTGAACGCAACGCGGCGCGGATTTTTAACTGTGACCATTTGTTTTTTGTCACCAACGGCACCTCCACGTCTAACAAAATCGTCTGGAACAGCACAGTCGCGCCGGGTGATATCGTCGTCGTTGACCGTAACTGCCACAAATCGATTTTGCACGCCATCATGATGACAGGCGCGGTGCCGGTATTCCTGATGCCAACCCGTAACCACTACGGCATCATCGGCCCGATTCCGCGCAGTGAATTTGAACCTGCGACTATCCGCCGCAAGATGGAAGCTAACCCTTTTATCCGCGAAATTCTGGCCAAAGATCCAAACGTCAAACCGCGGGTGCTGACCATCACGCAAAGTACCTATGACGGTATTTTGTATAACGTTGAAGAGATTAAAACCCTGCTCGACGGCGAAATTGAAACGCTGCATTTTGACGAAGCCTGGTTGCCGCATGCCGCATTCCACGACTTCTACGGCGATTACCACGCCATCGGTGAAGGCCGGCCACGTTGCGATACTTCCATGGTGTTCGCGACCCAGTCCACGCATAAACTGCTGGCCGGTATTTCCCAGGCCTCGCAAATTCTGGTGCAGGACGCCAATCAGAACAAACTGGATACGCATCTGTTTAACGAAGCTTATCTGATGCACACCTCTACTAGCCCGCAATACGCAATTATCGCCTCCTGTGACGTGGCGGCTGCGATGATGGAAGCGCCGGGCGGCACTGCGCTGGTGGAAGAATCGTTGGACGAAGCGCTGGAGTTCCGTCGTGCCATGCGCAAAGTCGACCAGGAATACGGCGACGACTGGTGGTTCCGCGTCTGGGGCCCGGATGATTTAACCGACGAAGGCCTCGATGAACGCGCGTCCTGGATGCTGCATGCCGACGAGAACTGGCACGGCTTTGGTGATATCGCCGAAGGCTTTAACCTGCTCGACCCGATCAAAGCCACGATTCTGACGCCTGGCTTAAATGTTGACGGCAACTTCTCCGACAGCGGTATTCCGGCGGCGATAGTCGCGAAATATCTGGCAGAACACGGCGTCGTGATTGAAAAGACCGGTCTGTATTCGTTTTTTATCATGTTCACCATCGGCATTACCAAAGGCCGTTGGAATACCATGGTCACTGCGCTGCAGCAGTTTAAAGACGATTACGATAAAAACGCGCCACTGTGGCGGGTATTGCCGGAATTTATCCAGAAATTCCCGCAGTATGAGCGCATTGGGTTAAAAGATTTATGTGATCAGATCCATGAGATCTACAAAGCCAACAACATCGCCAAGCTGACCACTGAGATGTATTTATCTGAGATGGTACCAGCGATGAAACCAGCCGATGCTTTTGCCCGCATGGCGCACAAACGTATCGAAAGGGTGCCGCTGGATGAGCTGACCGGCCGTATCACCGCCGTGATGCTGACGCCATATCCGCCAGGCATTCCGCTGCTGGTACCGGGCGAAGTCTTTAATGAGACTATCGTCAGCTACCTGAAATTCGCCCGCGAGTTTAACCACAAGTTCCCGGGTTTTGAGACCTATATCCATGGCCTCAGCACCATGCAACAGGACGGTAAACTGGTGTATTACGTGGACTGCGTCAAAGTCTGAATCAAGTCAACAGCGTAAAAAACAACGCCGGCATCTGCCGGCGTCGTTTTAGATCTGAGTCTGGGTCATGCCAGATGTATCCGGCCACCACCTGCACGTTTAGCCTGATACATGGCGCTGTCCGCACTGTGTAACAGCTGCCGGCTGTCCGCGCCATGCTGTGGAAACAAAGCAAGACCAATGCTGGGCGCAATCAAAAACTGCTGACCGGTCAGTAAAAATGGCTGAGATAACATCTGTCTGATTTTTTCGGCAACTATCTGCGCAGTATCCCCTTGATGCAATTGTTCCAGCAACACCACAAATTCATCGCCGCCAACGCGGGCCACAGTGTCGGTTTGCCGCACCACCTGCAAAATACGTTGTGCCGTCTGTTGCAGCAGCAAATCGCCAACCGCATGACCGAAATTGTCATTAACCTGTTTAAACCGGTCTAAATCCAGATATAACAGTGCCAGCGGTTGCTCATCGCGACTGGCTCTTTGCAACGCGGACTGCAAGCGGTCCAGTAACAAAGCGCGGTTAGCAAGGCCAGTCAGACTGTCATAGAGCGCTAGTTGCTGCAGGCGCAGCAACATATTTTTGCGCTCTATCGCCGCGCCAAGTTGCACGGCAAGAAAATCTAACAAGACCAAATCAGCGTCCTGATAAACCACTCCTATACCGGGATGGAGCAAGAGTACACCCTGGAGAGTCTCGGCCCCCGGTAGTGGTAACGCCAGCCAACCAACGCTCTGCTCCGGTTGCGCCCATTCCCGTTTGCCAGATAATGCCACTTGTTGACACAACAACTGCGTGTCCACGTCAGGCGCCCTCCCAACCTGTGTGTCTGGTTCGACCGGCAAAATTTGCCACAGCGCAGTGGCAGTACCGCCAACCGCAATTTGCAGATGCTGCAGGGGCAACAGTGGTTTCAGTAAAGTTGCTATCTGTTGATACAAGGCGGCTAAATCGTCAGTATGATGCGTAGCTTCAGCAATCGCATACAATAGCTGTTGCCGTGCTTGCGCTTGACGTACCGTGCTGATATCGCGGGCAACGCCGACCCGCACCCGCTCTGTTGCAGAACGACGTGCCGACCAGGACAGATACACGGCATGTCCCTGTTTATGCCGGTAACGATTTTCAAAATGTACCAGGCTTTGTCCCTGCACCACCGCCTGTGCTTTGACAAGCGTGTTTGCAACATCGTCCGGCCAGATGTAGTCCAGCATCGGTTTACCAATCAGCTCAGCAGGCGTATAACCTAAAATTTGTTCCACACTGGCACTGACATACACAAAACAGCCGGCATCATCGACGACACACAACATATCCAGCAGCAGATCCAGATAATTGCCAAGTAACTGCACATTACGATATGACATCAACTCTCCGGAAACAGAAACAAAGATCCTTTCTGCCAGCATAACGCAGTGCGCCGCCGACTTCATCGCCATGCCGACAGTTTCCGCCGAAAAACCGCCGGAATGCCAGACTGTATTGCGAACTGAAATATTTCAGCCATCTAAACTTCCATATTTCTCTTTTCATCAAGTCGCTTTTCAGGTTTACTGCGGTAAATCTATTGCAGCAGAGGGCACTATGTTTAAAGTAAATCAGTATTTTGATGGCAAAGTGACGTCCATCGCTTTTGCCGGCGAACAATTGCCGGCCACCGTCGGCGTGATGGCGCCGGGTGAATATGAATTTGGCACCAGCCAGCATGAAGTGCTGACCATTGTCAGCGGCGCACTGACGGTGTTATTACCGGGCGAGAGCCAATGGCAAACCTTTCAGCGCGGTCAATCCTTCGCAGTCGCCGCCGGACAAAAATTCCAGCTCAAAGTCGCACAGGACACCGCCTATTTATGCACTTACGCCGATTGATGCTCCGATAGCAACAATCCCTGAAAATCCCGGCAAAAGCCGGGATTTTGTTTTTCAGCGACCGGAAAAAACAGGCACAATAGCGAATCTGTTTGCCTGCTTTTTGAAGGACTTGCTATGCGCGGCATGCGCTCAACCGCTAAACAACCTGAACCCAGTCGCCGCTCCGAAGCTGCGAGCCTTGGCGAAACCATTCGCTATATGCGGCCTTATTTTGCCGCTTTTCCCTGGCATGTCACAGGCGCCATTCTTGCACTGATCGCAGCCAAAGCCGCCACGCTGGCGCTGCCTTATGGCCTGAAGCTGATTATTGATGCGCTGGACCCAAGTCTGAACAACGCAGCATTGCTGCCGCTCTGGCTGATTTTAGGCTACGGCCTGCTGCGCTTTGGTTCGGTATTGTTTGGCGAAGTCCGTGATGCTTTGTTTGGCCGCGTCACCGAACACGCCATGCGCCAGCTTGGGTTACGGGTGTTTCAGCATCTGCATCAGCTGGAACTGAGTTTTCATCTGGACCGGCAAACCGGCGGCATCAGCCGCGATATTGAACGCGGAACCAATGGTCTGTCGTTTTTGATGCGGTTTCTGATGTTTAACATAGTGCCGACTGTGCTGGAAATTGTGCTGGTAGCGCTGATTTTCTGGAACCTGTTTTCTATCTGGTATGCGGTGATCACCGCTGTCGCAGTCGCGATATATATCCTGTTCACGGTACGGGTCACAGAATGGCGCAATCAGTTTATCCGCGCTGCCAATCAAGCCGATTCCAGCACCAATACTCAGGCCGTCGACAGTCTGCTGAACTACGAAACTGTCAAATATTTTAATAACGAGCAGTATGAAGCCAGCCGTTACGACGAGTCGCTGGCGACCTGGGAAAAAGCCCGGCTGCAAAACCGCATGTCACTGTTTTTCTTAAACTCAGGCCAGGCTTTGATCATCGCGCTGGCGATGACGCTGATGATGTTGCTGGCTGCGCAAGGCGTTGTTGGTACAGATCTGACGCTGGGCGACCTGGCGATGGTCAACGCATATATGTTGCAACTGTTTATGCCTTTGAATTTCCTGGGTTTTGTTTACCGCGAAATTCGCCGTGCCTTAACCGACCTCGAGAATATGCTGGGCCTGTTAAAACGGGCGCCGGCCATTGCCGATGCTCCTGGCGCAACGACGCTGGAGCTGCAGCGGGCCCGGATTGAATTTCGTGACGTCGGCTTTGCCTATCAGCCACAGCGGCCCATTCTGAATGGTCTGAGTTTTAGCATTGAACCCGGCCAGCGCGTGGCGATTGTAGGCAGCTCCGGTGCCGGTAAAAGTACCCTAGCGCGGCTGCTATATCGTTTTTATGACTTACAAAGTGGCGAAATCCTGCTCGACGGTCAGGATATCCGCCAGGTCACACTCGATAGTCTGCGCCGCAGTATCGCCATAGTGCCGCAGGACACTGTGCTGTTTAATCAAAGCATCCGCGCCAATATCGCTTATGGCAGGCCTGATGCCTGTGATGCCGACATCGATGCGGTGATTGATGCCGCGCATTTGC
>CAMLRA010000047.1 GCA_946482325.1 uncultured Chromatiaceae bacterium | reverse complement strand
TTGATACACCAGGCCACGAAGACTTCTCGGAAGACACCTACCGCACGCTGACCGCAGTCGACAGCTGTCTGATGGTGATCGACGGCGCCAAAGGTGTTGAAGATCGCACCATCAAATTGATGGAAGTCACCCGGCTGCGTGACACGCCGATTCTCACTTTCATGAACAAAATGGACCGCGACATCCGCGACCCTATTGATTTGCTTGATGAAGTTGAAAGTGTATTAAAAATTGCCTGCGCGCCTATTACCTGGCCTATTGGCTCTGGCAAAGAATTTAAAGGCGTGTATCACATCCTGCGCGATGAAGTGATTTTTTATAAATCAGGTTTCGGTCACACCATTCAGGAAGTCGACATCATTAAAGGCATCAATAATCCTGAACTCGATGCCCGGATTGGTTATTTTGCTGCCGACCTGCGTGAACAAATGGAACTGGTGCAAGGCGCCAGCCATGAGTTCGACCGTGAAGCGTTCTTAAAAGGCGAACTGACGCCGGTGTTTTTCGGTACTGCACTGGGTAACTTTGGTGTCGATCACATGCTCGATGGCCTGACCGAATGGGCGCCGGCGCCGCAGCACCGCGCGACGACGGGCCGCACTGTCGAACCAACCGAAGAGGGCTTTTCCGGCTTTGTGTTTAAAATCCAGGCTAATATGGATCCAAAACACCGTGACCGCGTGGCGTTTTTACGTATCTGTTCCGGTAAATATGAAAAGGGCATGAAAATGCACCACGTACGCATCGGTAAAGATGTGCTGGTGCCGCATGCACTGACTTTCCTGGCTGGCGACCGCGAGCATGTGGAAGAAGCTTTCCCAGGCGATATCATTGGCTTGCATAACCACGGCACTATTCAAATCGGTGACACTTTCACCGCCGGCGAAAAATTTACTTTCACCGGTATTCCAAACTTCGCGCCTGAATTGTTCCGCCGCATCCGCCTGCGTGACCCGCTGAAACAAAAGCAATTATTAAAAGGTTTGGTGCAATTATCGGAAGAAGGCGCGGTACAGGTGTTCCGTCCATTAGATAATAACGATTTGATCGTTGGCGCCGTCGGGGTGCTGCAGTTTGACGTGGTCGTGCACCGGTTAAAATCTGAATATAACGTCGATGCGATTTACGAAAGCGTCAACGTTAGCACCGCGCGTTGGGTTTACTCAGATGATGCAAAAGCGCTGGAAGAATTTAAAAACAAAGCCAGCACCAACCTGGCGCTGGATGGTGGGGATAACTTAAGTTACCTGGCCCCGACGATGGTGAACCTGAATCTGGCGATGGAACGGCACCCGAAAATTCGTTTCCATAAAACCCGTGAACACGCGCACGCCGGTTAATAACAAGGTTTTACACAGGATTTAAGATGAATATCAAACAGTTATTGGCCGCAAGAACGCAGGCCGCCATGGTCAAAGTTGGTTTACCTGCCGACACCAACACCGCCGTCACGCAAAGCACCAAAGTGGAGTTTGGCGATTATCAGATCAACGGCGCTATGGCAGCCGCTAAGTTATTAAAAACCAACCCACGCGCTTTGGCGCAGCAGCTGGTTGACGTGCTGGAACTTGCCGATATCGCCGACAAAGTTGAAATCGCAGGTCCCGGTTTTATCAACGTCACGTTAAAACCAGAGTGGCTGGCGACGCAGCTGCAACAAGCGGTGACTGACCCACGTCTGGGGGTCAGCGCCAACACAGCGCCGCAAACAGTGGTGGTTGATTATTCAGCACCCAACCTCGCCAAAGAAATGCATGTCGGACACCTGCGCTCGACCATCATCGGGGATGCCGTGGTGCGCGCACTGGAATTCTGGGGCGATAAGGTCATCCGGCAAAACCATATGGGCGATTGGGGCACGCAATTTGGCATGCTGATCGCGCATCTGGAAGACAAGCTGGCTGCCGGTGTGGATTTAGAAACCGTGGCGCTCGCGGACTTAGAAGATTTCTACCGCGAAGCGAAAAAACGCTTTGACGATGAAGCCGGTTTTGCTGACAAATCGCGCGATTATGTGGTGAAACTGCAAGGTGGCGACGGACACTGTCAAAAACTGTGGCAGCTGTTTATCGACACCTCGGTCAAACACAGCGAAGAAGTGTACCGCACTTTAAATGTCACTTTGGGTCATGAGCATATCAAGCCGGAGTCGGCTTATAACCCGATGCTGCAGCCGATTGTTGATGATTTAAAAGCCCGCGGTATTGCGGTGGAAGATCAAGGCGCTTTAGTGGTGTTCCTGCAGGAACTGGCTGACAAAGAAGGCAACCCGTCGCCATTTATTATCCAGAAAACCGGCGGTGGATTTTTATATGCCACCACAGACCTGGCCGCCTGCCAATATCGCAGCCATGAACTTAATGTTGACCGCATCATTATTTTCACCGACGCCCGCCAGGCGCTGCACTTTAAACAAGTCGAGCTGGTGGCACGCAAAGCCGGTTTGCTGCGCGCGGAAACTGCTTATGAGCACTGCCCGTTCGGTACTATGATGGGTGAAGACGGCAAACCGTTTAAAACCCGTACCGGTGGTACTGTAAAACTGGCCGAACTGCTGGATGAAGCCGTGGTGCGCGCTGAAGCTGTAGTAAAAGGCAAATCAACTGAACTGACTGCAGAAGAAATTGCTGAAGTGGCGCGGAAAGTCGGTATTGGCGCAGTGAAATTCGCCGATCTGTCGAAAAACCGCACCTCAGATTACATCTTTAGCTGGGATGCGATGCTGAGTTTTGAAGGGGCCACAGCCCCGTACCTGCAATACGCCTACACCCGCGTCAGCAGTATTGTGCGCCGCGCCGGTATCAGCGACAGTTTCAGTGCGCCATTAATTCTGGCCGAGCAGCAGGAAAAACAACTGGCACTCAAAGTGCTGCAGTTTGAAGAAACGCTGCAACAAGTAATGAAAGACGCCCAGCCAAACCTGCTTTGTAACTACCTGTATGAACTGGCCAGCCAGTACATGAGCTTCTATGAAGCCTGTCCGATCTTAAAAGACGGCATTGAACCAACGCTGCGCGACAGCCGTTTAATGCTGAGCATTCTGGTGGCGAAATTACTGGCCAAAGGCCTCGACCTGCTTGGTATCGATGTGATGGAGCGGATGTGACAATGAAAGGGCTGGTCGATACCGGCCCTTTATGTCCATGGATGGACGGTAAGCCGTAAATGCACGGCACGTGGTGCGCAGAGCTTTTCGGCTATGTACAAGGGATGATTGGCAGGCCGTAAATGCTTGGCTGAAGTTGCCAAGCGCGTTGCGGGCTGCCGTGATGAAGAGGAAATCTGTATGAGCGTCAATGTCGCGGATATCCGCCGTAGTTATGTGAAAGATAAATTGGATTTGGATAAATTAAACGCCGATCCTTTTGTGCAGTTTGAAGCCTGGCTGAAAGACGCCATTGCCGCCGAACTGCCGGACCCGACGGCGATGTGTGTCGCCAGTGTGGATGCCGACGGTCAGCCATCACAGCGGCTGGTACTGCTCAAAGACGTCAGCAGCAACGGCTTTGTGTTTTATACCAATCTGGGCAGTCGTAAAGCGCAGGAACTGGCTGGTAATCCGAAAGTGTGCCTGCATTTTCCCTGGCATCCGCTGGAGCGGCAGGTCATTGTCTATGGCACTGCCGAACGGGTGCCGACTGCTCAGGTGCTGCAGTATTTCACCTCCAGACCGAAAGAAAGCCAGCTGGCAGCCTGGGCCTCAGAACAAAGCCGGCCTGTGTCGACGCGCCTCGCGCTGATGCAAAAATTCGCTGAGATTAAACATAAATTTGAGCACGGCGAAATTCCGGTGCCGAGTTTCTGGGGCGGGTTTTTAGTCAAACCACATAAAATCGAATTCTGGCAGGGCGGTGAACACCGGCTGCATGACCGTTTTATGTATAGTAAACAAGCGGATGGTCACTGGAGCATCGAGCGGCTTTGCCCTTGATGCGACCAGCTGACTAGTTGTACCTTTCAGTCAACGCATAGTTTACGGCGCAGCTCTTGATAGCTGCGCCGTTTTCGCCTTAAGCTCGGTGCAGTTTTCAGCACCGGATTTACACTGTGTACCTTCTGCAACAAGTCTTAACGGGCCCGACCCTGCGTTTAATTCCGTTACAAACTGAACATTGGCCGGCGCTGATGCAGGCCGCCAGTGACCCGCAGATTTGGACTTTGCACCCGGAACCTGAACGTTACAAACCTGAAGTATTCAAGCCGGTGTTTGACGGTGGCCTGGCCAGCCGCGGTGCTTATCTGATATGTGACAAACGAAGCGGCGAAGTGCTGGGCACCAGCCGTTATTACGAGTTTGATGCAGCAAAACGCGAAGTGGCGATTGGCTACACCTTTTTAGTGTGTTCGCGCTGGGGCGGCTCCACCAACACTGAACTGAAGCAACTGATGCTGGACCATGCCTTCAGCTTTGCCGACGTGGTCTGGTTTCATGTCGGTGAACACAACCTGCGTTCGCGCCGTGCAGTGGAAAAACTTGGCGCGGTCTGTCGCCATACTGAAACCATGTCCCCAACCGGTGTGGTGCGCACTACAGTGTTTTACCGGCTGGATAAAGCCGCCTGGCTGGCGCGCTGACTGCTGTTATCCAAAACCGGCCCCGGCGGAGAATTAATCTCATCGCTTAAAATGTTACCTGCAACTAGCATATTCATCAGCTGGATAATTTGGAGACTTGCTGATGAATATCAAAGCCGGACGTCCGGCCGCTGCGGCGCAGCAAAATAATACCCGGCAGCATCTGCTGGTGCAGGCACGGCTGTTATTTTCCGAACTGGGCTATGAGCGTGTCACTACACGGATGATTGCTCAGGCAGCAGGCGTCAATGCTGGCATGATCCGCTATTACTTTGTCGACAAAGCCGGTTTATTTGAGGCGATGCTGCGCGAAACCATCGCGCCTTTGCTGCAATTGGCGCAGCAACAGGCGCGGCTGGCTGAGCTGCGTGACCCGGCGGCCATAGTCGCCGCTTATTATGCCGTGATGGCCCCACACCCATTGTTACCAACCTTAATTTTCCGCGCACTGCACAATGTCGATTCGGCGGAATATCAGATTGTCAGCCGGGTATTTGCCGGCTTTGTCCAGCAGATGCTCAGCAATCTGGCGCAAGTGTTGAGCGCGCCTGGTCAGCTGCAATCAGGATTATCGCCGTTTAATGCATTGCTGACCTGTTTTAGCCTGGCGATTTTCCCTTTTGTGATTCCGCCATTTATGAAACAGGCGCTTGGTCTTGAACTGACGCCGGAATTCTTGCAGCAACTGGCCGACCACCAGCGCCATGTGTTGCGTCACGGCTTGTTGCCAACCCCAAATCGCAATGACGCCCCCTGTGACGAGATCTTCAACGGAGATACTGATGCGTAACCTGATTTTATTAAGTTTTTGTGCCGCGCTGACGGCGTGCCAGCCGCAAGAGCCACCGTCGGCTTTTGGTACGCTGGAGCGGGATCGGGTGCTGCTGACGGCGCCGGCAACAGAATTGATCCTGACGCAATCAGCGCAGGAAGGCAGCACCGTCAAAGCCGGCCAGGTGTTGTTGCAGCTGGACCCGCGCTTGCAGCAACTGAAAGTTGAGAAAGCCAGTGCCGAAGTACAACGGGCGCAGGCCGCGCTCGACTTGCTGCTACAGGGGAACAGAGCTGAGCAAATTGCTGCCGCGGCGGCACGGCTGGAACAGGCGAAGTTCAGACGTGCTGACAGTGAACGCCAGCGGAACAGGGCCAGTCAACTCCGTCAGCAGCGCCTCATTGCCCAGGCTGAGCTCGATGCCGCAGAACTCAGCAGCCAATTGGCGCGTGCACAATATGCCGATGCCGCGCAGCAATTACAGGAACTACAAGCCGGCAGCCGGCCTGAGCAAGTTAGTCAGGCGCGCTTTGCACTTCAAAGTGCGCAGCAATCACTGAATGTTGAACAAAAGTTGCTGGCGGATTTAACCCTGGTCGCCAGTCGTGATGGTGTATTGGAAGACCTGCCGTACCATATTGGTGAACGGGTGCCACAAGGTGCTGTGCTCGCGGTCATCGCTGCGGACAGCGCGCCTTATGCCCGAGTGTATTTGCCAGAAACGGCGTTGATGCAGTTTAAGCCCGGTCAACAGGTGCAGGTCCGTGCTGATGGACAGAGCGGTTTTCTCGCCGGTACGGTGCGAAAAATTGCGACAGAAGCCAGCTTTACACCTTATTTTGCGCTGCATCAGGCCGAGCGGGCCCGGCTGATGTATGTCACTGAAATCAGCTTCAGCGCCGATGTCACCTTGCCCACTGGTGTGCCGGTGCAACTGCCACTGCAGGAGACAAATGATGCTGGCCATTGATGTACAGGGCATGAGCCGGCGTTTTGGCGATTATCTGGCAGTCAATCAGCTGGATTTGCAAATCCCCGCCGGCTGCATATATGGCTTTCTCGGGCCCAATGGCTGCGGCAAATCCACGTCTATCCGCATGCTGACCGGGCTATTAACGCCGAGCAGCGGCGCTATTCGAGTACTGGGGCTGGAACTGCCGCGCCAGGCCGATGTACTACGCCAACGCATTGGTTACATGACGCAGAAGTTTTCGTTATATGACAACTTAACGGTGCTGGAAAACCTGCAGTTTGTCGCTGGCATCTATCAGTTACCGCGGCGCGAGCGGCAGCAGCGCATCCGGCACCTGCTGGATTTGTATCAGCTGGATGATAAACAGCAGGTGCGGGCTGGCAGTTTAAGTGGCGGCCAGAAACAGCGGCTGGCTTTGGCTGCTGCGACGATGCACCAGCCAGCGTTGTTATTTCTCGATGAACCGACGTCGGCGGTCGACCCGGAAAACCGCCGCGAGTTCTGGGAGCGGTTGTTTGATTTAAGTGATGCCGGCACCACGATTTTAGTCTCGACCCATTACATGGACGAAGCCGAACGTTGCCACCGCCTGGCCATTCTGGAGCGCGGTGAAAAACGCGCCGACGGCAGCCCGGCCGAGTTAATGGCGCAAATGCCGGCTGATGTTTATGAAGTCAGCGGGCCCGATTTACGGCAGCTACGCCAGCAAGTGCTGCGCTGGCCGCAAATCATGTCGGCGGCGCAGATTGGTCAGCGTCTGCGGCTTTTGGTTTATAAATCTGCCGCTTGGGATCCAGGGCAGTTACAGCGCCGCTTAGGTGCAGACTATTTGCTTGAATCGGTCCGACCATCACTCGAAGATGTTTTTGTTGCCAATACCGGAGCTGCATATGCTGAGTCTGTCTCGCATTCACGCGATTTTTCGTAAAGAGATCTGGCAGTTAGCGCGCGATCGCATCACTTTTGCCATGATAGTGATGATCCCGCTGGTGCAGCTGATGTTATTTGGTTATGCCATCAATACCGATGTGCGCCAGGTGCCTGCAGCACTGGTTGACCAAAGTGGCAGCAGTGCGGCCAGGCTGTTCGTCGCCGATGTCTCTGCGTCGCAGGCGGTGCGTTTTGTACCTGGTTTTACCGATATCATCAGTGCCAAAGCGGCACTGACGGCAGGGCAGGTCAATGCTATTTTAGTGATCCCCGCCGACTTTGAACGCAGACTGGACGAACGCAGACGGGGTAGCAGCAGCGCTATTGCACAGTGGATCACCGATGGCTCAGATCCGATGCTCGGCAATGCGGTCAATGCGTTGCGCCAGATGCCACTGCCGCAAATTTCTGCCATGCATCGTGAAGCCGCAGTACCGCCAAGTGCAATATTCGAAGTGGTGAATTTTTACAATCCGGAGCGGCGCACTGCGGTCAACATTGTGCCCGGCCTGATTGCGGTGATCCTGACGATGACGATGATCCTGTTTACTTCTGCCGCCATCGTGCGCGAGCGTGAGCAGGGTAATATGGAGTTTTTGATCAATACGCCCATCCGGCCGCTTGAGCTGATGTTGGGGAAAATACTGCCTTATATCGCCATTGGATTATTACAGGTTGCAATCATTTTGGGCCTTGGCCATGGCCTCTTTGCTGTGCCACTGCCGGAGCAATGGCTGTCGTTATGGCTGGTGACTTTACTCTTTATTCTGGCAAGCCTCACCATTGGTTTATTGATCTCGACAAAGGCACAAACCCAGCTGCAGGCCATGCAACTGACAGTGTTTATCCTGCTGCCGTCGATTTTGTTGTCCGGCTTTATGTTCCCTTATGTCGCGATGCCAAAACCGGCGCAATACATCGCCGAATTATTGCCGGCCACCCACTATGTCCGGCTGGTGCGGGCCGTGGTGCTGCGTGATGCGCATTGGACGGCGCTACTCAACGATATCATGGTGTTAGCGGCATTTATTGTGGTCGGCATGACACTGGCGACGTTGCAATTTCGCAAACGACTGGATTGAGGCCAGATACGGCTGCCGGCAAATTGTCGTTGTAAATACTGTGTTGACCGCAAAGCAATTGCCTTGAGTTTGTTGCTGCATAAGTCTGAGCTTTACCTGTTCCTGAGCTGGAAAAGGAGCAGGACAATGGAACACCTTGTGGTAACACAGGGCATAAAAGCAACAAAAAATAAGCGGGAACATGGTTATGCAACGAATATTAACTAAGGCTGCTGTGTCTGTATTGGCATTGGCGGTGTCGCAAGTCTTGGCAGCCGATTTGGATGTGGCGAATAAAATCCGTCACGAAGGCCTGTATCAAAGTGAAGTGCTGCACACGCTGGAATATCTGACCGACAACATCGGGCCGCGCCTGACCGCGTCGCCGCAAATGACGGCGGCCAATCACTGGACTAAACAACAGCTGCAAAGCTGGGGCCTGAAAAATGCGCAATTACATGCCTTTGAGTTTGGCCGCGGCTGGAGCTCCTCAGCCTCAAGTATCGCACTGACAGCACCAAGGACTGTGTCCTTGCATGGTATTCCGGTGGCC
Source organism: uncultured Chromatiaceae bacterium (assembly GCA_946482325.1). The sequence continues at coordinate 16,004 of CAMLRA010000047.1, read as the reverse complement.
TGGACGCCGGGTACCAATGGCCCGGTTAGTGGCGAAGTGATGATGTTTGATGTCAACACTGAAGCGGAGCTTGCCCAATACGCCGGCAAGTTACGTGGTAAGTATCTGATGATGGGCGAAGACCTGAAAATTGAACCGCCAAATACCATCATTTTTGAACGGCTTGGCAGCGACAAACTCAATACCTTAAAAGATGCCGATGTCGGTGCGCGCCCAAGCTATGAATCGGCCATGACTAAAGCGCTGCGTGCCAGTCGCAAACAAGCGTATCAGTTTAATAAAGCACTCAGTGCCTTTTTAGTGAAAGAGCAGGCGGCCGGCGTGATTTACCGCTCGAGCCGCCAGGGCGGTCTGGTGCGGGTGTTTGGTAAATCGCACAAAATCGGTGAAACTTTTGGCGTGCCGGCCATCATTATCGAGCAGGAAGATTATGGCCAGTTGTTAAGGATGCTGGACCGCAAAGAGCAGCCGCAGCTGACGCTCGATATCAAAGCGCAGTTCCACGATGACGACAAAAACGCCTACAACACTATTGCCGAAATTCCGGGCACGGATAAAAACGGCGAAGTGGTCATGGTTGGCGCGCACCTGGATTCCTGGCATGCCAGTGACGGTGCTGTCGATAACGGTGCTGGCGTGGCGGTGGCGATGGAAGCAATGCGCATTCTGTCCAAACTGAATATCAAGCCCAAACGCACTATCCGTATTGCGCTCTGGTCCGGTGAAGAACAGGGCCTGTATGGCTCGCGTGCTTATGTGAACGACTTCCTGGCCAGCCGCCCGGCACCCACTGATCCGGCGGAAAAAGCATTGCCACGTTATTTATGGTCAAGCCCGGGCTGGCCGATTGCGCCAAAAGCCGGCTATGACAAGCTGTCGGTGTACCTGAACATGGATAACGGCAGCGGCCGCTTCCGTGGCATTTACACGGAAGGCAACGTCGCAGTAAAACCGATTTTTACCGACTGGTTTGGCCCATACATGGATTTAAGCAATGGCACAGTATCACCGCGTTCGACCGGCGGGACTGACCATGAATCCTTTGATGATGTGGGTTTACCGGGTTTCCAGTTTATTCAGGACCCACTGGATTACAGCACCCGGCTGCATCACACTCACATCGATTCGATTGACCATGTGATTGAAGATGACTTGAAACAAGCGTCGGTGATCATGGCCGGTTTCCTGTATGAAGCGGCGATGGCCGACAAAAAGCTGCCACGTAAACCGATGCCAACACCGGCGTCCGCAGTGCAGCAACAACGTCTGGATTTGGAAAGCCAGAAAGAGCGGCGTAAAGCTGAACTGGAGGCAAAGAGCACGCTGGAAAGCGGTCAGCTCTGACACTAAAAAAGAACCCGGCACTTGCCGGGTTTTCTTTTTGCGCCTTGCTTCAGGCGACTGGTTCTGCTGCAATGCGTTCAATCGCTGCCTGCTAAAGAGCTGAAATGCCATTGTCTTCGCCTGTTTTATTTGATACCCACTGTCATCTGGATTTACCTGAGCTTGCCGCTGAGTTACCGGCTTTCCTGGCCGCTGCAGTGAAGGCGGGGGTGCGGCGTATTTTAGTGCCTGCGGTTGAAGCCGCGCGCTGGAATGGTTTATTGCAGCTACATCAACAAACTTCTGCGCTGGAGCTCGATGTGGCGCTCGGCATTCATCCCTGGTGGGCCGAAAGTGCGACGGAGCAACAGCTTGCGGAACTGGCCGTGCTGCTGCAAACAGAACCTAACATCTGTGCAGTTGGTGAGATTGGGCTGGATTTTGCGTTGGTTAAAGCGGACGAGATTGCAACGCAGCAGCTGCATCAATGGCAACAGAAGATATTCAGTGCCCAGTTAGCGTTAGCCGCGCAAGCAGGCAAACCCGTGGTGCTGCATCACCGCAAATCCCAGCCAGCGCTACTTGCCGAATTAAAACGCCAGCAATTTAGCCAGGGCGGCATTATGCATGCGTTTTCAGGCAGTCAGGCGCAGGCACATGCCTTTTTGGATCAGGGCTTTAAGCTCGGTATCGGCGGTACTATCAGTTATGAACGGGCGCAGAAAACCCGCGACACGGTGAAAAAACTACCGCTGTCGGCATTGGTGCTGGAAACGGACGCTCCTTCGATGCCGCTGGCTGGCTTTCAGGGGCAGGTCAACAGCCCGGCGCAGCTGAGTCTGGTTTTTCAGCATCTGTGTGCGCTACGGCCAGAATCGCCTGCAGTCCTTGCTGAGGCGTTGTGGCAAAACAGCCTCAGCGCCTTAAAGCTGGCGGTTTAGCTGGTTCATTTAACTGTTTGGTGGGATCTGATGCGTCTGATGTTCAGGGCTGTCCATCGCCGCATGATGTAAGGCCTTATTTGACGCCAGTTTGTGCGACAGTGCCTGCAAAGAGCCGCGCAGCATCAATGCCAGCAAAGCGGTAAAGGCCAGCATCCACAGCACTTGTTCCATCAGCTGGTGCCAGCTGGAACTTACCGCATCAAAGCTGCTGTATTGTTTCAGGCTGATTTTGATATAACCCAATAACTGCTCGCCCTGATAAATTTCCTGCACCATGGGTAGCAAGTGATCTGGCGTTTGTGGCGCATACAACAGTCGCGCCGGTTCACTGCCGGCAGACTCACTCAAGCGCACGCCGTTGGCATCATATACCACCACATCGTGCAGATAAGGATTGGACGCCATTTGCTGGGTCAGCGCTTTCAGCCCTTCGAGCTGATCGTTTTCAATCAGATAAGCACAGGTTTGCGCCAGGGCTTTGAGAGTTTCACGCATCAGCACAGCACTTTGCTCGGCAAATAACTGCTCGCCGTGTTTATGACTCTGTTGCCACCACTGTAACAACAGGATAAATCCACACACCGCCAGGATAAATTGGGCGCTGCGCCAGATTTTCGCTGATTTTTTTGGCTTTTTTACTGACATTTGTCCTGATGATCCGCTGACAAGGCCGGAAAAATGCCGGTAGAATGCCACGCAGCCCACTTAAAGTACAGGTACGCCCGTGAGTCGTGTGACGTCTGATATTGCAGCTTTATCAACAACGCAGTTTATTTCTGAGTTATTTCAACAACATCCGTATGTGCTTTTGCAGGAAACTACAGAAGGCTTGCAACAGAGCCCGGTGCAAGCCACGGACGCTGCAGCCGCAGTGATCCGGATTTGGGCGCCGCAACCAGACTTGCTGACGAAGGCCGCCCTGCGCCAATTGCTGCAGATTGTGGCCCAGCCGGTGTTGGCCTTGTCGTATCGACCCCATCCGGATTTAGCGCTGGCGCTGGAGCTGCGGCTTAATACGCCTTTGAATGCTGAAACCGTCAGTCAATTACGTGAGCGGGCTGCCACACTGACGCTGGAGCTGAACTATCAGACGTCACAGCCGAAACTGACAGAACCGGGTGTGCTGGTGATGGATATGGACAGTACCGCTATTCAGATTGAATGTATTGATGAAATTGCCTTACTTGCCGGCGTTGGGCCAGAAGTGGCGGCGGTCACGGCAGCCGCGATGCGCGGTGAGCTGGATTTTGCCCAAAGCCTGCGTCAGCGGGTGGCGACGTTAAAAGATGCGCCTGAACAGGTGTTAGTCACAGTGCTGGAACGCTTACCGCTGATGCCTGGGCTCGAAGCGCTGGTTGCGACGCTGCTGCAGCATAAGTGGACTGTGGCGATTGCCTCCGGTGGTTTTACTTATTTTACTGAGGCGCTGCAGCTGCGACTGGGTCTCACTGCAACTTTTGCCAATGTGCTGGAGATCAAAGACGGCAAACTGACCGGGCAAGTGCTGGGTGATATTGTCGATGCGCAGGTCAAAGCAAATGTTGTCCAGCAGCTTGCCGCGGCGCGCGATATCCCGAAGACCCAGACTGTTGCCATCGGCGATGGCGCCAATGATTTGCCGATGCTGGCAGTGGCCGGGCTTGGCGTGGCGTTTCATGCCAAACCTTTAGTGCAGGCTAAAGCGCAATATGCCATCCGGCAGGGCTCTTTGCTGCAGTTATTATATTTGTTCGACTGTACTGACTGCGCCGCATGAAACATCAGCAGCATTCGGTTTATGTCGACCAAGGCGCCTATCAGCTGCATCTGAAGGCGCTGGTGCCGCATCATGTCAGCGCGACGCCGGTACTGATGCTGCACGGTGCTATTGAAAATGGCCGGATTTTTTACAGCAGCTCCGGCAAAGGACTTGGCTGTTATCTCGCAGACCAGGGGTTTTTGGTTTACAGCGCTGATTTTGCTGGTCGCGGCCTGTCCAAACCCCATGCCAGCACCGGGTTTGACCAAAGCCAGCATCAATTGATTTGTCAGGATATTCCGGCTTTGATCAATGATGTGTACCAGCGTCATCAGCAGAAAATCAGCATTATCTGCCACAGCTGGGGCGGGGTTGTTGCCCTGGCGGCGTTGGCTCGACAGCCTGCGCTGCTGAGTAAAGTGCGGGCCATCGTTTGTTTTGGCAGCAAAAGGCGAATTAGCGTACGCTCCTGGCGAAAAACTTTGCAGGTCGATTGGGTCTGGAACCGGTTGTGTCCCTGGCTTGCTGGCAAACGTGGGTTTCTGCCGGCAAAGCAGTGGAAACTGGGGGCCGATGATGAACCAAAGCAGTTTTTACGCGATACTATCCATTGGATAAACCAGCACCATTTTGTTGATCCGACCGACGGTTTTGACTACAGCGCCGCTGCGGACCAAGTGAACTGGCCACCAGCCTGGTTTTTCGCTGCGGTTAATGACAAGGTGTTGGGGCATACGACGGATGTCAAACTACTGATGCAGGAAACCGGTCTTGTCGGCGCGCAATTTCGTTTGTTAGGGAAAGCGCAGGGCGATGCGCTGGATTATGACCATATTTCAATGCTGACCGCGGCACAGGCCAAAAACGGGCATTTTCGTGACCTGGCCGACTGGCTAAAAACGCTGGGTTAAACCCCGCCACTTTGTTCCAGTTGCTGAATAAAACTGCGGCGTTTTTGCTGTTGCAACTGGATTTGTTCGGTTGGAATACTAAAACGCAGCAAAATCTCGTCACTGATATCAATAACATCACCAACGCCGACCACACTCCATAACTCCTCTTCCAGCACTTTGGCTTTATGAATGGCATAGACGCTGATATAGCTCAGTTCTTTATTGATATGTTCGGTATCCGGCCGGCCGGTGCGTGACAAATGAATGCGAAAAGCAAACAACAAATCATTGGCCAAAGCGTCCTGAATAAAAAAGTGCTTGGCTTGTGTCGTTTTTAAATCAAAATCGAACTCTGTGACAAAACTCTGTTCCATTTTTTGCTGATTTTGCCGGTAGCGAATAAAAACTTCATAAGTGCGCGGTGGGTCTTGCCGCTTCATGCCTTTGAGCTGATTAGCAAAATGCAGGTTGGTGGCGCTGTTTTTTAAGAGCGGCTGCAAGTTAGGTTTGTTCTTATCCTCGGCCAATACGCCAAGCAACCGGTGTAGGTTATTGGGTTCGGCACCTTGCCCCAGGACGTTTAGGTCATAACGGATGCCGTGGCGGTGCATAAAAAACGGGAAACTATTCAGCGCTTTGACATACATATTCCGCAGCGCCTGACCAAGACCGGCAAATTTCGGCGTCTCTTCCGCCATCGTCAGTTTGGCTCTGTTGTTTTTAATCAGCTGCTCAAAAAACAACCGGCCTTGGTGCGGCACATCCTGCTCGACAATGCGTAAGTTCATGATCAGTTGATTTTTGCTGACCGCCATCACTTCGTATTCGAGATCCTGCAGACCGTATTTGCTGGAGATTTTCTGCATATCCGGCAGTGCCAGCTGCACCTTGTCACCTTTTTGATAAGCGACCTGTTCATGACTTTCGATCTGCAAACCGCGTGAAGAAAAATCCCGGGTATGGGCTTCAATATACTGCTGGTTGTTGATTTTCAGCAGCACGCGGGTTTTATATAAAAACCGGCCTTCGGCCCGCAAGTTCACATATTGCACGGCCACCGCTTCGAGTGGCGGCAGCTCATCCACTTTGGGGTGGCCAAAAATTTTCAACTGACTGAGTAACGTCTCATCGAAGCTGATTTGCTGATACAGCAGATTACTTTCGTTATGGTTGATTTCAGTCAGTGCCGCAACGTAGCGAAAATCCTGAATAAACTGCTGCACTATCGGCGAGGGCGGCTGATTGAGTTTCTCAATCTCCTGATCTGCTGTGTCCGGCAGGGACAACAAAATATGTGAATCTTGCGGGTGGGTACGGTGGACCACCAGATGAAACACCCGCCAGCTCGGCTTTTGCGCGCCAAAACCAAAAAACACACTTTGCAGCTGTGGCTGCAGCGCCAGCTCGTCGGCGGTCGCTGAGTAAAAATACAATTTGCCCTTGGCGGCGTGAGTAAAACAATACAGGATGGTCGAACGCTCGGCCGGCGCTTTTTGCAGGCAGGCTTTTAACCGTTTGCCGGCCAAGATCTGCATCAGAACCGATTGTTGTCGTTCATCCTGAAAATACTGCACATGCTGGCGGTTGTTTTCTGTAGTCAGCGCACAGACCGGCACCGGCAGTCCGTCGCGCACAGCCAGAAAAACCGGTAATGAGGCGATCCTTGGCAGATAAAACTGCTCGTAACCTTTGACAATGACCGCATCAAGTGTGTTATCGAGGTTTACTTTATAACGTCGTTTATTGCCGTGGATAAATTGCTTCAGGAAGTCGGTAAACCCACGCTCGTCGGCCAGTGGCAAGCGTTTCACCCGCACATACTGCGATCGTTCAACCACTTCGCTGTCGATCACCTGATAAGGAATACCCTGTGACAGCCCCAAGGCAAACTCTTGCTCTAATCCGGTGAAATGCAGGGCAATTTTTTGCCCGCTCTGTAATCTTCTGCTGCCCGGGACTTTGAGCTTACTGCCGGATACTGATAAATCAACTGTACTGGCCTGAAAGGTTTCGCCGTTGTCCAGTTCCACTTCGATGTCGATAGTGAAATTCATCCGCTCTTCGCCACGGCTGCAATAGCTGGCGAATTGCACGATGCGCGGACCGGCTTTGTCCGCTTCCGGCTCGGCATCCGGCGTGGCGTCTTTATTCACCAGCGGGTCGCCGGCGATCACAGCCTGTAATCGTTGTTCGGTTTCCTGTTTGTGCCGCACCCGATAATTGTTATCGGTATTCATCACTTCTTCGTACAGGCCGAGCGTGTATTGGCCGTAACGTTTCAGACCGCGTTCAAACGCTTTGACGGCGGTGTCGTCCATATAATGCGTTTTGCCGCCATGCTCAAAAGGCCGCACTTCGCCATCGACGCGGCCGCGTAAATCAATATAGTAATTGCAGGGCTGACCGAGGCGCTTCAGTTCCATCTTCAGCAGGAACTGTTTGGGTTTAGGGATCTCCTGAGTCAAAATAGTAAAAACCTCACTGAATTCATTGCTGTTCAGTAAGGGTTTTAACCGCTCTATGATGCCCAGATACGGGAGGAGATCCGGTGTTGTCATTCTGTCCTGTGTAGCCACTTCACTGCAGCGGCATATGATAATATCGATACAATAAAAGCAATTATTATGCCTATCAATAACTTTGAGGCCAAAAATGGCAAAAACCAAAACCGCCTATGTTTGTAACGACTGCGGCGCCGACTTCGTGCGCTGGCAGGGGCAATGTACCGAGTGTGGTGCCTGGAATACTATCAGTGAAGTCCGCATGACGGCACCTGCAAAGAGTAGCCGCAGTCTGGCCGGCGGTTATGCCGGTGCCACAGTCGCGAAAGTCATCCGGCTCGATCAGGTCGATTTACAGGAAGTGCCGCGCTTTAGCTCCGGTTTTGCTGAATTTGACCGGGTGTTGGGCGGTGGCATAGTGCCAGGCTCGGCCATTCTGATTGGCGGGCATCCGGGGGCCGGTAAAAGTACTTTGTTGTTGCAAATCATGTGTTTTCTGGCCGGACAAGGGCCGGCGCTTTACGTCACCGGCGAGGAATCATTGCAGCAGGTGGCGATGCGCGCCAATCGATTAGCTTTACCGATGCATCAGTTGCAAATGCTGGCTGAAACTCAGGTTGAAACCATCTGTGACCTGGCTTTAACCGTCAAGCCGCGCATTATGGTCATCGACTCCATCCAGGTCATGCAAATGGCGGACATCCAGTCAGCGCCCGGCAGTGTGTCGCAAGTGCGCGAAAGCGCCGCTTATCTGACCCGATTTGCCAAACAGCAGAATATCGCCGTCATTATGGTTGGCCATGTCACTAAAGACGGCTCGTTGGCTGGCCCGAAAGTGCTGGAACATTGCATCGACTGCTCGGTGATGTTTGACGGCGACAGCGACAGCCGTTACCGCACCTTGCGCGGTAACAAAAACCGTTTTGGCGCCGTCAATGAACTGGGCGTGTTTGCCATGACCGGGCAGGGCATGAAAGAAGTAAAAAACCCGTCAGCGATTTTTTTAAACCGTGGCAAAGAAGAAGCGCCAGGATCACTGGTGATGGTGTTGTGGGAAGGCACCCGGCCTCTGCTGGTTGAAATTCAGGGGCTGGTGGATTATTCGCCGCTGAATAATCCGCGCCGGGTCGCTGTGGGCATGGAGCAAAACCGGCTATCGATGTTATTGGCCGTCATGCACCGCCATGCCGGGATCCAAATGGCTGATCAGGACGTGTTTGTGAACGTGGTTGGCGGCGTGCGCGTCGGCGAAACCGGCGCGGATTTAGCCACTTTACTGGCGCTGGTGTCGAGCTTTCGCAACAAGCCGCTGCCCATGGATTTGGTAGTGTTTGGTGAAGTGGGCTTGTCCGGCGAGATCCGGCCTGTACCCAGTGGTCAGGAGCGGCTGCGCGAAGCGGCCAAACATGGTTTTCGCCGCGCTATAGTTCCGCTTAGCAATGTGCCGAAAGAAATGCCGGAAGGCATGCAGGTGATTGGCGTCAGTAAACTCAGTGAGGCTTTAGAGTCGCTGTAACAGCGTCTTCGCCAGCAAAAAGGCCACTGTTGTGGCCTTTTTCATCGGTGTCCGCGGAACTGGCGGCTTTCGCTCAGCTCTGCTGATCCGGGAAGTTCAGCTGTAGAACGGCTTTGGCATCGTCCCGCAATTTAGTCAGACCTAACTCGTCATAACTTTTCACCATCAGCGCTAAGGCCTGCGGTACTAACGGCGAGTCGCGGTAAGTTTCCAGCACGTAACGTGCGCGGTTAGCAGCAGCCAGATGGGCGCCACGGCGGCTGTAATAATCAGCAATTAACAGCTCATGACGCACCAGTTTCTCTTTGATAATGATCATTTGAGTTTTGGCTGCCGCGGCATATTTGCTGTTTGGATAATTGTTGGTCAGGATTTTAAAATCATCAAAAGCCTGTTTAGTACTGGCGATATCGCGGTCGGCCCGGTCGACACCAAAAAACTCCTGAAAGGAGTTTTCATCGGACTGCAGATTGCTGACGCCGCGCATGTAATAGACGTAGTCCAGGTCCGGATGATTAGGATTGAGCCGGATAAAACGGTCGATACTGGCCAGTGACTGTTTGATGTCACCAGACTGGTTGTAAGCGTAGATCAGGTCCAGCTGCACCTGCCGGGCCATAGGTCCAAACGGATAACGGCTTTCCATCCCTTTGAGCAGGTCGATTGCGCGGCTGTAAAGGCCTGAATCTAATACAGCTTTGGCTTCGTTATAGGATTGTTGGGCGGTTTGATTGGTGTTGACCAGTTCTTCGGCTGGCTTGTTACCGGCGCAGCCGGCAAGCAGTGCAGCGACTGCTAAAACTGAGAAAAATTTCACTTTCATTAAAAAACCCACTCAGACTGCAGCCTTTAGCTGTCTAGTCCTGCATAAAATCGTTAAAATAGGCAGAATAATTTTGATTCTACCAAAGAGCGTGCAGCGATGCACAGAGGATAACCGGTTCCGACATGACAAAACAGATAAAACTTACAGAAACAGTACCTGATCATCTTTACGGTAAACGCTTGGATCAGGTTCTGGCCGAAATGTTCCCTGATTATTCGCGTTCGCGGATAAAAGAGTGGATTTTGGCCGGCTGGGTCAACGTCAATAACCGCCTGTGTGACACGCCGCGGGAAAAGCTGCTTGGTGGCGAACATATCGACATCAATGCCGAGATTGAAGAAGACGAGCGTTTCGAAGCTGAACCCATTGAGTTGAATATCGTTTATGAAGATGAACATATTCTGGTGATCAATAAACCAGCCGGTTTAGTGGTGCATCCAGGGGCCGGCAATCACGATGGTACTTTGCTGAACGCTCTGCTGCATCATTGCCCCGGCATTGCCGAAGTGCCGCGCGCCGGCATTATTCACCGCCTCGACAAAGACACCACAGGCCTGATGGTGGTTGCCAAAACTATTCCGGCCCAGACCCATCTGGTCGAGATGATGCAAAACCGCGAAATCACGCGGGAATACGAAGCCATTGTCCACGGCGCTATGACTGCCGGCGGCATGGTGGACGAGCCAATTGGCCGTCACCCGACTAAACGGACCCACATGGCCGTGACATCCAGCGGTAAACCCGCGGTGACACATTACCGCGTCATGGAAAAATTCCGCAATCACACGCGGTTACGGTTAAGGCTGGAAACTGGCCGGACCCACCAAATCCGCGTGCATATGACTTATATTAACTACCCGCTGGTGGGCGACCCGGTTTATGCCGGGCGGCCGCGGCCACCACGTAAAGCCGACGAGGCGCTGCTTGAAGTTCTGCGTGGTTTCCGTCGCCAGGCGCTGCACGCGGCCATGCTGCGATTTGCGCACCCTATCACACTGGAATTGCTGGAATGGCATGCGCCGGTGCCGGACGACATGGTCGCACTGACGCTGGCACTGCGCCACGACACTCAGCTGCATGGTATGGACAACAGCTGATGCAAGGCGCTGCAGCTGTCGATTTCCTACAACCAGACTGGCCGGCACCGGCCAATGTCCGGGCGCTGTCAACCAGCCGCGGTCTGGCACAGCAACCGCTTTTTGGCGGTTCTGCCGGGGTTTATGCGGGCCTGAACCTGGGCACCCATGTCGGCGACAAGCCTGAAGTCGTCAACGCAAACCGACAGCTGTTACAACAATATTGTGGCTTCAAGCGCGAGCCGGCCTGGCTGAATCAAGTTCATGGCACCACAGTGCTGAATTTAGACAGCTGGCAAGGAACACTGACCGATGCCGATGCCAGTGTAACCACCACAGAAGGTTTGGCTGCAGTGGTGATGACGGCAGATTGTCTGCCGGTACTGTTTTGTGACAAAGCCGGCAGCCGCGTCGCGGCAGCACATGCCGGTTGGCGCGGCTTGTGTGATGGTGTGCTGGAAGCCACTTTACAGCATTTTCCCGATCCTTCGGCGGTGTTGGCCTGGTTAGGTCCGGCCATTGGGCCACTGAACTTTGAAGTCGGCAGCGAAGTGCGTGCTGCTTTTGTCGCGAACACCGCACAGGCTGCTGAAGCTTTTTTACCTTCTGCCAATCCAGGCAAATATCTGGCTGACATTTATCAGCTGGCGCGGCTGCGCTTGCAGGCAGCCGGTGTGACGGCGATTTATGGTGCTGAATATTGCACTGTGGCTGACCCACAACGGTTTTTCTCTTATCGCCGGGATGGCCAGACTGGCCGCCAGGCCAGTTTAATCTGGTTAAGCAGCTCAGGCTGAGTCCACAATCCTGAGCCTAACCACCACAGTTTTTTGACATAAGTCAAATTTTTGACGGCTTGCGCTTGAAAAAGCAGCAGTGCTTCCCCATCTATGCCATAACAATGTTTTCAGATGGGAGTTCACCATGCGTTTAGACCGCTTTACCAGCAAGTTTCAGGAGGCCATCGCCACTGCACAGTCACTGGCGCTCGGCCGCGACCATCAATTTATTGAACCTGTGCATCTGATGCATGCTTTGGTGAATCAGGAAGGCGGCACAGTCCGCGATCTGCTGAGCAAAGTAGGCGTTAATTTGCATGATCTGCGCTCAAAAATCTCCCAGTCCATTGAGCGTCTGCCTAAAGTTGAAGGTAGTGAAGGCAATCTGCAGTTATCAAACAGCATGATTAACCTGCTGAATTTATCTGACAAACTGGCGCAAAAACGCAAAGACCAGTTTATCTCCAGCGAACTTTTTGTATTGGCAGCTTGTGACGACAAAGCTGAATTAGGTGCTTTGCTGAAAAGTCTGGGCGTCAGCAAAGACGCAGTAGAAAAAGCTATCGACCAGCTGCGCGCCGGCCAGAACGTCGACGACCCAAACGCCGAAGACACCCGTCAGGCACTGAACAAATACACCATTGATCTGACCGCGCGGGCTGAAGCCGGCAAGTTAGACCCGGTGATTGGCCGCGACGAAGAGATCCGCCGTTGTATTCAGGTGCTGCAGCGCCGTACCAAAAACAATCCGGTGCTGATTGGTGAGCCTGGCGTCGGTAAAACCGCCATTGTTGAAGGCCTGGCGCTGCGGATCATCAACAAAGAAGTGCCGGAAGGTCTTAACGATAAACGCGTACTATCGCTGGATTTAGGCGCTTTACTGGCTGGTGCTAAATACCGTGGCGAGTTTGAAGAGCGCTTAAAAGCCGTGCTGAATGAACTCGCCAAAGAGGAAGGCCGGGTTATCCTGTTTATCGACGAAATCCATACTATGGTCGGCGCCGGTAAAGCCGACGGGGCGATGGACGCCGGTAATATGTTAAAGCCAGCGCTTGCGCGCGGTGAACTGCATTGTTTGGGGGCGACCACACTTGATGAATATCGCAAATACATCGAAAAAGATGCTGCGCTCGAGCGGCGTTTCCAGAAGGTATTAGTCGAAGAGCCGTCTGTTGAAGATACCATCGCGATTTTGCGTGGCCTGAAAGAGCGCTACGAACTGCACCATGGTGTCGACATTACAGACCCGGCGATTGTAGCCGCTGCGATGTTATCGCACCGCTATGTCGCAGACCGGCAGTTGCCAGACAAAGCCATTGATTTAATTGATGAAGCGGCTTCCAGCATCCGCATGCAGATGGACTCGAAACCCGAAGAGCTGGACCGTCTGGAGCGGCGCATTATTCAGTTAAAACTGGAAGATAATGCACTTGCCAAAGAAACCGACGACGCCAGTAAAAAACGCCGGGATTTTATCCTTGAGCAAATTCGGGAATTAGATCAGAAATACAACGAACTGGACGAAGTCTGGAGTTCGGAAAAAGCCGCTTTGCAGGGCACCCAAAGTATCAAAGCCGACCTGGAGCAGGCCCGGCTGGATATGGAAGTGGCGCGCCGCGCCGGTGATTTAAACCGGATGTCGCAGCTGAAATATGAACGGATCCCGGCGCTGGAAAAACGGCTGGATTTAGCGGCACAGGCTGAAATGCATGAAATGACACTGCTCAGGAATAAAGTGACTGAGCAGGAAATCGCCGAAGTACTGTCCAAAGCCACTGGTATTCCGGTCAGCAAAATGCTCGAAGGCGAGCGTGACAAATTGCTCAGAATGGAAGAGGCGCTAGGGCGGCGCGTGATTGGTCAGGTTGAAGCTGTCGGTGCTGTGTCCAATGCCATCCGCCGCTCCCGGGCCGGATTGTCGGATCCGAATAAACCTATTGGTTCTTTCCTGTTTTTAGGCCCGACCGGCGTCGGGAAAACCGAGCTGACCAAAGCCTTAGCGCATTTCCTGTTCGACAGCGAAGACGCGCTGGTGCGTATCGACATGTCTGAGTTTATGGAAAAACATGCAGTGTCGCGTTTAGTTGGCGCGCCACCGGGATATGTCGGTTATGAAGAGGGCGGTTATCTGACCGAAGCGGTGCGCCGCCGGCCTTATTCCGTAGTGTTGCTGGATGAAGTGGAAAAGGCGCATCCGGATGTGTTTAACATCCTGCTGCAGGTGCTGGATGATGGCCGACTGACCGATGGCCAGGGCCGCACGGTCGATTTTAAAAATACTGTGATCATCATGACATCGAACTTAGGCTCTGACCTTATTCAGGAACATTATGCTGAACAAAGTTATGACCAGATGAAGAACATGCTGATGCAGGTGCTGACGCAACAGTTCAGACCGGAATTTTTAAACCGGGTCGATGAAACCGTGGTATTCCATCCACTGGATCATGCTCAGATTAAAAATATCGCCGGTATTCAGCTGAACCGTTTACGGCAGCGGCTGGCTGAGCGGCAATATGGTCTGGAGGTCACAGAGGCGGCACTGGATCAAATCGCGGCAGTGGGCTTTGACCCGGTGTTTGGCGCCCGGCCACTAAAACGTGCTGTGCAGCAATATGTCGAAAACGCGCTGGCGCAAAGTTTGCTCCGCGGCAATATTGCCCCGAACAGTTTGATTCGGGTTGATGTTGCGGACGGGCAAATGGTGATCAGCAGTCAACCGATGAACTGAGTATAAAACCGGGGAAAGCTGTCAGGCCGACCCGGATGACAACAACCGGGATATTCCGGTTGTTGTCATGGTTTTATTGCTGGCAAAATTCTTTGATTTGTTTTTCGGCCAATTCAAGTTGCTCGGCGCGCATTTCAGCAGTGAGTTCCACTGATTTTCCGTCATCGCCAGTCACCATCAATACAGCTTCTTCAGTCAGTCGTTGTTGGTTGATTTGCGCTTGTTTACAGTTGTGTTGCCTCACTTGCGCATTCATGGCTTCGACTTGTTTATTCAGTTCAGCGACTGGATTGGCCGGTGCAGATGCTGATGCTTTGGCAGTCGCCACAGCAGTTGCTTTAACTTCAGTCACTGCGCCTTTGGCCTGCATGGACACAATCTGATAATCCACACCGGCAGGAGGTGGGATTTGGCTGACATGCAGTTGACCGGATTTATCCTGCCAACGGTAATATTCCTGTGCACTGACGGTGGAGGCGACTAAAGCACCGGACAACAAAAAATACAACAAGGTTTTTGGCATTTAAATCTCTCCACAGGCCGCGCCGCTATTCTCAGTGTACCTGAATTATTTGTCCATGCTAGCCAGCAATGTAGTGCTTCTCAGCGAAGAACCGGTCTTTTGCCGTTTGCGGACAGTCAGTGCTAGAGTAATGATTATTAAGTGAAATTGGCCGGAGGTTCAAATGTCAATTGAAGCCATTATGTCGAAAAAAGTCGTAGTCACAACGGCGGATGCCTCGTTGGCCAGTTTACGGACCGTATTCACGGAAGCACATTTTCAGCATGTACCTGTTGTGGACAGTATGCAGCGGGTGATTGGCATTGTTTCCGTCAAAGATTTTTATAAAGCGATAAGTCCGGTCGCTGATTCGGCGTCAGAGCACACCTCGCAACTCTTTGAAAATGGCCGCAAAGTGCGATCAATAATGACCAGCCCGGTAGTCTGTATCAGCCCGGACACCCCATTGATTGCTGCCGCAACTTTGTTGGTTGAACGGAATATCAGCTGTTTACTGGTAACTAACCCACAGCAGAAGTTACTGGGCATTGTTTCCTGGAAAGACATTATGCGGCTCATCGTGCAGCGTCAGCAATTAAAACGCCGTAAACAGGAAGAAGAGGAATAAAAAGCGCCCCTTGTTTTTTAATTCCGCCTCCCCAATGATAGGGATCACCTCCGCAGCATTGCTGCCGCTGTTATTTTTTCAGGGCTGTTAAAAAGACCCGATAAGGACTGCAATTGAGTCAGCTGTTTACTTCCCGAATCGCTGCTGTGCGCGCAGCTCCGTGGCACCAGAACATTGTTGGTATTCGCCGCGGGATAGAACGAGAAACATTGCGGCTAAAGCCGAATGGCACTCTGTCACAGCAAGACCACCCGCTGGCGTTGGGTTCAGCCTTGACACATCCGCTTATTACGACTGATTTTTCTGAAGCTTTATTGGAATTTATCACGCCAGCTACCACCAGCATTGAAACAACACTAGCGCAACTGACCGATATTCACCGTTTTGCCATGCGTCAGCTCGGTGACGAGCGGCTCGGCGCGGGTAGTATGCCAGGCTTTATCGCTCATCAGGACGAAATTAGGCTGGCGTATTATGGCAAGTCTAATGTTGGCAAAATGAAAACGCTGTACCGTCAAGGCCTGAAAAACCGCTACGGTAGTATGAT
>CAMLRA010000046.1 GCA_946482325.1 uncultured Chromatiaceae bacterium | reverse complement strand
CAATGATACGGTCATGGAAACCAGGGATAAAATAGTTGGCACCACTGTTAGTTTCATCATTGGTGAAATTAATCAGCTTGTTACCGTCACGGGTCCAGTTAACCAAGTCTTTGTAAAAGGCCGTCACCGACAGGTAACCTTCTTCTTCGAAGTAACTCTCAAAAGCTAAATCGAAGTTATTGGCTTCGAGCGGTTTTAACAGCGGGTTACCGGCAAATTTCGACCATGGCGACCCATAAGTTTCCACTGCGGCAGTGGTATTTGGGATCGCAATCAGGTCGATGTTTTGGTCGAACTTAACAAAACCGGACGCTTTCATTTGGTCGATACGAGCGCGGCTGATGGTTTTATTGGCAGCAAAACGCACAAAATTATTGTCCGACACTTCCATACTCAGGTTCAGGCTTGGCAGCACGTGGCTGTAGCTGTCACCCTGCTCGGTGATACAGTCGGCATCGACTTGTTTGTCGCTATTGTCATCACAAACCGCAAAATTAGCGCCGACAACGCCGATAAAGCCGCTGGAAGACTGATCGGTTTTGACGTACTGCACGCCAATATTACCGGTAACCGGGAAATCAGCCAGCTGGGTTTCGAAATCAGTTTTGAAATACAAAGTCGTGACTTCTTCGTTGACGTCATAGGTGTCACCCAAGCGATCCGGCTCTAACAAACCGGCGTCGTTCAGTTTGTAAGTCCCGTCGTTGTATGGTGCAAAACCGTCATAGGCCACCACCTGACCCAGGCCTGCCCAGGTTAAATCCGCCAAACCGCCATACAGATACTGACTTGGGATGGCAGTGGAGAACGGATAAGACGTCGCGGTCGCGAAGAAGCCTTTATTGTCCTTATCTTTAAACCGGTCAGAATAATTCACGCCAACCGTCAGTTTATTGAAGATGCTGTATTCGATATTGCCGACCGCTTCTAAGCGGTAGGTTTTCAGCTCTTCACTGAAATCGGCATAGTTCAGGAAACCATCCTGCGCATTAAAATAGCTGTACGGGTCGCCGTTGGCCTGCTTCACATTGGTGACAAACTGGCTGGCAATGTTGGCCATACCGCCGCCCCATACCTGTGGACCGGTCAGCTGCAGTGCTTTGGCATCAGAAAATGCACCAAGACCGGTCAGTTTGGTGAAAAACACCCCATCCGGGCTCATGGTGAATTCGCGTGAACCTAACTGCGAAGAGTTCAGTGCACCTGAACGGGCCAAACCGGCATAT
Organism: uncultured Chromatiaceae bacterium; assembly: GCA_946482325.1. The sequence continues at coordinate 23,717 of CAMLRA010000046.1, read as the reverse complement.
GATTCACCGCGTAAATCGCGTTTACTGGATTCACTGCTGGCAACATCCAGCTCCATCTGCCAGTTATCATTCAGCTGATACTCCACATTCAGGCCGAAGGTCTGCAAGTCACCGTCTTTTTTCAGTGGATCTGTCCGCAGCACAGGGTTGGCACCGACCTGGGTCCCTTTGGTATTCGTGCCGCTGCCAGTGACGTTGGCTGAAGAGAATGGTTCAATAAAGCCGCGCAAAACACCCGAATCGGAATAATCGATATCCAGTACGTCAAACACGATGTTCAGTTTGTCGTTCGGCTGATACTGCAGCACGGTGGAAATAGTGTCGCGTTCCAGTTTGGTGCTGATAGACGCAATATCCAAACCTGTTGGTAACACCTGACCAGCGGCATTGGTGCTGTAGCCCCAGACACCATATTTACGTTGATTGTTCGGTGATTCGGTCGAAGCCAGTGCCACAGCAAGGCCTAAAGTGTCGTCGGCAAATTTCTCAACAAAAGACAACGCATAGCGTTTGCCTTTGTTATCAAATTCCGGATTGTCAGAATCGCGGCTGTTCGATTCATAGTTGCCGTTGACGGTCAGCGTTTCTTTCGCCTGCAGCGGGCGCACAGTACGTAAATCAACAGTACCGCCAATGCCCTGCACCATCAGTGTTGCATCTGTGGTTTTGAAGATAGTGGCACCGGTCATGATTTCTGATGGATACAGGTCGTATTCAACACCTCGGTTGTCACCGATACCGATCAGTTCCCGGCCATTTAATGAGGTGCCGGTGAAGTCTTCTTTAAAACCACGCACCGAAATCCCCGACGTGCGGCCACCGACGCGCTCACCGGCAAGACCGGGTAAACGCGATAAGGATTCTGCAATTGAAGAGTCAGGCAATTTACCGATGTCTTCGGCAGAGATGGCTTCGACAATGGATGAGTTATCCATTTTTTCCGCCTGAGAACGGATTAACGAGCCGCGGATACCGCGTACGGCGATCACTTCGACTTCTTCACCGGATTTCGCTGCTGCGCCGGCGGTTTGTTGCTCTGCCGCTGTGGCAGGCACCGACCAGATGGCGGACGAGACTGCAAGTGACAGTAACGCGGGTCTAAATAATTGTGTTCTCATTTGGTTATCCCTTGTCGATTGGTGTTGCTTATTTGTGTGTTGTCTTGCCTGGTTCTGGGTTCCGTCTGGTTCCGGCGGACTGATTAAGGCTAGTTCGTCATCAGATCTTTGTCTCAGATCCGGAAACATTTTTTTGCCTGCCATCAGCCTGGTCCAAACGACTTTATTCACTAAACTTAATCGTTTAAGTTTCACTCTCAAAAAAAACAACATACTCGGGCGCTCCGGATGTTGTATTGACAGGTGAAATATATGCATCCCTCTTAACTTAATCGTTTTAGATGATCTAAATTCAGTCGTCAAGAGCTGTGCGTAAAATAATCAGTATCTTGATTGAACTTTTTGCAGCCGACATGCTGTGGCTATGGATTTGTGCACTGCTCGGATCACTTTTTTGCGAACAGGCAGCCGCAAATTGGCGAAACCGTCTGTTTGTCGCGCAAAAGTACCCAACCTGAGGACCACCGCTTAGCGCCGGGTTTCGGCAGCATCCGGTGCTTCGAATTGCAGATCAGCAACAGTCTGTAGCTGATAACGCGCTTTGAGGCGGTTAATTTCGTTTGGATACTGCAGTAGAAACTGATCAAAACGGCGCAGTAATTCACCATGTTCGCGGCTCGACAGATGGAAGCCAACGCTGGCGAGCGGTAGCTGTCTGCCGATCTCTGCGCCCTGTGGTTGACCGAGTTTTTGCAGTATATGTCTGGCGACATGCCATTCAACATCGGTCGCATCAACCCGCTGTTTCAGCAGCATCTGAATGGCTGCGGAGGCATCGCTGGTTTCAACCAGTTCAAAGTTATAGTCTTTTTGTACTGCTAACAAATGGTCCGGTGTAAAGCCACGCGGTACTGCAATAGCCCGCACTGCAGCTAACTCCAGCTGAGCATCGCCACGGCGTACCAAAGTCGCACCGATAATGCCGGTCAATGGTTGACTGAAGAACATTGGCTGCGCTTCACCTTTGGCACTATGCCACTGCGGGTTATCCGGGTACACCAGCTGGCAGTCCGGATTGTCCTGCAACCGTTTGACCGGCAAAGGCAGCATCGTGATTTGCAGGCCGGTTTTTGCACTGAATAATGCAAACAAATCAGCGGCGTAACCGCGCCCTGGCTGAGTACTGAAATCATAATGCGGATAATAATCGATATTCTGCACACAGATGCGCAGCGACGCTGCATGCAGGGGCTGCACACAGCAACAGCTCAAAAGCAGCGCAATCAGCACACGCATCGGTCCGCCTCGGTTATACAGCCTTAGCGGCCAAAGCACTGATAAATTCCGGGGCAAAAGGTTTACCCTGCGCATTGAGTGCTGTACCCGTAATAACGGCATCCAGCATCAGCTTATCGTCTGACCGGCGCCGCACCTGCTGACGAAAGCCAAAACGTAATTTTGACACCGGCTGATACTGCACTGTGACGAAAAACTGGTCGCCACTTTGTAATGAGGCTTTATAGTCCATCTCCGAGCGTACTACCACCAGATGGATTTTTTCCCGCGTCAATTTGGCAAAATCCAGACCACAGGCCAGCAGATATTCATGCCGCGCATGCTCCAGATAGTGAAAATACACGGCGTTGTTGACGATGCCCTGCATATCACATTCGTAATCACGCACCTTAAAATCAACAGAAAACAACTCAGTCATGTTTTTTCCTTTTGCCCCTGGACGGAGGTCGAGTCAACCGCAGACACTACCGGCGCTGCGGCCAATAACGTCTCCAGACAATGCTGCTGGATACCATAAAACTGCTTCAGTGCGCTGATCTGCGCCAGCACCGCTTGTTGGCGCGCGACCACCACTGGGCCTGTTCGTTTCACCGCCAGGATCATTTTGTTTTTGCTGGTATGTTCCAGGGCAATAAATTCAAATACTTGCGTATCGTAGCCATACGCGTCCAACAGCAAAGCGCGAATGCCATCAGTCAGCATCTCCGCTTCCTGCCCCAGATGAATGCCATGTTGCAACAATGGTGACAACACCGCTGGGCTTTGTAACTGCGGCCGGATCTCCTTGTGACAACAAGGCGAGCACATAATGACACTGGCGCCGGCGCGGATGCCCATATGGATGGCATGGTCAGTTGCGGTATCACAGGCGTGCAAAGCAATCATCACATCCAGGCCGGTACTTTGATAATGCTGCACATCCCCCTGCTCAAAGCGAATGCCCGGCTGATTTAACCGTGCCGCCGTGGTATTGCATAAGTCCACCAAACTCTGCCGTAATTCAACGCCAATCACCTGCGCCGGCAAGGCCAGTTGCTGCAGATAATGCGCCACGGCAAAAGTCAGATAAGCTTTGCCGGAACCAAAATCGGCGATGGTTAAGTTGCGACGCTCCAGCAGACCGGCCTCTTTCAGTGCCCGGGAAAAAATCTCGATGAATTTATTGATTTGTTTCCACTTTTTCTGCATGGTCGGCGCAATCTGGCCATCGCTGCCGGTAATTCCGAGTTCGCGTAAGAATGGTGCCTGATGGTCAATAAAGCGCTGTTTTTCCCGGTTATGGCTTTGCACCGGCGCCACGTCAGCTGTGGCGGTTTTGCGCGTATTCAGCAGCACTTTGCCTTTTTTTGAGACCGTCAGCTGAGTTTCGCTGCCGTTACATTCCAGCAGCGCGGCTTTAAAATCAGCCGTCAGCCACTGCGTCAACAGCGGCGTCAGTTCGTCCGCACTGAAATTTTTGGTTTGATCAAAGGTCTTATTTTCAAATAACACACTGAGCTGCGTGCCGGTTTTGAGTAGAATCGGCCGGATTTGGATGCGGTTCAGTTCGCTCTGGTTACCGGCATAACGGGACAACACCAGCCGGAGTAACTGGTTTTGGTGAAAAGCGTCGAGAAACTGCCGGATAAAACCGGCCAGGGATACGGATAATTCAGGTTGGCTCATCAATCAGTCCGACGGCTAAAGATTTTGGCGCGCAGTATATCAGAGTGGGTTTAGTCCGGCTGCCGTTCGCTGGACACCTCAGCTTCAACCACCGGCATTTTCAACCAGTATTCCTGTTGCTGCAGCGGCGTTTCAGGCGGTAACAACGGATTGTCCAGATGAAACACCACAGATTTACTGAATTGACTGAGCGGAAACACCTGTTGTGCTATGGGATGAGCCTGCAAAAAAGCCAGTAACTCGCCGCTCAGGGCCAGTTTATTCAGACCAACCTTCAGGCGCTCCGCTAGTTTCTGATTGTTTTTATTGACGAAATAATACATGGGGAAAGGATAATGCAACATAATCCCGGAGTTGTATTCCAAATCAGGGTAAGCCGCGGCAAAAGCTTTTTGTTCAACCGGTCCTTCGAAAATGCTGCGAGGAAAATAATCACAGCGTTCGCGTCTGAGTAACTCCAACATCTGGTCATGTCGCTCGGCAGTCATGACTTTAAGCCCTGCCGCCCGCATGATATCGCTATCCGGCCACAGTTCGCCCTGACAAGCCGTCAGGCGTTTTAATTCACTGAGCTGACGGATCTGGCGGAACGCTTGCCGGTCAGCCTTGCGGATAATAAAACCACGCCAGCCCAATCCACCACCTAATAGTGGGACCCTTATTGGCAACAAGTCCTGTTCCAGTTCCGGCGAGGTGCCAAAATGATGCACGTCGATAAAATTCTGTTTCATCAACAGATAACGGTAATCGCCCAAAGGCGGTGGTTGCAGCAGTTCAATCCGGGCAGCGCCATAGTCGGCTTTGGTCCGGTTCAGTACCAGTTGCAGCAGGTCCTGATAATAACTGACACTGGCTTCCCCCGGCGATTGCAGCCCCAGCACACGGATATGCTCTGGTTGTTCAGCCAGCCCCCTGAAACTCCAGACGCTACAGCACAGTAATAACCCGGTTAACAGCCGCATCAGTGGCTCCGCTCAGACAACAGTTTGCAATCACTATAGTGGACGTGGCAGCATCACAGCAAGCAGCGTCATTGTTGTCATTCGTCGCTGGCTTTACAAAGCAATAACCGGCGATTAGCATGCAGCATCATCGCGGTGCCCTTCACTGCGGAACCATTCTGAAAAAGGACCCTTATGCTACGCCGGATGTTGATAGTGATTTTGCTCGCACAATTAGCAGCTTGTTCCAGTATCAGTAAAGATGAATGTTTGCAGGGCGACTGGTACAGCCTTGGCGTCAATGACGGTAAAGCCGGCGAACTCAGCAGCAAATTCCGCGATTATCAAAAAGACTGCGCCGAGCACGGTGTAGCGCCGGATTTTAAGACGTATCAGCAGGGTCATAGTCAGGGGCTGGTATTTTTCTGTGACTTTCCACATGGTGAAGCTTGGGGCCGCGCCGGCAAAGATTACAATACCGCTTGCACCGGCAAACTCGAGCCATCCTTTCGGCAAGGTTTTCAGCAAGGTCAACGCTGGTATAAAGCGAAAAAAGTTGTCGATGATATTGCTGCAGCGATTGCCGATTTACAAAACCGCAATTTGAATCTGCGTGAAGATATTTACGCCATTAATCAACGTATTGCCGTAGAGCAAAATGCTTCAGCCCGTGCCGCGTTGCTGAATCAGGCTGACCGGCTGCGCTACCAGATGGAAGGTTACAATCAGGAGATTGGCCGGCTGCAAATCCGATTGGCGCAAGCTGAAGCCAATTTCGCGCCACTGAACCGCTAAAGCGGCTCAGGGTCGCTGTACTTGCTGCTGATACAGCTCAGACTGTTGGTAACGTAAATGTCCCCAGCTTTGTATCAGCTGCAGCGCGCGCGCTTGATCAGTCGCAGGCAATTCGCCAAGATCTGCCCAAGCTGCAGCATCACCTGCCCGAAAATGCCGTTGCCGGAAGTCATACAGCAGTCGCCCTTGTTGGTCGATCAGGGCTATTTGCTGTGGCGCACGCACCAATCCAACAACTTGTAATACCGCAGCTGGTGTCCGTGGTAGTGGCTCTTCCAGCGCAGTTGCCAGTAACAATGGCGCAACGTCAGCATGACCAAGCACCGGCGGAAAATCGATATTGCGGTTGCTGACCATCAGCACCTTGGTTTGAGTGTCATTCAATTGATGCCCATGGCCAAGAAAACCATCATCAAATAACGATTCGCCGTGATCAGAGGTAAACAGCTGTGTGCTGTGTTCGCTGAGATTGTATTTGTCTAACAGCTGTTGCATCTGCCCTATCAACCAGTCTGCATTCGCCACAGCGTTTAAATAACTGAGTTTTAACAACGCTTTATTTGCCGGCTGCATTTGTTGTCGGCTGATGGATTGATGGGTCAGCAACGGCAGCATTTCTTTGTGATGATAAGGGTAATGTGCCGCCTGAATGTTCAGATAAAAAAACTGTGGCTGATGCCAGTCGACTTCTGCAAAACGTTGTTGAAGCTGACGCAACAGGCGCTGCTCACTGATCCTCAGAGAACCGGCATTCAACGACGGGTCCAGTCGGTCGGCTAATGCTGAATCGGCATCAAAATAATAATGGCCCGGCCGCTTCAAGCGCGCGCTGCTTAACACGTCACCAAAGCGTTCGGCTTGTGCCGACAATACATTGATCTGATAACCGCGCGCCTGCAGTGCATCCAGTAAATTCTGTTGTGGCGGATGATAACTCAAACTGCGATTAAACAAGGCTTTGAGTGAGCTGGTGGTAAATCCTGTGTGGCTGTATGCATGCGCGCTAAAACTACCCCGCTTTGCCAACGCAGCAAGATGTGGCATCACTGCCTGACCATCCTGACTGGCAAACAATACATCAGCACGGACACTTTCCAGCACCACCAGAAAAATATGCTGCCCCGCACGAAGCGGTAAAGTTTTTAACATGTCAGGCTCGGCTGCCCGCATTGGTGACAGATCGCCAGCAATGCCATCTTCATCGATTCCATTGCCAGGAATGTCCATTGCCCCCGGATAGAGTCCAGCATGAAGTGGCGCGTTATCCGCTAAGATGCCGATGGCGCCATAGCCGTCGAGATCAAGATCAGTCAGTCGGTTTAACAGCCCGCTCAGCAGCTGTTGCGCCAGTTTTTTCTCCAGACCAAAGCGATAGGGCTGCTCTGTTGCCAGCAACTGCCATTGCAGCGGAAATAATACCAGCAGCAACAAGGCTCCGTAGCGCCACCATTTCGCACCATCTGCAACCGGATTACGGTACCGCCGAAACGCCAGATGCACGCAATACAACAACATGAAGCCAGTCAACAGCCCAAGCAGCATCGGCAACAAGTGCAGGCTCAGCTCCGTTAGTACCATACTGACAGCGGCCAGCACACTGCCACCACCAAGATTTGCCAGCACCTGCCAGTCCAGATTGTCACCAAAATACTGGTACAACTCGCCACCAACCCAACCATAACCAAGCTGGACCAGCAGCACTGTTAATGCAAACCATAAATGGCTGCGACTGCTGGTTTGCATCCGGCAAACCAGGTTATAGAGCATAAATGCACAGACCACAGCAGTCAGGTCGGCGAGCCAGCCGGCCAGCAAATACAGCAGCCGGTCGGAGAATAACAGGAAGGTATGCGGCTGAAGAAATCCACCACCGGTGAACAACTTATACTTGTACTGAAATACCACAGCATCAAGCACTGAGCAGCATAGACTCAGTGCAATAACCAACAGCAGAGAACGGCGATCAGGACGTGGCAACAACAACGGCACTACCTTGTGGCAAAAAACTTCACAGATGCATGGAGCCGGCAGTATGCCCTGCTGGCGTTTTTGTCGCAATGTGCACAGTGGTCAAAGTGATTTAGCTAAAATGATAAATAATTTCCAGCTCTTCAATCTCAGCCTGCTCTTCGTCGGAACTGAATTCAATTAAAATGTCATAATCGTCGCGATACAGCTGAAACCGGTCGCCGACATCCTGTATGTCAGGAAATGCCAGCCGCAGGCCAGCTTTAGTGACCGGGATCTGTAGCGCTTTGAGCAGCGCCGGAAGCTGGTTCGGCAGTTCTGATTTACGCATCACCGATGAGGTCAGCTTGATCCGGCGGATCTCGTCTTTGACCAGCATTACATGCAATTGCTCAGTCGGCAGCCACCAGCCCTGATTGCGCCGCTGGACTAACTGATGCAGGCGCAAATGATGGGGGAAAAGACTGGCAGCTGGTTGCTGCTGCAGGTTGCGCACACTGACGCTCTCGGCAAACGCCAGAATATCTGGCAAGGACTGCTGCTGCAGCGTCATTCTTGCCGGCAAAACTGCGGTACTGCTGTAATGAAAACCAGTTAAAATCGCAGTGGTCTGGTGCACCGACTGCGGATTAAACTCTTCAAACTGAAGTTTAAGTTGCTGGCCTGGCTGCTGTTTGCGCCAAACCAAGGGGGACACTTTGTGCCAGGACCCTAACATCAAAGCAGCCTGTTCCATGTCAGTTTTGTAAGCGACCTTACCTTCCACCAGCCAGGGTTTGTCATCAAATTCAGGATGAAACTCCAGCAAGTTCCGGCCAACGCCGCTGAGAATTTCGCTGTCGGTGAAGACCGCTTTGACCAGCGGGTCCAGAAAAACCCACAAACGACGGCCATACCCCAACAAACGGCCGCCATTCTGTAAGGTGAAATCAGCAGATGGCGAGCCCCACAGGGCAAAAACCTGTTCAGCGCTCATCTTCAGTTTTAAACCAAAGGCACCTTCCGGCAAAGATAAATGATGATTTGGCGGCACTATGACCCGGTACTCTGACGCATCCTGTCGCTTGATCACTGCAGTCACAGCTGTCCTGATTTGTGTGCTGCCCAAATCGACTTTGAACTGTCGGGAGCCGCTGATATCAGCACTTTTTTCAGACAACGCATCATTGCCTTCACAAAATCGGAACAACTCCAACTGAACTGACACTTCCGTATAATTGCCAGGCAGTTTATGCTCACTTTGTTTTAGTTTTTGCACCAGCACTGCATCAAAACGCCGGGCCGTAGCGTTTTCCCGAATTTGCTGCAGATAACGGGCAACCTCAGGCACGTCCCTTAACACAGCAAAGCGCCATAAATTATGATTGCGGACTTTCAGAACTGTTTTTAGCGGCACTACGTCAGCCTGCTTACACTCAGGCAAAAAATCGATCAGCGGTGCCAGTGTTTCAGCATGCAGAGGAGTCAGCTGACAGGCTAAGAAAACAAAACAAAACAGAGACAACCTCATGATGATTCCTTTCACACCATAAAAACACTTGGTTAACATATAGGTGATCTTATGTTGTGGCAAGCTGAGCCAGCTGCCGGTCGTGCCAGCGACTCAATAACAACAATGCCAGGACAGCCCCTAACAGAGCAAATCCCATATCGGCCTGGGTGTCCCAGGCATATCCCTGAGTACCAAGAAACTCGTCAGCGCCCTGTCCCAACATCACAGCAGCAGCCCATTCAATCAGCTCGTACGTGGCACTAATCGCCAGCACAATACATAACAGTAAAAACTGCAGCATACGTTTGCCCCGGATATAAGCGCCCCGCAGCAGAATTTCCCGAGCCACCAGTACCGGCACAAAACCCTGCATCAAATGACCAATTTTGTCATACGGGTTGCGATCAAGCGCAAACCAGTCCATCAGCCAGAAACCCAGTGGCACCCGGGCATAACTGTATGCACCACCAATAGTTAACACTGCGGCATGGAACAGAATCAGCGCATACAACAATGTGGTTAACGGGTAAGACTGCCGGGTTCGCCACAACAGTGGCCACGCCAACAATACCGGGAAGACTTCCAGCAACCAGGTGGTGCGGTCAAATGGGGCAACCCCGGACCACAGCACCAACAACAACAGCACGGTGGAGCCGGTATAAAAATAAAGGTTTGAAAGCATGGTTCACCAATATCAGCAGTTACTGAACCAATGTAAGCAGTTACACGGCTGAGGTAAAGCCTGCTTTCAGGTAAACTGCGTTAAATAATAGATAAATAATGGATAAATATTAAGTTTTTTATTGATACAAAGCTGAACAACAGGCCATACCTCAACCGGCAAGCGAAGACCAGCTGTCCAGTTGGCGCGTCGAACAAAAATGCTGAAAATGGCCGGTAACAGGATCGACAAATTGCAGCTGCTGTGCCAGCAATTGTAAGGGGCCAGCCAACGGCTGGTTTTTTGGCAGTAGCACCGGATAATAAGGGTCAAACAAAATCGGGCAACCGATCGCCTGCATATGCAGCCTGAGCTGATGGGTTTTACCGGTATGCGGCGTTAACGCAAATAAACCGAGCTGGTTTTGCCGCGCCACCAGACGCAGCGTCGAATGTGCATTGGGTTCTCCATCGACCTGCTGCATCAAAAAACGTGGCTGACTTTTTTCCAGCCGGTTATGCAGCACAAATACCTGCTCCAGCGACCCTTGGAGCAGATGCGCCGGCAGACGGGCAACGGCCTGATAGGTCTTGTTAATTCGCCCTTGCGCAAATAGCTGATAATAAGCCGGACGACTGTCTGGATTGACCGAAAACAGCACCAACCCTGCGGTGTCGCGGTCCAGCCGGTGCACCGGCGCGATATCTTCAAGCCCAGTGTCACGACGCAAGCGTTCGAGCAGGCATTCATTGACAAATTCCCCCCCCGGAATGACCGGCAGGCCATGCGGCTTGCAGGCCAGCAAGATGTGTTCATCCTGGTATACAATCTGATGGGACGCTGTGACCACCGGCTCTGCCACCACCTCACGGTAATAACATAAGCGCCGGCTCGGCAAAAAAGGCGTTTGCATACCAACGATTTCACCGCTATGCCAATGTACTTTCCCCTGCTCAAGGCGCTCGGCCCAGATCGCTGGCGCGATGCGTGGAAACTGGTCACAGAGAAACTGATACAGATTTTCCCAGCCCTGATTGACCGGCGGTAAGGTAATTTCGGAAGGCCGCGCCGCTTTAGACATCATTACTCCTGACAACAGCAGCGGGAATGACCGCAGTGCTCGTGGGCGCCCATTTTAACAAATTACGGCTACAGCGCCCACAGCAACAACGCAGCGCTGATAACGACAAAGGTGCAGGCCTGCAGCAAACGCCGGCGCAGGCCAGCGCTGCCCACCACACTAACCAGTGCTGTTTTTACCAGAGTATTGCTGATCACGGCAATGACCAGCGCCGTCGCAGCCAATGATTCCCGGCCCGCCTGCTGCGCGTATTGCGCCATCGACAGGGTGATTGCATCCACATCCGTGGTGCCGGCGATGGCCGAAACCAGATACAGTCCTTCGGCTGGCGCAAAATGCTCGGTCAATTTCACCACCAGTAACACCAGAGCGAACATCAGACCAAACTGACTGGCGGCCCACAAACTAAACGGATTGCTGATGCTGGTCGCAGAATTGGCCTGTAACTGTGGCGCGCGCCGGTAAAAATAGGCTGCCATTGCCAACGTAATCAACGCCATCGCGCTGATCGCCGGCCACAAAGGCGCCAGCAGTGGCAGACAGACAATACCGACCATCAGCAGAACCCGCAACGACATCACAGACCAGGCCAGCAGAATACCGCAGGCCAATGCATCGTCCTGATTGTCATCGCCCTGTTGCTGCCGGCTCAGGCGGGCAAAGCTCAGACTGACTGCGGTGGAGGACACCAGCCCACCGGCTAAGCCGGCGACTGCAGTGCCACGTGCCGGCCCCAACAGTCTTGTCGCAACATAACCAACCAGCGATAACACTGAGATTAAGATCACCAGCAACCAGATTTTATAGGGATTAAAGGCCTGCCAGGGGTCCAGTGCATGATCCGGCAGCAACGGCAACACGACAAAACTCGCAATGAGCAATTTGAGACCGGCGAATAAATCATCGTTGCCAATTTTGGCAACCAGCCCGTGCAGCGGCTGCTTAAACGCCAGAATGGCTGACGTCATGATCGCAAGCGCCACAGCAATGCCGGCATAGCCATGCATGACAGCAGCCCCCAGTAAAAACACCAAAACGGCGCTGAGTTCGGTGGTCAGGCCTGGCACCTGCAGCTCTTCGCGCTGCTTGACATGATATGCAGACAGTATTAACGCGGCAACCACCGCCAGCACGGCTAACTCCAGCCAGGGTTGTTGCAACTGCCCGCTTAACCAGGCACCAACAGCACCGAGCAGTGCCAATAACATAAAGGTGCGTACGCCACCAAAACTACTCAGGTTATTCACTTTGTGCTTTTCGCGCTCAATCCCGACCAAAGCACCAATGGCCAGCGCATATGCGAAGTTCTGTAATAAGGTCAGTTCGGTTTGCATATCGGCCCGTGTTGATCCAAAGCATTCTGGATTGATTTCAGCACTATTTTGGCGCTAAGGCCATGAGCTGGCGCAATATTTTTACTGATGTAGCGCACGATTGCCGACAAAAAAAGGCGCCGCAGCGCCTTTTTTGTCGCAACAAATCTTATTGCTTTTTGTGCAGTTCGAACCACGCCAGCGTATGTTCGATTTTGGCGATCATCCGGCTCGGCCGGCCCGCAATGCCATGTGGCGCGCCAGGTACGCGCACCAGCGCAGTCGGCACATGCTGCAATTGCAACGCCTGATATAACTGTTCGGACTCACTGATGGGCGTACGGCGGTCGGCTTCACCGGTCATGATCAGTGTTGGCGTTTTGATTTTACCGGCATTGGCAATCGGCGAACGCTGCCAGTAGTGCTGCAGGTGGTCCCAGGGCACCCCCGGAAACTGATGATAGGTCTGGTACAAATAACTATCTCCGGTCAGCACTTTACTAACCCAGTTGATAATAGGTTTAATCACTGCCGCCGCGCGGTATCTGTCAGTCAGACCAATGGCATAAGCCGTGGCGATGCCACCGGCCGAGCCCCCGGCGATATAAACGTTGCCGGCATCAACAAAACCCTTGGCAATCATCGCGTTGACGCCGGCATCATGGTCGGCATAATCTTCCGGTGAGCTGTATTTGTTGTGTAACAGCAGCGCAAAGCGTTCGCCATAGCCTGTACTGCCACGGTGGTTGTCGTAAAACACCACATAACCTTCACGGGCAAAACGCTGCATTTCGGCACTGAAATGCGGGCCATACGCCAGATGTGGCCCACCATGAATTTCCAGTATCATCGGGTATTTTTTGCTGGGGTCAAAATCCGGTGGCGTGATATACCAGCCCTGAATCGGCTCGCCATCAAACGAGGATTTGTAATTGATTTCATGCACCTGACCAAGTTTTTTGTGACCGAGCAGGTCTTCGTTCAGCTGCGTCAGCTGCCGCACTTTGCCATCCTGCCACAACGCAACATCAGCCGGACGTGATGCATCCCCTTTAGTAAACACCAGTTTTTCGGCGCTTTGCTGATATTCACCGCTTAAATATGGCTGCGGCAGACCGGTGCCGGACAGCTGGTCAGTCAGCACTTTCAGCTCACCATCTAAATCAAGTAAAGCGACTTTGCGCAGGCCTTTTTCGTCATATTGCACCGTCAGTTCGTCATTGCTCCACCAGTCCGGTGCGGTCAAATCCACATCCAGCGCAACGCCGATATCGTGGCTTTTGCCGGAAGCGACATCCAGCACCTTGAGTTTGCCGTTGGCAAAAGGCAATTTGGCATTGCTGCCCCACAGGTAGGCCAGTTTTTTGCCATCTGGTGAAAACACCGGGCTGGTTTCCTGACCCGGCACTGAAGTCAGCTGTTTCAGGGCGCCGGATTGCAGATCCAGCTGATACAAATCAGCATCACGCGGCTGATATTCCCAGTCAGGCGCTAAGTTCGCGGAAAACACCAGCGCTTTGCCATCCGGGCTAAAGGTCAAATCTTCGCCATAACTGCGATCGCCGCTGGTGAGCTGCCGGGCGGTGCCACCGTCGCTGCTGAGTAAAAACAAATGCCGGTATTCGGATTTCAAAAAGCCCTGCCCGTCGGCTTGATACTGCGCCCGGTCAATGACAATTACCGGCTCAGACCAGTTGGCATCTTTGGGCTTTTTCGGCATTTTGACCAGCGTGGTCAGTTTTGAAGGCGCTGCCGGCAGATTCATCGTAAAAGCCAGCTGTTTACCATCCGGTGACCAGGTCAGATTGGATGGGCTTTTCTCGAGAGCACTGAGCTGTGTATTTTGCGCCGTTTTGACCCAATGCAGGTGGATTTGCGCTTTGCCGCTTTGATCAGAGATAAACGCCAGCCGGCTGCCATCCGGCGCCCAGCGTGGCTGGCTGTAGTTAAATTTGTCAGCATACAAGGGTGTATGCTGACCGCTTGCCACATCGATTTGCCACAGCGCGGTGCGGGCGCGGTCGGTCATAATGTCGTTGCTGTTGCGCACATACACAATAGTGCGGCCATCGGGCGAGAGCTGTGGGTCGCTGGCCCATTCCAGCGCAAAAATATCGGCGGACTCAAAATAAGACGGATTCACCAAAGGTGCAGCCTGAGTCGGCACTGCGGCGCCTACCGCAGTGCATGCAGCAGTCAAGCCTGTGCACAATAACCAGACACCGGCCTTGTTGAATTTGTTGGATTTGGTAGTCAACACGAATAAACCTCTTGGTTGCAATGGCGGACCTTTCAGAGGTTCACACTAAAAGAGCGCGTCACGCCTGACAAGCGGATTGTCGGCAAAGACGGTCCAATGGCTGATTTTGCCGGTTAAAGCGCACTTAGATTTTATCCTGCAGCGGCCGGCAGCGTTCGACGTAACGCAGAAAAACCAGCACCGGCAACAACAGTAGGCCCAGCACCAAAGCCACGAGCAAACAAAACAAAGTGAAACTAAACCAGCCTTGTGCCGGAGTCACGCCAAGGCCAAAGACCACAGCTAAGGTCAGCAGCTGATGCACCGGCACTGACAGCCAGAGCGGATAACAATGTCGTGGTGCTAAACTGCGGCTCAGTAGGTACCAGTACAATGTGCCACCACCGAGTAAGGCACAGCCGAGCAGAAAACCAAATAAAAGATCCACAGCACCTCCGTGCCGTCAGCCGTTTCAGATATCGTAAAAACAAACCCCGGTGTGATACCGGGGCTTCGTTTCGCGTTTAAGCCGTCTGTTGATTCCAGAAGTCGTCGGCTTCAAACAGTTGATACAGCTGTTCAGCTCTGCTGATCAGCAATTTGACGTAATCCGCACCGGTCTGATCTTTAACGCCAGCTTCCATCAACTGTTGCGCCTGCATTTGCCAGCGGAACGAAAAAGCACGCAGGGCATCGCGGGCATTGGCGGCACCGCTAAACGCCATTACATCGGTCGGCAAGTCACCGGTAATAGCCCAATAGCTTTTCCGATCGATACCGTTGATTTTCCAAATGGCGACAAAAGGTGGCAAATAACGTGAGTCCTGCACGGCGACGGTATCCATCACCACGCCCTGCTCGGCTAAGAATAAATTGGCTTTCTGGAACTGGGCGCGGACCCATTCGCTGGTTTGCTGCTCGGTCATTGGCGCGGCAGCTTGTTGTTGCTTGTCCATACTACTTACCTGCAAAAAATCTGAAACCGCACTTTATGTCAGCAAGGCTGATTACGCAACCTTCAACAAAAATTGTCGACAATCCACTGGAATGACCAGATCAATTAATTGGGATTTAATAGCACAAGCCTTGCCGAAATGATAAATTCCGCCGCGAAAAAAACCGGCCCTACCCCAGCGCAACGCTGGCATAAATCGGAGCATAAGAAAGTGGCAGTATTTAACCACCCTGAGTTTGACAACCATGAACAAGTCGTATTTTGCAGTGATCCGGCAACGGGCCTCAAAGCAATTATCGCCGTCCACAGCACCGCATTAGGACCCGCCTGTGGCGGTTGCCGCATGTGGGACTATGTGTCTGATGACGAAGCCCTGGTCGATGTATTGCGGTTATCCCGTGGCATGACCTATAAAAATGCCATGGCAGGCCTCGCGCTTGGCGGCGGCAAAGCGGTCATTATCGGCAATGCCAAAACCATCAAATCGGAAGCACTGTTCCGTAAATTCGGTCAATATGTGCACTCGCTGAGCGGCCGCTATATCAGCGCGGAAGATGTCAATATCACCACAGCTGATATTTCCATCGTCAACCAGGAAACACCTTACGTGGCTGGTCTGGAAGGCAAAAGCGGCAACCCAGGTCCATTCACCGCCCTGGGCACTTACCGCGGCATCAAAGCTGCCATCAAACATAAATTCGGCAGCGACGACCTGACAGGCCGTACCGTTGCAGTACAAGGCCTCGGCAGCGTCGGGTTTTATTTGTGTGAACACCTGCACAAAGATGGTGTGAAGCTGATTGTCACCGACATCAATCAGGCCGCAGTGGAGCGTGCGGTCAGCCAGTTTGGCGCGACAGCTGTGGGTCTGGATGCCATTTATGACGTCGAATGTGACGTCTACGCCCCCTGTGCCCTCGGCGCAACTATCAACGACGACACGCTGCCGCGTCTGAAATGCGCCATTGTCGCCGGT
Organism: uncultured Chromatiaceae bacterium; assembly: GCA_946482325.1. Next base: position 7,277 of record CAMLRA010000046.1, on the reverse strand, counting down.
TGTGCTAACAATCAGCTCAAAGAAGCCCGCCACGGCGAATTACTGCGGCAAAAAGGCATTTTGTATGCGCCTGATTACGTCATCAACGCCGGCGGTATTATCAATGTGTCGATGGAGATCCGGCCTGAAGGCTACGATGAAGCGCAGTCTACTCAACAAGTACTGGCAATTTATGACACGCTGCTGACTATTTTCAGCCGTGCCGAACAAAGCGGTCAGCCAACCAATCTGGTGGCGGACCAGATGGCGCAGGAAATTATTGCGCGTGGCAAAAAATAAGCTTTAGTGCTGTTGAGATCAAAAAGTCCACCTCAGTGAGGTGGACTTTTTTTTGCCGGAACCTGTCCTGTACTCAACCAACAATTCCGGTCTTACTTCGACCAGTCGGTAAAACTCTTGGTCAGCCGGTAGACATAAAAGCTGGACATCTCGGCGCTGAGTTTGGCGAACAGATCAAAATTCGACAAATTGACCGTCAAAAAACACACAGCACCACAATTCACCGGGCGGAACGTTGAGCTGGGCGCGGCATAGACTTTGGCGTTAAAACCATATTGCAACGCCAGCTGATGCACGCGGTATGCGTGATAGTCGCTGGTGACAAACCACAACGGTACTTGATGATCGAGGCGACTGTTCAGGCTGTAAAACTCATGGTAAGTGGTGGCACCGCCATGGAAACAGTCTAAGCGGGTTTCTCGGTTAAGCAGCGGGCGCAGATAATCCAGATACGGCTGGCAGTGCAAAGTCGTGATATGAATGAGCGGTGAGTCATGCCTGGTCTGATTCACTAGTGCCGCCAGTTGCGTCAGCCGGGCTTTGGCGCAATCCGGAATGTTGTTCTCATCCCCGCCACAGCCTGGCAACACAAAGTTACCGCTAAAATCAGCCGGAAAAGCCGTCGACGCTACTTCGGCGTTGTACCAATACCGTACCTGATTTGCCACCCAGCCATTGCCAAACAGATAAAACCAGCTCAGTAACAGCCATAACCCCCATTTCCGGTATCGAACCGCAGCAATTACAAAGCCCCAAAAGAAAAGATTATGAGGGTATAAAAAAGGTTCGATCAGGTCTTTCACCAGCCACTCCGCCTGTAAAATTACTGCCGCTAGTATGAAGTTGACCCTTTGCAGAAACAAGCAGGAATTACGCAGAAAAAATGCCGGCAAGGGCTGGCGCAGCAGCGTGCGCCAGCGTTAAGCTGTGATACCATAAGCGAAAAATAGCAAACAATCGGAGTGACGCTATGTTAAAGACTGTTTCAGTCATCGGTTTGGGTTATATCGGTTTGCCAACAGCGGCCATGCTGGCTTCGCGCAAACTACGGGTTATCGGTGTTGATGTGAATCAACACGCGGTTGACACTATCAATCAGGGCAAAATCCACATTATCGAACCGGATCTGGATTTGTTAGTTAACGCGGCAGTCACCGGTGGATATTTGTCAGCGCAAACTAAACCTGCAGCTGCAGATGCTTTTATGATTGCAGTACCAACGCCGTTTTTCGACGATTTATCGCCGGATCTGTCTTACGTTGAAGCCGCCGCCAAATCGATTGCACCAGTGCTGCAAAAAGGCAATCTGGTTGTGTTGGAATCCACCAGCCCGGTTGGCACCACTGAACTCATGTGCAAATGGATTAAAGAAGTCCGCCCTGATCTGACCTTACCAACAGATTCAAACAGCCCGGATATCCACGTCGCTTATTGTCCGGAGCGGGTATTACCGGGCAAAGTCGTGCAGGAACTGATTTCTAATGACCGTATCGTCGGTGGTCTGACGCCGGCTTGTTCTGAAATGGCGAAACAGCTTTACCGCACTTTCGTCGCCGGTGAATTACTGGAAACTGACGCGCGCACGGCCGAGATGTCAAAACTGACGGAAAACTCATTCCGTGACGTCAATATCGCCTTTGCCAACGAACTGTCGCTGATCTGTGACAAGCTCAACATCAATGTCTGGGAACTGATCCGCATGGCCAACCGCCACCCGCGCGTCAACATCCTGACCCCGGGCGCCGGCGTGGGTGGCCACTGTATCGCGGTCGACCCATGGTTTATCGTGCACTCAGCCCCAGAGCAGGCACGTCTCATTCGCACTGCGCGTGAAGTGAACGACTTCAAACCGGAATGGGTGCTGCAAAAAGTGATGACCACAGTTGCCAACCACTCTCTGAATAAACCTTCAGTGGCCTGTTTTGGTCTGGCGTTTAAGCCGGATATCGACGACCTGCGCGAAAGCCCGGCACTGCACATTGTCAACAAACTGGCAGACGCTTATGAAGGTAAAGTTCTGGCAGTCGAGCCGAATGTGGAAAGCACCAACAAGCTGAACAGCAAAGCGCAGCTGGTGTCGATTGAACAAGGTCTGGCGGCAGATATCATCGTGATCCTGGTGAAGCACAAAGCCTTTGCTGACTGTGATTTCAGCGGCAAAACCGTCATCAACGTGGTCGGTCAATAACCACTGTTTCACTGAGCAGTTTACAAAAGGCGGGTTAACCCGCCTTTTTCTTTGCAGAAACCTAACGTATTAACCAGCGCTGTGTTGCGGATGATCACGCCGGTACTTGCGCACCGCAGGTAAACTCAACCCCAGCAACGACAGCACGGCCAGCGCATTGGTCGAGAAGAAGATCCAGGCAGCAACTTCGGCACTGAGTTGTTTGTACGCCAATAAATAAGCTGTAGAGCCCAACAGCGCCACCACCGTCACACTGACCGCCCGCCATTTATTTAACCCCAGCGCCGTGATCCAGACTTCGAAATAGGTTTTCAGCAAGGTCAGCCATAACGTCAGCACCACCAGAGTGCAAATCAGTTGCGCCTGTGCACTGAGTGGCTCGGCTAACAGCCACGGATAAAGCCAGGGGCACGCCAGCAACAACACAAAATACGGCAGGCTCAGCAGCGGAAAACTGTATAAAAATACCCGCTTAAACAAACGGATTTTATCGTCCAGTGCGCGCTGATGGCTGAGTTTCGCCAACAGCACCTGCGAAAACACCACTGGTAATAAGGTCACCGGCATAAACAACACAAAGGCTTTACGAAATTGACCAAGTGCCAGCAGGCTGCTGAACAGCGCCAGAAATACAAAAGGAATATTGGTCAGATAAATGGCAAACACATCGTGCCAGGCATAGCTAAAGCGCTGTTTCAGCTGTTGCCATAAGCCTGGTGTTGCTTGCTGCACATCGCCCTGCCACTGCCGGTATTCCGGTAACAAAGCCCGTAGCGCAGTCAACAGTGGAAACAAGCTGATCAGCAAAATCAGCAATAACACCGGGGCGGTATGACTGAAAAATCCGGCAAAGATTGCGATAACCAACAACAGCGTCAGTGCCACACTGACAAGCTGGCTGCGCACTTCCAGTGCAAACTGCTGCGCGCCTTTTAAATAACTGAAACAGGCCTGATTCAGCGCCCAGCTGAGACCAATCAACAAGCTGAGCAGATACAAAGTCCAGGATAAAGTCGCGTCCGTCCACCACAACATCAAGGCACTAACCAGCGTCAACAGCCCAAACACTAACAGACTAATGCGCAGGCTTTGCAACAATTGACTGATGTGACGCTGCTGCGCCGCATGATGAATCAGATAAAAATTGGCACCAAACGCAATCGCCGGGAAAAACAGGTTGGCCAGCATATAGATAAAGCTGAACACACCAAACTCCTGCTCGAGTAAGTGCCGGGCCAGTGCCAGGTTCAACAGCCAGCGTGAACCGAAATTTAAGCCCTGCGCCACACTATTGCTCATCAGCTTGCGGACAAAATCACTACGCAGCATGGTTAGCCTCCGACGGAGCAGGACCCGCAGCTGTTTGCCACAGCAAAAAAGCACCGTTGAGCATGCCCCAGGGGATCCATAACATCCCGGAGGTCAACACATGACCGGCCATAGATGCAACGACCAGCAATAACAAATTCAGCAGTAACACACCGGCAGCGACCGATTGTGGAGCCTGGCGCCAGGCCTGCAGCGCCAGCCGGATCACGCCCGCAAACCACAGTGCATACCAGCCGAGCCCTGCAAGCCCAAACCAGATAAACAAATCGGCCGGGTCAATTTCGGCCAGAGGTTTGCTGCTATATAAAGCCAGCCCTGCGTTGCCGATACCGATTAACGGCTGCCAATCCGGAAAATAACGCGTTACATAAAACCAGTTTTCAGCGACAAATAAATCGCGGTTCGACAGCACAATCCCGATGGCTCCTTGCTGCGCCAGGACGAATTGTTGTTTTTCCGACAGCGGCAGATATGGCAAGATCGCTGGTAGTTGCCAGGCCAGCAGCAACAGCAGCGTGACACCAGCCAACAGTGCCGGCTGGATCAAACGACGGTACGGCAACCAATGCGCTCTGGCCTGTAATAATGGAATAAAAATAGCCAACAGCAACACGCCGGCATTGCCGGTTTTGGTCAGCAAAGTGCTGCTGCAGAACAAACTTAATCCCAGTACTGCAGCAAAAATGATTTTTTGCCGCGGCCAGTACCAGGCGAACAGATAAGCACTGAACACCAATAACAAAGCAGATAACTCGTTCGTTGCTTTGAAGAAGCCTTTCGACCCGAGCAGCTGGTCAGGAAAATAGTCGCTTGGCAAATAAGCGGACAGACCAAAACCGAGCCGACCGAGTACTAAGTTGATGACAATGATCATAAAACCAATCCACATCAGCTGATGCAGATTAACTCTAGCCAGCGCTGCATCGCGCTGACACAAGCCATAGCAATACCAGGCGGCCAGCAACGGCGCCACCAGCTTCAGTGCCATACCGATATCATATGACAAACCGGGGCTATGCCCGAGACTAAAAAAACTCCACACTGGCCCAAGCAGCAGTAACAGCAGCAACGCCGGTAACAACGCGATACGACGCCCCATCGTCAGGCCACAGCTCAGTAGCATTAACAGCATCAGCGTGGATTTATAGCCGGCAGACAACGGCAGATTCAGCGCCCATTGTTGCTGCAAAAAGCCCTGCAGCGCGTCGACCAGCAGGTAAGTTTTGACCAGCAACAGGATTAACAAATCCAGCGTACGGACCTGCGGCGTCAACAGGCCTGGTTTGGCGTGGAGGTTAGCGGCTTGGTTCATCGGCGCAGGAATAACAGAGCGAGGGTCAGAGCCAACAAAGACCCTAATAACGCGGCTGCGACAGCACTCAGCAGCAACGATGGTGATTTAGCCGCCTGTGTTTGCAAAGCGGCCACCGGTTTTAATGCCGGGTAATACCCCTGACGCCATAAATTCTGCGCCGCCAGATTCTGGTCCAGTTGCTGCGCCACTAATGACCGTTCGCCTACTGTGGTCGCCTGCTCCAGCGCCTGTTGCAGTTGCTGTTGCTGTTGCTGCAGCCGCTGTAACCGGCTTTGCTGGTCTAGTGCTTCAGCCTGACGGATCAATTGGTTCAGTACAGCTTCCGCCTGAGCAGGCTCTGCTGCTTTTAAACGGAAAAACAACAAGTTACCACGGCGTTTATGTTCCTGTGAGAAAGCCGGTTGCCAGAGTCTGGTCAGCGCCTCTGCTTCATCAGCACTGCGTGCGCAGAGTGTCGGCTGGCTTTTACACCAGGTGGCGTCCTGCCACAGCTGCAACCAGACGGCGCTGCTGTCTATCAACAAACTAAAACGCGCCAGTTCATCCACTTCCAGCGCGCCGATAAACAGCTGCGTATTGGCCGCGATAGCACGGTAATCATTCGCCAGCAGGCTGACACGGGTTTCGGATAATGAAAAATGGCCCTGACTGCTCCCCGCCAACCGGTGTTGTTTGGCATAAAAAGCCCCACCCAATGCACAAGCTGCAGCCACAACTAACAGCCACCATTTCAGCCTGCGCATCACCAGATACAGCTGGCCACTGAATTCTACTTCGGTTGCTAACATCATTTGGGTCCGAATAAGCCTTTGATTCCCTTCGACAACAGCTGCTTTCTGACTTTAATCAACCACAGCATGCGGTGTTTCAGGTAATAACGCACTTTGGTTTCCACCAGGCCATAACGGCAAGAACTGAGTAATTCACCAAGCGATAATGGCTCCTGCTGCATAGTGCGACGGTAAAACGCCTGATTATGCAGATTGCGCTCGTTCATCAGGTGCCGGTGTTTGTCGACAAACTGGGTTTGGGCGTTCAGGCGTTTTGGTGATGTGGTGATGCGGCCGAGTTCATGACCGACATGGACCACATAAGTCGGCTCCGCCAACCGCAGCGCCGGACCATATGCCGCGACCATCCGCAGCCACATATCATAGTCCTGAAAAGCGGCCAGCGTTTCATCAAAACCACCTTGCGCCAGCATGCGGCTGGTGCGCACCAGCGCTTGATTCGACAAACAATGCGCATCCAGCACTTCCGGTAAACGGACAATTTTCCGTTCGGTGTACAAGGCTTTACGCACTGAACCGTAGTCCCAGAAATAGCCGGTGACCACGCAGGAATACTGGTCGTCATAAGCGGCCATCATGCTGGATAAACGGTTTGGCAGAAATTCGTCGTCATCATCAATGCCGGTAACAAATTCTCCGGCTGCGGCTTTGATCGCCATATTGCGGGCGGCGCAAGCACCCTGACCTTTTTCCTGGCGGAATAAACGGATCTTTGGATGTTCGCCATACAAATCATTCAACACCTGCCAGGTATTGTCCGGCGAGCAATCATCGACAATCAGCAGTTCAAAATTCGGATAATCCTGCGCCAACACTGAGTTGACGGCGCGCTGCATCATCTCACTGCGGTTATAGGTTGGCATATATACGCTTATCAGCGGCGCTGGGAGTCCAGCAGATTCAGGCATTGCAGCTGTCAAAATATCGCTCTCAGTCAATGGGTTGGCAGGAGGCTTTCGTCAAAGTGATTCTATAACTTGCCAGTCAGATAAAGCCACAGATATTCCACCAGACTCCATTGCCGTTTGATCCGGCTTGGCTGGCTCAACAGGCGATACGCCCATTCCAGATTAAGCTTGCACCAAAACTCAGGCGCCCGTTTTACATTACCGGTGAACACATCATAAGTGCCGCCCACCCCCATAAAATAAGCATCCGGAATGACTTTTTTTGCCCGTTCAATCAACAGTTCCTGCTTCGGCGATCCCATGGCGATGGTAATAATGCGGGCGCCGCTTTGCTGGATTTGGTTCAACAGCGCCGCTTCATCTTTAAAATAACCATCCTGAGCCCCAACCACATTGACACCCGCCGCCAGCAGTTTGTCACGGGTTTGTTGCAGCACTTCGGGTTTAGCACCGACCAGAAACACCGG
>CAMLRA010000045.1 GCA_946482325.1 uncultured Chromatiaceae bacterium | reverse complement strand
TTGCCCGGCAAACTGTGCCAGATGCGTAAAAAGCCCTGCCAGATGTCATTGATCACAGCAATAAACAGACTGACACCCAGCAAGCCCAGCAGCCAGTATTGGCTATTGAAACTCAGCAACCAGGCCAGCACCAACAACGCTGAGATCAGATAACAGCGCTGCGACAAGTCCAGTTGTTGCCAAACCTGTCCGCAACGTTGACGCCAATCACTGAGCCATTGCATCTGGTTAACCTTCGACTTGCTGTTGCTGACCTGATTGCTGCGCCCGGCGGATCAGACCGGTCAGCAGCGGAGACAGCACAAACATCAGTACCGCAGAGCCGAGGCCCACCCAGCCGAGAATGGCAAACACTTCGGCATATATATTCAAAGCATCCGGTACTGCTGTACCGGCCGGCATAGAAGCTAAGGCACCAAAGCGGCCGGCGATCATTTCACCAAAGGCAGACGCCAGGAACCAGACGCCCATCATCAGGCTGACGACCCGGGCCACTGACAACGCCGTGACCGCAGATAAACCAATTGGCGATAATGCCATCTCCCCAATCACTAAGACGAAATACGCCAGAATAAACCACCAGAAACCGGCAAGGCCGCTCTCCAGCGGGTTCAACGCGGCATATTGCAGGATAAAATGGGCCAGGCCAGCGCAGAGCAGCGCGATACCAAACTTATTCGGTGCCGACGGATTCCAGCCTTTACGATCCAGCCAGGGCCACAACCAGGCAAATGGAAACGCCAGTACCACGATAAAAAACGACGCGACAAATGTCAGCTGTGACGAGTTAAAGGCGAAGCTGAAGAGACCCAAATCAAAGGTCGGGCTTTGCATCACGCGGTCCGAATACGCCAGCCAGCTGCCGTAGGTTTGTTCATACAAACCCCAGAACACCGCTGAAATGGCGGTCAGCACCATCAGCATAATCATGTTGGCGCGTTCCAACGCATTACACTGGACGAAAATGAACTTAAACCACCAGACCATCAGCACCAGCGTCAAAGCCACTGCCACGACTTCAGTGGCGGTAATTTCCGCGCCGGGTGCCATGCCAAGCAATGCGCCTAAAGCGCCAAAATCGATACTGGTTTGCAGAATCTGCTGTACCACCGCAACACCAACCAGCGCCAGCAGATAAATCAGCGTTTCACGGCGCATTCCTGCTACTTTTTCATCAAGTACTGCCGGGTTGGCCGGTTCGGCCTGACCGTGGAAGTGTTTAGTGCCTTTTAAGAACACGACTAACCCCAGCAACAGACCGATACCGGCCGAGCCAAAGCCATATTCCCAGCCATAGGCAATGCCAATCCAGCCGACAAACAAACTGGAGAAAATCGCGCCTAAATTGATGCCCATATAAAACAACGTAAAAGCTGAATCGCGGCGCGGGTCACTATCGGTATAAAGCCGGCCAACAATGGTTGAGATATTCGGTTTGAGAAAACCAACACCTACCGCCACCAGGGCTAATGAGGTGTACATCACCTGCAGCGCCAGTAAATCGGCACCGCCTTCGGCACTGGCTTGCGTACCTTTGTACGCCATGCCTAACATGCCTACTGCCATCAGCGCACCGCCAAAAGTGACGGCTTTACGCATGCCGAGATATTTGTCAGCTAATAAACCACCGACCACCGGCAGTGCATAAGCAAGACCGGCATATGTGCCCAGCAGTAAATAGCCGTTTTTGTCGTTGAATAAATGATGTTGGGTCAGATAAAGAAACAGCAGCGCTTTGAGGCCGTAAAAGGCGAAACGCTCCCACATTTCGGTAAAAAAACAGACAAAAAGTCCGACCGGATGGCCCAGCCATTGTTTCTGGCCAGCCAGCACGTCATGTGTTGAGGTCATAGGGATCCCGCAATAGATTGTTATCGTTATGTAGCACCGGAAGGGCTTGGGCCTTACTATACCATGAGCGACTGATTTAGGAAGCGCGCAGCGAAGGGCGACCGTTATTGCTGTTCATCGTCCGCTGCGGGACTGGCGCTACTTTGCAGTTGTTGCTGTTGTTGCCACAGAGCCAGCTGTTCGCGGTAATAATCCCAGACACAAGGGCAACAACTGCCACTGCCGCAGCACTCGTTACTACCCGGCGGTTCCGGTTTTTCCAGTAATTTGACAGGAATAGGCGCTGCAGGCATAAAGACTCCAAAAAAAGTGATGAACATCAGGTGCAGATGAACCCGCATTACAGCCGGATCTGGCAAACAGTGCAACAAATCCCGGCCGGTAAGGTCGCCAGCTACGGCCACATCGCTGATTTAGCCGGCCTGCCCGGCCGCGCCCGACTAGTCGGAAAAGCCTTAGGTTATAGCCCGACACCACTGCCCTGGTATCGGGTAGTGCGCAGTAATCTGAGCCTGGCTTTTGCGCCCGGCAGTGCAGAAGCTGCTGAGCAAAGCGCCTTGCTGCGGGCCGAAGGTGTGATACTGCGTGGCAGCAAAGTCCCGGCACAATATCACTGGCAACCGGATTTAGCCGAATTATTGTTTCAGCTGCGGTTCTAGAAAGGCTAAGGCTTACGCCAGGCGCGCAGCAACCAGCGCAGCGGCAGCTGCGACAGCAACATGCCGGATAACATCAGGCTGCAACCTGCCAATGCTCTGACCGTCAGAGTTTCGCCCAATAACCAGACTCCGCCCACGGCAGCAAATACCGTTTCCAGACTGAGGATAATTGCGGCATGAGCCGGATGCGCGCGGCGCTGACCGATGATCTGCAGAGTATAAGCCACGCCGGTCGCCAAAATACCAGCATAGAGCAAAGGCCAGGCTGCTGCTGCCACTGCCGCGAAAGTAACGGTTTCGAGCACAAAAGCCAGAATCAGGCTCAGCACACCACAAACCAGACATTGCAGCAGCGCCAGCAGGACTGGGGTCAACTTCGTTGCATAGTGATCAATACTCAGCAGATGAGCGGCCCAAAACATAGCGCCGACAAATAACAGCAAATCGCCGGTATTGATTTGCATCGCGCTGTCGACCGATAAAAAATACAGCCCCAGTAATGCAACCAGCCCGCCCAACCAGGTATTGACACTGGTTTTATGCCGCAACCATAAGCCAAGCAGCGGTACCAGCACCAGATATAAACCGGTGATAAAACCAGCTTTGGCGGCAGTGGTATATAGCAGCGCCACTTGTTGCAGACTGGCACCGATAAACAGCAACATGCCTACCGGCAAGCCGGCCCGCCACATCGTCGAGAATTCAGCCCCCTGCAAACCAGTACGCTGCTTCTGCCACAGCACTAACGGCACTAAACTCAGGGCGCCAAGCAAAAAACGCACACCGTTAAAACCAAACGGCCCGAGACTATCAAGCCCCAGACTTTGTGCGACAAAGCTAAAACCCCAAATCGCTGCCGCCAGCAGCAACAGTCCATTAGCCTGCAGCATAGGGCCGGGCCGAAGTTTCAACGCTGGTTTGAGTGGCGTGGAAGACGGATGATAAAAGGCTGCACACTGTGAAAGCCCAAGCCTGATTATTTGCGTTCATTGCCCTGAATAAAATAACTGACCTGTGCCCGTGGATTGAGATATTCATAAACAGCTTGCGGCAGCGCTGAAGGCTTCAGTACCTTGGCAATACTGAGCTTGCCTTCCTGCAGCGAGATCACCGGCGCTTCCAGCCGCGGAATTTGGGAGTCATACACCAGCACATTCGGGTACAACAGCTGGTCGCTGTTGACTGACATTACCAGCCCAACCCGGTCATCGCTGAGCTGCACTATAGTGCCCGGCGGGTACACGCCCATCATTTTAATCAGCTGCCCCATCTCACTGGCGCCGAGTTTGCCTTTCATCGTTTTAAACAAAAACGACATGGCATGATGTGGTGAACGCGCTTTGCTGACATCGACCGGGTGGCACAAATTATCAAACTCATTGACCACAGCCACGACTTTCGCCATAGCGTCAATCTCGGCATCTTTTAAACCCAATGGATAACCAGTGCCATCTAAATATTCGTGATGCTGCTCCACGACGGGCCAGGCCGCTTTAGGGAAAGACTCCGTCAGTTTCAGCAATTCAATACCGTAACGGGTATGCATTTTCAGTAAATTGGCTTCGGGTGCCGTTAAAGGCTCAGTTTTGCGCAGGATTTGCGTCGGGATCTTCAGCTTACCGATATCGTGGAACAATGCGCCAAGACCGGTCAGTTTGACCTGCTCTGCACTCATGCCAAGATTTTTTGCCAGCATCATCGATAACACTGATACGTTCAGCACATGAAAATAAATACTTTCCTGCTCTTTACCGGCCTGAGAGATCAAATGCAGCACTAAAGAATCGGCGTTGATGATAGTGTCGGCGATTTGGTTGACCAGGCCGGTTGCTTCGTCAACAGCCTGCAACGGCCGGCTGCCAATTTTCGACATCACATTGCGCACCTGCACCATCGACTGTTCAAAAGCTTTTTCGGTGCGCTGCAGCTGCCTGCGCTGCTCTTTGGCCTGTTCTATCCGCTCGTTTTTTTCCCGCTCCAGTTTGTAACGTAACTCGCTGGCATGCTGAGCCAGTTCCTCGGCCGGGGCTGCCTCTTCCGAAATCTCAACACTACTTTTGTCCGGAAAAAAATAAACAAACTCCAAATCCAGAGTTTGGATAATGGCAATTTGTTCATGATTTTCGACTTTAAATTTGTTGGTCAGAAACGGGTGTTTCATCCAGTTCACGGGCAACTGAATGAAATAACCAATTTTGACCTGAGACGGGCTTATTTTTGCAACTGACACGCCACACCTTTGATTCGGCTATAGATCTTACGGAGCCGGATAATAAAAACTGCTGGAAATGATTATTAGAACTCCCAGCAGTCTAGCAACCTATGCTCAAAATGTCTTTGATCTGGCTGATGTTCTGCATTTTTTTGCTGGCTAAACGCCATCTGATGTAATGAAAATGCAAATAATGACCTAATCAGATGTAAGCGGTGCCAATCGCAGCTGATAATAGCGGGTCAGGTCTGCAAAATGCGGCAACACAAAATCGGCCTGTGCCCGGTAATGCTCGTTCTGCGCATTCAGATACAAACAGCCCGGCATGCCGGCGGCTCTTGCTGTCGTCAGGTCAAAATGAAAATCACCGATGAAAATTAACTCAGCCGGCGGTAGCTGCCAAAGGCTGGCTATCTGCAGTAAACCGGCCGGGTCAGGTTTGGCCGGCGCGTCTTCCCGCGTCAGCACAATGTCGACAGCAATCCCAAGGCGATCCAGACAATGCCGGGTGGCACTGCGCATATTGCGCGTCAGGATAGCGGTCGGGATTTGCAGTTGCTGCAGCACAGCCAGCAGCTCGGCCGCGCCCGGCATCCACTCTGCCGCCGCCGCACCTTCCAGTTCAAACTGTTCGATAATGCCTACAGCATGTTGATACTCGTTTTGATCGCTGATAGTCGCCAGCCGTTCCAGAATGGGGCTGCCGACTGGCCAGCCCAGCCGTTGGCACAGCAGGTTGAAATCCAGTCTGGAATCTACCAGCGTGCCGTCTAAATCAAAAATCACACCGCGATGTTCACCTAATTGCATGTATTAGTTCCTGTGTCAGTCAGCAGTTTTTGTAAACGGGTTTTGGAATACGGCAGCCCAGTCATATTGGCTCAGCTGCCGGCTAAACCATAACAATGCCTGCCCCGGCTGACTCTGACGGCGCCAGCCCAGATACATCATCGTACCGGCCCGCGGTACTTCACAGGCTTTGGCAATCAGCCGGCCGGCCCGGATCTCGTCGCTGACCAGGTGCTTCGGCAAAAAACCCACGCCAAGCCCGGCCTGCTGTGCGGCGATTTTGGCCTGCATGCTGCTGACCACCACCCGGCGCCGGCTGTCATATAAACCGGAATCCCGCGCCGGTAAATCCAGCGCTGAATCGCTGACCACAATGGCCGTTTGCTGTTGTAAATCCTGCTGCGTCACGACCCGGTCCAGCTGGGCCAGTTCGTGATGTGGCGCGACCGCAAACACAAATTCCAGCTGTGCCATTGGCTGCAACTGAAACTGGCCAGAGACACCTTCACCGGATAACCCCACAGCTAAATCTGCCCGGCCGCTTTGTAATGCTTCCCAGCCTCCGGCCATCACTTGTTCCGACAACACGATTTGCGTCAGCCGGCCCAGCTGATGAAACTCGTCAATCAGACTGAATAACGGCTGTAACGGCACCACTGCATCCACTGCGATGACCAGCTGCCGCTCCCAGCCAGTGTCAAGCTGACGCACGGCTTCTTCTAACTGCTGACTGGCCAGCAACAAATGCCTGCCCTGCTGCAGTAACAATTGACCGGCCTGCGTCAGCTGCGCTTTTTGCCGGCTACGGTCAAATAATTGCACGCCAAGATCGCTTTCCAGACGCGCGATGGTGTAACTAAGTGCCGAAGGCACTTTATATAGAGACTCAGCCGCTGCGGCAAAACTTCCTTTGCGATCAATAGCATCAAGCGCTCTGAGCGCCTCCAGCGTCAACACGGGCTGTAGCGCCATCTGGGCAATACCCTTAATTCAAATATTTTGAACATGAGAGTCAATTTATTCCGCTTTTTTCGCAATAGCAAGCCGGCTACATTTATCTCAACGCAGCAGAACGCAGGCAGTACAGCCGGATGCGGCAAAACCTCAACAGCATATTGGAGCAAAACAAATGAAAAATTTAATCAAAACTTTCGTACAAAACACACAAGATTCAGACAACAGCATCGGCAGCCTGGCGCTGCGGGTCCCGGCCGGCATCATCTTCGCCGCACACGGTGCACAAAAACTGTTTGGCTGGTTTGGCGGTTATGGCCTGCAAGGCACTGCCGGTTGGATGGAAAGCATCGGTTTAACCCCGGGCATTCCGCTGACTTTAATGGCTGGCGGTGCTGAGTTCTTCGGGGGGCTGGCATTAATTCTGGGTCTGCTGACCCGCCCGGCGGCCTTTGTGCTGGCAATCACCATGCTGGTGGCGATTTTCAGCGTGCACTTTGCCAACGGCCTGTTTATGAGCAACAACGGCTATGAATTTGCGCTGTCGCTGCTGGCTATCAGCGTGGCCCTGACGTTTAGCGGTGCCGGTCGCTTTGCCATCGACAACTGGCTGGCAAAAAAACTGGCCTGACGCAACATCCCAATCACGGCAACCAAGAGCACGGCAACCCGGTGGTTGCCGTCTGACGCTCACAAGTTTTACAGGAGTCATCTGATGATCGAATTAAGAAAATCCAGTCAACGCGGCAGTGCAGATTTTGGCTGGTTACAAAGCCGCCACAGTTTTTCTTTTGGTCGTTATTACGATCCGGCGCAAATGGGGTTTTCCGCCTTACGGGTGATCAATGATGACCGCGTCACGCCAGGTGCGGGATTCGACACCCATGGCCATCGGGATATGGAGATTATCAGTCTGGTCTTAGATGGAGTGATTGCGCACCGCGATTCCACTGGTCAGGTTGCCGAGCTGCCAGCCGGTGAATATCAGCTGATGAGTGCCGGTCGCGGTATCATGCACAGTGAATTTAACGCCAGAGCCAATCAGAACCTGCATTTCCTGCAGATCTGGATTGAACCGGACAGTTTGGGTGGTGAACCGGGTTATCAGCAAAAACCCTTTGCCCAAACCCCCGGGCTGACATTGATTGCGTCGAAAGATGGCGCGGCAGGCAGCCTGCTGCTGAAGCAAGACGCGAAATTATTTCAGCTGCGGCTGGACGCACAAACCAGCCTGAACTATCAGACGCTGGCCGGGCGCAAGCTGTATCTGCATTTGGTATCGGGTAGCCTGAGTGGACAAAGTGGCGAACAGCACATCAGTCTGCAGCCGGGTGATGGGGTGAAAATTGCCGATCTGACCGACTGGCAGTTCAGCAGTAGCGCAGAGCCGGTGTTTGCTTTGCTGTTTGATTTACCCTGATGCTAACAAAATACTCACCCGTGTTTTCGGCGCGAAAGCCCGCTCGCTGCGGGCCTTTGCACAACTGCTTATGCTCATCTCAACGACCCTGTACCATCACGCTCCCCTGCAGTGGTTTGGCGGCAATATCCTGAATGTCGACATGACCGCGGACATATTTTTTCAAATGCTGATAAACCGCAGTATTGCCAGCCTGGAAGGCAAAACTGGCAACCGGTAAGTCATTACACAGCAGCTTGTTGGCTGCAACAGCAGCACCAACCCGGTTATATTTCAGCTCTTGCTTAAAATCAGCTTTTTTGTCGGTGGCTGCGCTGATACATAAAGCTGTTTCCATCGACTGATCGGCTGCCACATATTGAGATTGGGCTGCAACGGCTGAACTGGTTAATACACAACAAATTAAAAGCAATGTACGCATGATGGCTCTCCTGTTTGCTATCGCCATGATCAGAGTCGCAGATCTGCGCAAAAGAGTTGTGAACAGCGCTCTTCAGACTGTAACAAAAGCTGCTTGCAGCAACAGGTTGGGTTTTACTAACTGCTTTATTTCTCGAATCATTCAGATAACCGGTAGGAAAAGTGGGACAGGTCTGGTTACAGAGCTGTCCCGGCTGTTGGATTAACCTGGCTGCAGTAAACGGCGTGTACCACCAGACAGTTTTTTATTAGGGCCTTTTTCCACTTTCTTTTTCCTGACGCCCCTTGCAGCTTCAAACAGAAGCAATATACTGTATATATAAACAGTATATTGGTGAAATGATGCAGCTGTCAGAACTGAAACAACAAGGCCATGTCTGGCACCTGAACCAGGCACCACGCCCGGAACAAGCTTTGTGCCCGACCGGTTTTGCTGAACTCGACGTCTTACTCGGCGGCGGCTGGCCCTGCCAGCAGGTGATTGAACTACGCACTGTATTCGGCATCGGTGAATTTCGTTTATTACTGCCCTACCTGCAACAACAAAGCAGTCGGAATAAATTGCAGGTCTATATCAACGCCCCTGCGCAGTTGCATGCGCCATTTCTGAGCAGTCAGGGCCTGCCACTGTGGCAGCAGCTTGAAGTGCGGGCGAAGGAGCAGGATGCGCTGTGGGCCGCTGAACAATGTCTGAAAAGCGGTTGTTGCAGTACTGTGCTGCTGTGGCAGCAATCTTTAAATATTGCCAGGCTCAAACGCCTACAACTGGCTGCGGCAGAAGGCCAGGCTGAGTTATTTTTGCTGCGACTCTCCGAGCAAGCTCAGTTGAGTTTACCGGTCGGGCTGAGCCTTGCGCTGAGCCCGGCTCCACAAGGTCTGAATGTCAGGGTGTTAAAACGTCGCGGCGGCTGGCCCGGTGCGCAGCAGTTGGTCAATTTCAGTCAGCGCTGGCCAAGGTTGGTTCAGCCAGCACTGTCACCACAGAAAGAACAACTGACGCCTCCTGCAGCTTTGGCGATCTGACCGATGAACGCCATACCCGCTTCACACAGACGATTGGAGGGGCGCTGATGCAGACCCTCTGGCTTTATTTACATTTCCCGCAACTGCAGTTGGATTTATTGCCACAGCTACAAGCGGATGCAGTCAGCCCGGACTGGTCAAAACCTGTGGTGTTATTACATCAGCAGCAGTTGCTGGTAAAACAAACAAATCCAGCGGCGCAGGCCTTGGGGATCTGGCCTGGCCAGAGTCTGGCGCATGCCTGTGCGCTTTGTGCCGCACTGCAAGTCCTGCCCTGGCAGCCGGAGCTGGAACAACAGCTACTGGAGCTGCTGGCACAAGATTGTTATCAGCTTTGTGCTGATCTGGCGCTGGCACCTACTGCTTTGTGGCTGCGGCTGGACCCTATGCTGCAACTGTATGGCGGGCTGGATAGCTTTCTCAGCCAACTGCAACAACTGCTGCAACAACAACCTGGCCTGCAATTTCAGTATGGCGTCGCTGTCACTGCCGAAGCGGCACGGCTGTTGTGTCTGGCACACCCCGGCCAGATTGCGCCAACCCAGACGGCGCAGCGATTAGCGCTGTCACCCTGTCCGGTGACGTTATTAGATGTTACGCCCGCATTATTACAACAGCTGCAACGGCTAGGTATCCGGCAACTGGGGGCTCTGCTCAATTTACCGGCCACCGAACTAAGTCGTCGTTTTGGTGCAGAACTACAGCGCTACCTTCAACAAATACAAGGTCAGCTGCCGCCACTGCTGCATTATTACCAGCCACCGGAGCAGTTCTGTGCACGGCTTGAATTGTGGTACCAAATTGAACATCACCCGCAATTGCTGGCTCCGCTGCGGCACCTACTGTTGCAATTGCAACAATATCTGCAGTGCCGGGCTCAGCGCTGTTTTCAGCTGCAGCTGGAACTGAGCCTGCGCGATCAGCCGCCGCTTTGTTTAAAACTGCATTCACCGCAGGCCGAAGCCCTGACACAACGTTGGCTAGCGTTATGGCAACTGAAGCTCGAGACCTTAAAGCTGCCGGCCCCGGTGCTTGCCATGCAGCTCCGGGCCAGTCAGTACTGCAAAGAGGAACAACACAGCGCCGATTTGTATCAGGGTAAACAAGGCCAATACAGTCCGTTACAGTTGGTGGGGTTATTGCAGGCAAAACTCGGCGCCGCACAAGTGCGCAGACCTACAGAACATGCCGCCTTTTTGCCGGAGCTGTCAGGCAGCAGCCAGCCACTACTGCAGACTGAGGAAAATACACCGGCATCACCGCAAAAAACAGCGCAGTCCAACATAGCGCAGCGACAACAGCCTGAGCTCCAACAGTCTAAGGTTCAGCAGCCCAGCGCGCTTTATGGCGCGGCAGTTAACACATCTGTACAGACCATCACGCGACCACCACAGGCAGGCAGCCCGGCCACTTTTTCTCCAACCGCGTTTTCGGCGTCAGCCACACCACTCAGGCCAGCTTTTTTATTCACAACACCGGTACCGTTACAACAACAGGTGCAGTTGATGCCAGGGCTTGAACGTATCCAGAGTCACTGGTGGCAAGGCCAGGCACAGGCGCGGGATTATCTGACGGCACAAAGCAGTGACGGCCGCTGGTTATGGTTGTACCGCACTGAACAGCAGCAATGGTTTGTGCATGGGGTGTTTGCCTGATGCCCTACGCCGAGCTGTTTTGTCAAAGCCATTTCTCCTTTCTGAGCGCAGCAGCAAGCCCAGAGCAACTGGTTGATACCGCCGCCAGTCTTGGCTATCAGGCACTGGCGCTGACTGACGAATGTTCAGTAGCCGGTTTGGTGCGGGCACATCGCCAAATCAAACAACAGCAGCTGAAACTACAGTTGATTGTTGGCAGCTATTTTCGCTATAGCACAGACTTACAACTGATACTGCTATGCCCGGACCGGCGCGCTTATGCCGAACTGTGTCGCATCATCACAAACAGCAGGCGGCGCGCGGAAAAAGGCCAGTATCAGCTCGATGAATGGGATTTAAAAAGTTGCCGTGATTGCCTGGTGTTATGGTTACCAAATGGTACTCTTCAAAGCGACCTGCACTGGGGGGGCTGGCTAAAACGTCAATTTGGGCCGCGTTTATACCTGGCGCAACAACGCACGCTGGATGCCAGGGATCACGATTTACAGCAACATTGCCAGCAGCTCTGCCGGCAGTTTGATTTATCCGCCTGTGCTGTTGGCGCAGTACTGATGTCTGAAGCGGCGCAGCAGCCGCTACTGGATGTGATGACCGCTATCCGGCTCGGGCAGAGTGTTGCGACCGCCGGTTTAGCTCTATCCGCCAACCGGGAACGTTGTTTAAGACCCATCAGCAAACTGACTCATTTATTCAGTGCAGATTTACTGGCGCAGAGTTGTCAAATTGCTGCCCTTTGCCAGTTTAACCTCGACTGTCTGCAGTATGAATATCCGGCTGAACTGGTGCCGCCAGGCCTCACGGCGATGCAATATCTGCAGCAACTGGTAGCAGAAGGCAGCGTTATCCGTTTCGGCGACCAGGTTCCGCCCGATATCGCCAGGCAAATCGAACACGAATTGCAGCTGATCGCCGAGCTGAACTACCCCTATTATTTTCTGACCATCGCTGATATCGCCCGCTTTGCCCGTGAGCAGCAGATTTTGTATCAGGGCCGCGGCTCTGCCGCGAATTCCATTGTCTGTTACTGCCTGCAAATTACTGCGGTCGACCCACGAAAAATTTCCGTGTTGTTTGAGCGTTTTATCTCCAGGGAGCGCGATGAACCACCGGATATTGATGTCGATTTTGAACATGAACGCCGCGAAGAAGTGATCCAATACATCTATCAAAAGTACGGCAGGCAGCGCGCGGCTTTGGCCGCTACTGTGATTTGTTACCGGCTGCGCAGCGCCTTACGGGATGTTGGCAAAGCGCTGGGGTTTTGCATCACCCAACTGGAATACTGGCTGAAACAGCTCAACCGTCGCCACCCTGATCTCAGCTGGTGGCAGCAGCTGACCCAACATGGTCTGGATATCGATAGCCTACAGGCAAAGCTGCTAATCCAGCTGGTTGAACAAATTCGCGGCAAGCCGCGGCATTTATCCCAGCATGTCGGTGGCTTTGTCATCTCCGCCGGACCTTTGCATGAACTGGTGCCAGTGGAAAATGCCAGTATGGCCGAGCGCACCGTGATCCAATGGGACAAAGATGATTTGGAAACCCTGGGTCTGATGAAGGTCGATATTCTGGCACTTGGCATGTTGTCGGCGCTGCGCAAAACGCTCGCATTGGTGAACCAGCAACGCGAGCAGCCGTTGACGCTGGCCCAAATCAGTCAGACCGGTGATGATCCGGTGGTGTACCGGCAAATCCAGCAGGCCGATACGATTGGCGTGTTTCAGATTGAATCGCGCGCCCAAATGAGCATGTTGCCACGATTAAAACCGGCGTGTTTTTATGATTTAGTCATTGAAATTGCCATAGTGCGGCCAGGCCCCATTCAGGGTGACATGGTGCATCCGTTTTTACGCCGCCGCGACGGACTGGAGCCAGTCAGTTACCCCTCGCCAGCCGTGGAGTCAGTCCTAAGTCGGACTATGGGCGTGCCGATTTTCCAGGAACAAGTGATTAAGCTGGCGATGGTTGCCGCCGGCTTTTCCGGTGGTGAAGCCGACCAGTTGCGTCGTGCTATGGCCAGTTGGAAAAAAACCGGTGAACTACTGCAGTTTAAAACCAAACTCATCGACGGCATGCTGCGAAGAGGCTATCCGCAAAGCTTTGCTGAGCAAATCTTCGCGCAAATCTGTGGTTTTGGTGAATATGGTTTTCCTGAATCGCATTCGGCCAGTTTTGCCCTGCTGGCTTATGCTTCCGCCTGGCTGAAATGTTATTACCCGCTCGAATTTTTAACGGCGTTGCTCAACAGTCTGCCGATGGGATTTTATTCAGCCTCACAGTTGGTACAGGATGGTAAACGTCACGGTTTACAGATACTGCCGGTCTGTATCCAGCACTCCGAGTGGGACCACAAAATTGAACAAAGTGATACAGGTCCTACGCTACGGCTAGGACTGCGTCAGGTCAAAGGTTTACAACGGGAATTGCTCCAAACTGCTTTGCTACAGCGCCCGGCCGGCGGTTTTACCAGTTTGAGCAGTCTGAAACAGACCGGTTTAAGGCAAGACCAGCTGAATGCGCTGGCCAGCAGCGATGCGCTGAAGGCCTTGTGTGGCCATCGCTTCGCCAGCCGCTGGCAGTTGCTGGACCGGCTGGATGAGCTGCCGCTGTTTCGCCAGACAGCCCATCAGCCCATCCGTCAGCCGCAAAAAACCAGTGTCACAGGCCCAGCGCTTTTACAACAACTAGGGCTGGATCTGACCGTCGACCCAGCTGGCGACAGCACTGCAGTCAGCCTGCATCAGCAGCCACCTTGTCCACTGCCGGCGCCAGATGCCTGGCAACAGCTGGGAGAAGATTATCAGAGCCTGGGCCTTAGCCTGCAGCTACATCCGGTAGCCTTGTTACGTCAGCATCCGACACTGGCGAAACAATCGCTGCAACGCGCCTGTGATTTGATGGCCGCCCGCTCCGGCCAGATGATAAGAGTCATAGGCCTGGTTACTGTCCGGCAAAGCCCGGGCACTGCCGGTGGTGTCACTTTTGTCACACTGGAAGATGAAACCGGACAGATTAACCTGATAGTCTGGCAGGCAACGGCGCTGGCGCAGCAACAAACCTTTATCAGCAGCCGGTTGTGGCTGGTGCATGGCGTGCTGCAGCGTGAAGGGATGGTTTGTCATCTGGTGGCCGGCAGAATAGAAAGCCTGGACACCTTGCTACCGGCTTTATCAATCCCTAGTCGGGATTTTCATTGATCCACCGAGGCGCACTTACTGTAAAATCCGCCGGGCGAAACCTGAATCCTGGATCCGATGACAGCACCGAATAAATACCAGCGCTTTGATCAGTTCCTGCAAAAACGCCGCAGTGGCGCTTTGCAAGACGACCAAGCCAACAATAAACGTCGCTCCCGTCTTGATAGCCCCAAAGGCGCTCAGGAGAAAAACATCGATGCGACGATTCTGCAGCTACACAGTGCCATGGTAGATAAAATCATCGCCAATCCAGCGTTGCTGCCACCGGTCGTCGCACAGCTTGAACAAGAGCAACAACAAGGACTATTGCGTCACAGCGCTTATTTATTCTGGAGCTGCGCTTTTGCCATGATTCACCAGCCCGAGTTATTCAGAGCAGCATTGTTAAGCCCGGAGCCGCAAGCCTGCAAACATCGCAGGCGCACCCGCTTGCGCGGCATTTTGACCGAAGCGGAACGCGCGTTGGTGTTAGCCGGACAATGGCCGCCAGCCCCTGCGCCAGTAGCAGATGCTTCCGCCCCACCACAGGACCAGACCGAACTGGCGTGCGACTAAAACAGCCTGAACTATCGCAGTGCCCAAGATCCTGCCGCAACTCAGTCAATTCAACGCTAAAAAGCTGCCGCCGGGTGTACCCTAAGCAGCTCCCATTGAGTACACTCAGGCATCTTCTTGTTGGTTTTTGCTGGGTTTCTCCATGTTGCTAAATGCTATTACCCGAGGCTTACGCCGTCTGACTGTCGGTACTGCGCTGCCGGCCACTTTGTTGTTTTCACCATTATTTTTCTACACGATACAGGCCCAGGCACAACAGGCCGTTGCTTTGCCGGCCGCCGCTCCTGCAGCTTTACCGCAGCAAGACGGCGCACAGCCAGCTGAAACTGCAGCCGCACAAAACACCACAACGCGACTGGCCGGTGAACTGCAAAGCCGCCAGCTGCAAAGCAAATTCGGCAGCGTCAGTGTTGAAGCCCTGACGCAGAAAAATGACGATGGCAGCGTCAACAGCCGCCAGTTTGTACTGAAAAGCGGCCCTGCGACCGCCCCCGTGGAAAAAACCATCAGCCCGACCACTTCTGACGCGCTGCTCATCAGTAAAAACCCGCTGTTTGATGCCGCCTTTGCGCTCAGTCAGCTGGAGCGTCAGCAAAACAGTGTCAGCGAAATTACCGACTGGGGCTTTAACGACCAACAGGCTTTACCTTGCCCTTGTTTTGAGACCGGTGCGAAATGGCACTATGTCTGGACCCGCGATTTATCTTATGCGCTGGATTTAGGCCTTGGTGCACTGGACCCTGAGCGTGCGCAAACTTCCCTGCTGTTTAAAACCTCGCAAGTAAGGCCAGAACTGATTGCCCGTGGCGTGGAAAACACTGAAGTCGCGCTGCAGGACACCGGCTCCGGCGGCAGCTGGCCGGTCAGTTCCGACCGCGTGGTCTGGGTACTTGCCGCCAGTGGTCTGACCGCGCAGGACCCGGAAGGCGCATCGAATCAAGCCGCCGCAGAGGCCTGGCAACAGCGTTGGTATGCAATTGCGCGTAATACCATCCTGCAGGACCGCAGTTATATTTTTGACACCAAACTAGGTTTATATCGTGGTGAAACCTCGTTCCTCGACTGGCGTGAACAGAGTTATCCCAGCTGGACCGCCAAAGATACATTGTTCCTGGCGGAGTCGTTTTCGCTGTCGACCAACGTGTTGCATTATGTGGCGTTAAGCCGCGTTGCCGAAGCCGCAAAAACGCTGGAACCGGCGCGCGCCGCAGAACTTGCGCAATGGGCACAGGCGCTGAAACAAGCCATCAACAGCTGGTTCTGGCTGCCGGAACGGGGCCTGTACGCCCGTTATATTGGTGAAACCTATAATCCGGTAGCCGTTGAACATTATGATTTATTGGGGTTGGCGCTGGCGATCACCCATGGCGTGGCTTCGCCATTGCAAGCCCAGCAAATTCTGCAGAACTATCCACTGACCCACGCCGGCCCACCGGTGATTTTCCCGGCGCTGCCGGATGTGCCGATTTACCATAACCGCGCCATCTGGCCTTTTGTCAGCGCTTATCTGCTGCGCGCCGCGCGTCAGCAAAATCAGGCTGAGCTGTTCCACAAAGTCGCGGTGTCGTTGTATCAGGGTGCAGTGCTCAATCAGTCCAATATGGAAAATCTGGAATGGCTTAGTCAAAAAGCTCATGTCGAAGATGGCGCTTTATCTGGCCCGGTGATTAATTCTGAGCGCCAGCTGTGGTCCGTCGCCGCTTATGGCGATTTGGTCGCAGGTCAGCTATTTGGGGCTGAGCTCAAAGCCGGCACACTCAGCATCAATCCCTACATTCCGGTCGATTTAGCGCGGGAACTCGATCTTGGTAACAACCCGGTTCTGCAAAACCTGACGCTGGCTGGCACCACGCTGGACTTGCAGCTGGAGCTGCCCTCCCAGGCACGGCGGGGTCAGGTCTACCGGCTGGCGCAAATCAGCCTGAACGGCCAACCGCAGGTACTGACCGGCAATCAGCAATTCAGTATCAAACTCAGTGATTTTTCACAACAGCGCAACGAACTGGTGCTAAAACTGCAAGCATTCGACGCGCCGGTATCCAGCGTGAATCAGTTGCGCAGCAGCAATAATACCGGCCCACTCAATGGTCTTAGCAATAGCGAAAAACGCAAGTTGTTAGCGCCAAAAGAGCCGTTGCTGCAGCTGAGTCTCAGTGAAAAAGGTATCCCGACTTTGCGTTTTGACGCCGCCGGCGAAAGCGATACCCGCTTCACGCTGTATAAAAATGGCGTGCCGGTCAAGCTCAAACCACGCCAGCAAGAGTGGACCGACAGCAAAGCCAAAGCAGCGTACAGTCAGTGTTATGCGCTGACGCAAAGTTATAAAGACACAGGCCTGAGTTCACAACCCAGCCGCACTTTGTGTACTCCGGGCGCCGCAGTTAACTTTGTTGCCGGTCAGGGACTGGTCAGTGCAGATCATGAAATCAGCGATTATTTGAATCAACCGGTGTTTAAAAACTGGGGCGCACCGGAGCAACAGCTGCAGCTGAACTTCAGCGCCAGTCACGACGGCCTGCACGCATTGCGTTTGCAATATTTTATCGATAACGGCCCGATCAACACCGGCATCACGGCTGTGGTGAAACGCCTCAGCGCCAACTGTCCACAATCTGGTTTGCAACAGGCGACGCTGGTAATGCCACATCTTGCCACTGCGCTCGAGGCCGGCTGGTCCAGTCGCGCTATGTTCCGCGCCAAGGCCGGTGAACAGTGTAAGCTCACTATCAGCGATGGCTTTAATATGAGTTACCTGCAGCACTTTAACCTGTACACCGGCGGCAAAGGCGGCCGCACCGGCCCGCTGAATCAGGCGGTGATCCAGCAGGCACAGATCCAGCCGATGGCGGAATAAAGCCTCGGTTAGACCCTTTATTGATTAAAAAAGCCCGACACAAGCTGCCGGGCCCAAAGCGGAGTTGTTGTGAATTTTTATCTGATCCTGGCCTTATGTTCGGCAGTGTCGATGGCCAGTAGTGGCGTCATCGCCCGTTTATCCGGCCTTGGCGCCGCCGAACTGACCTTTTACCGGCTCTTTGTTGGCGCAATCTGCTTAGGTCTGTTGGTGCTGGTGCTGGGGAAACAAGCCGACCTGAAACAAAAACCAGACCGGCGTATTGTGTTAAACGGCATACTGCTGGCGAGCTTTATGTTGTGTTTTCTCAAAGCCATCAGTTTTATCAGTCTCGCCAATGCCATAATGCTGGTGTATCTGGCGCCGGCGCTGGCCGCCATCGCCGCACATTTCTTGTTCCGGGAAAAACTCGATGCACTGTCTGGGCTTTTGATTGCCTTGTCGTTTTTGGGTTTTGCCATGTTGCAGCAATTTAAACTTGATTTGGTGTTAACGGCGGCACAGTGGCCGGGTTTTGTTTATGGCGTGCTCTCGCTTATGACTTATACCGGCTTTTTGCTGGCCAACCGCCACAGCGGCAAATCGGCATCACCACTGCAGCGCGCGTTTTATCAGCTGTTCCTGGGCGCGCTGTGTGTTTTACCATTTTTAACTGCAGCGCCAATCCCTGCCGCAGAGCAGTGGGTTTGGGTGTTACTGGCTGGCTTTTTCCCCGGTTTTCTGGCGATTTATCTGGCGATCGTCGCGCTGGAGCATTTACCAACCCGGGTGTTTGGTACCCTGGCTTATATTGAACCTGTGGCGGTGATCCTGGCCGGCTGGTGGCTGTTTCAGGAAACCCTGAGCCTGTTGCAACTGGGCGGCGTGGCGCTGATTTTGCTGGCCGGTTTGCTACAGTCAGTACTGCATCAGCAACCGGCCCGTCAGACTGCGGTATCTCAATGAACTTCTTCGCTCATCTGGTACTGGCCGAGCCGACGCCACAATCCAGGCTCGGAAATCTGATGGGCGATTTTTGTCAGGGATTGGACCTTAAAACTCTGCCGTTGCCCGTTCAGGCCGGCATCTGGCGCCACCGTGCCATTGACCGTTTTACCGATGCTGCCGCCGAAGTGCTGCAGGCCAAAGCGCAGTTCAGCCCGGCGCGCCGGCGTTTTGCCCCGGTGATGCTCGACGTGTTATTTGACCATTTGCTGCTCAAACATTGGCCGCAGCTCGACAGCCGCCCGCTCGAGCCGCTGTGCCAGCAGCTGTACCAACATTTGTGGCAACAACGCAGTGCAATGCCGCCAGTCATGGCCACGACGGTGACGGCCATAGTGCAACAAGACTGGTTTAGCAGTTATCAGCAACTGGATAACATCGGCATGGCACTGGACCGGATTGCCAGCCGTATCCGCTTTGCCCACCAATTTACCGGCAGTATCGAAGAGATCCACCAGCATCTACCTGAACTGCAGACGTTGTTTTTACAGTTTTATCCCAAGCTGCAAAACTATGTCCGCGAACTGGGGCCGGAACTGACGGCTTTGACTACACGCCGACATCCGGAGTAAAGCCGTCCGGACTAAAGCCTTCCGGCAAAAAATAGTGATACAATAAACCCTTTTAGCGGCCACTCTGGCCTTCCCCCCTCTTCACTCGGAGCTGATATGAGCCAATTTCCTGATGACGGCAACGGCGATATGTTGCAAGCCATGCAAGATTCCGGCATGGATTTAACCAAAGCGCTGGATCTCGATTTTTACCTGGTATTCCCGGACCGCGCCAAAGCAGAAAAAGCGCTGGAAGCCATAACCAAGCTGGACCAGCCCGGCGAAGTTGAACTGAATTTAAACGATCTGGACCAGTGGGAACTGATTGTTTCACTGAACATGGTGCCAGACCACGCCGTGATCACCGCCAAAGAAGCTGAACTGGACAAATTCGCCAAGAAATTCAGTGGCCATAACGATGGCTGGGGCGTGATGCAACATCAGGACGGCGACGATGAATTCGCTGACGATCATGACCACGAATGTGATGATGACTGCGATCATCATCACCACTAAGATAAAACCCAGCCATGGCTTTTACCGCTGAACTGACCTATCGCTCACTGGGGCCGCTGTTTTATCAGACAGTGGCGCCAACTCCTGTATCAGAGCCTGCCTGGTTGCTGTTTAACGAAGCCTTAGCGACAGAGTTACAGTGGCCGGAAGATGCCCGGCAGACGCAGCTCGGCCTGCAGTATTTCAGTGGTAATCAGCTGGCAACCTGGATGCAGCCGACGGCTTTAGCGTACACCGGCCATCAGTTTGGCTCGCTGGCACCACGGTTAGGTGATGGCCGCGCTTTGTTATTGACTGAAGTGCTAAACCAACACGGCCAGCGCTTTGATGTGCAGTTAAAAGGTGCAGGCCCGACGCCGTTTTCCCGCCGTGGCGATGGCCGTGCCGCGCTTGGCCCGGTATTGCGGGAATATCTCATCAGCGAATGGATGGCTGCGGTCGGCGTGCGCACCAGCCGCGCTTTGGCAGCTGTCACCACCGGCGAGATGATTTACCGGGATACGCGGGTGCCCGGCGCTGTACTGACCCGTGTTGCGGCTTCGCATATCCGTATCGGAACTTTTCAGTATGCCTCTATCCATGGCAGCAGCGCTGATGTGAAGGCGCTGGCGGACTATGTGATTGCCCGACATTATCCGGAATTAGCAACAAACACAGAACCCTACCTCGAATTATTGCGTGCCATCGCCTCTGCGCAGGCCGATTTGATTGCACATTGGATGAGTCTGGGTTTTGTGCATGGCGTGATGAACACCGACAATATGACCGTCAGTGGCGAAACCATCGATTACGGCCCTTGTGCTTTTATCGACGCCTTCAGCCCCAATGCCTGTTTCAGTTCTATTGATACTCAGGGCCGCTACGCCTACCGCAATCAGCCACCAATCGCACAGTGGAATCTGGCGCGTCTCGCCGAATCCTTGCTGGCATTGCTTGATGCCGACGAGCAACAGGCCATCGCAAAAGCGATGACAGTGCTCAATGACTTTCCGGCTATGTATCAACAGGCTCGATTACAGCGCTTTGCTGCTAAGTTAGGCCTGCAAACCCCGCTTGGGTCTGATCTGCCGCTGATTGATGACCTGCTGAGCTTATTGGCAGAGCAACAAATTGATTTCACATTGTTTTTCCGCCAATTATCCATTGATGCCGCAACACCGGGCCAGGCAGCCAGAGCGCTTTTTGCTGAACCCACCGCGTTTGATACCTGGCAGCAACGCTGGTTAAGCCGGCTGGCAGCAAGCCTAATCAGCCCCGACGCATTAAGCCAACAGCTGTTGCAGGCAAATCCGGCATTTATCCCCCGCAACTACCGGATTGAACAAATTATCGAGAGCGCATTAAACGGCGATATGGCACCAGCCAAGGCTTTTGTTAAAGCCAGTCAGTCGCCTTTTGTCGACGACGAATATTGGGCAACTTTACCACCGGCAGATTTTTGCGATTACCGGACGTTTTGCGGTACCTGAAGCTGCCCGTAAAATTGCAGCACGCACCTGTATTGATTTTTGTCCGCCACCGGGTGATCTTCAGGGGCATGCGGACGCTATAACGACAAGTTTGTTTATCAAGACGCTAAGGGCCGGAGCATAACGATGGGACTGGATTGCCGGGAAATTCTCGACGTCAAAGAATACGAGTTTTTGCTGAACTGGTTTATCCGCATGCAACAACAGCATCAGCTCGCCAGCCTGCAGGAACCTTTGAGCTACGACGGCCATTCTGAATACGACCAGCTGTGTAATTTGTTACTGGAGCAAGCCCGTATCGCCTTTATCGAACAATTCGGTTACCCGGCACCGCCACTGGTGTTTACTAATCTGTTTCATCTGGCGGAACTCGAAATCGCCGGCAAACGCAATGCCCGCGGCATTAAAACGCCGCCACAGCTGATGTAATTTTGCGCTGTCCACTTGAAAGACAAAAGCCCGCAGCGCGGGCTTTTTGTCTACAGGCTGAAAACCTTAAATCGCGGCAGCCGGTTGCTGCTGCGCGGTTGGTGTTTGTTGCTGCTTCGCCTGCATTGTCTGACCACGCTGTTTCAGCAGATGGTATCTTTCCAGCTGCTCAGACGTCAGTTTACGGGCAACTACCGGGCCTAAAGGTAATGCCGCCACTTTGACCGCAGTTTTATGGCCTTTGGTGTTTGGCAATGTGCCGTACACGTCGGTCACACTGTAATTCGACAAATTGGTCAGAATGGTTTTATTACTCTGCAGATAAGGTTGTTCGTCAAGGCGTAGGTAAGTGGCTAAATGTTTACGCAGGTCGGATTGGAAATCCGGGAAATAGGCCGCACTGCGCTGATAAAAACTGGAGACGCGAAAACCCAAAGTGCCTTTTGGCAAGGTGCCACGGTTGGAGTTAATAAACTCGGCGGCATTTTTGACTAATTGCTGCTGCACATTGCTGCCGGTATAGGCCATGGTCGGGATATTCGGGCTACCAATCACGCCCTGGTACAGGCCATAAATCAATTCTGGCTGCTCTGGAAATTGTTTCGGCAAAATGGCGAATTGAATGTCATCTAAACTCAGCCGCACGCCGGCGACGGTCAGGATCTTTTGGCTCAGTAAACCAGGTTGTTCTGCAGTCCCGAGTAAAAATGCTTCTAAATCTTTGCGCGGATAGACTTTAATGACTTCATCCAGCACTGTGACGTTATACAGATTTAGCCAATACGCCAGCTGTTCATTTTTACTCAGTTGATTCAGCGGCGTTTGCTCTGGTACCGCAGACAACTGCCGGCGCAGCTGGCTTATCACATCACGCATTTCCGGGTTCTGCTGATATTCCTCAAAATGAAAACGGTTGGCGGCAAGCGCGGTGAAATGGTCACCAACCGGATAACTGCGATACATGTCGTAGCGCTGTTCCCGCTCTGTCACTGTGCTGCGCTGTGGAATGCCTTCGGCTAACACTGACGTGCGCAGCACCAGATCCAGCACTTTGTAATCAATTTTTTTGCCTTGGTCTGTCCCACCGAAAAAGCTGGCAGGCAGTGTCTGCGCTGTCACGGTCTGGCCTGCTGGCGACGGCTGATTTTCTAAAGCTGCGGCAGTGGCAGAATGTGCAAAAGCTGGATATGTTAGCGTCGAAGTCAGCAGCAGTGCTGCCATGGCAGATACAGAAATGTGCAGTTTCATCAGTGTCAGCCCCTGTGTGGTTAACCGAAGTTTTGTTATTTGCGGTACAGAAACAACCCTAGTCAACCAAACACAAAGATGCAACCAATAATTACATTTATTTTACTTTCAGTAAAAGTCAGCCGGCCTTATCTGGCCGGGCTGACGACAGCGACCTTAAGCCTGATACAAAGTCCTAATCCACTTCTCTTCGGTGATAAAGTTCCAGCTCCAGTTTTTCCACTGCGCGGACAAGCCTTTGGCCACCGCCTGGTCAGCGGTTAAACCCTGGGCTTTCATCGCCTGCACTTCCGCTAATGTCTGTTCCATCATCGCAAGAAAACGCTGCAGGCCGGCTTTATCCATCAGTTCACCATGGCCTGGGATAATTTTGGTGCTGTCGTCGATTTGCCCAAGAATGGTTTTGGTGTTGTTGATGTAGCCGACGACTGAGCCGCCGCTGTTGAGATCAATAAAAGGAAAACGATCGGCAAAAAACAAATCGCCCATATGCAGCACATTCTGTGCTTTAAACCAGACGACTAAATCACCGTCGGTGTGGCTGACCGGCATGGTTTGAAGCAACACCTGCTGACCATTGATTTGCAGCGTTTTTTCGCCGCTGAAAGTTTCGGTAGGTAAACCGGCTTTATTGAACTTGGCATCGCGTTGCAGTCGGCTTAATACCGCCTGATGAGCAATGATTTTGGCTCCGCCTGCCAGCGCAGCATTACCATCAGTATGATCTTTGTGAAAATGCGTGTTGACCAGGGTGTTGACCTGAATGCCGCTTTGCAGCCGCTGCAGCTCAGCTTTGACCAAAGGCGCTGTCGCGGCAAACTGCGCATCCACCACCAGCGCGCCATCTTTACCAAGCAGAGCGCCAATATTGCCGCCACTGCCTTTCACCAGATATAAATTTGGTGCCAGTTGTTGGCTACTAACTTTAGGCGCATCGGCAGCCAAAGCAGAGTTCACGAATAAGGCGCTGCCAAAGAGCGCCAAGGCCGGTAATAAACGCGTTGAGAGTTTCATTGGCAAAGTTCCTGTGCTTTTTTTGAAGTTGTTTTCGATGCAACTCCTTACGCCACTGACGCTAAATCTGATCAGTGTCGCAACACAAGCCTTTGACTATAAAATCACGTTAAGGTGCGACCGCTGACATCTCGCAGCGATGTTCGCTTTTATATTTGCCTTCCCGATACAGATAAGACGGCAGCTGTACTTCAGCCAGCGCCTTCTCGTATTGCTGTCGGCTGGCCGGTAAACCACTCAGTTGCAATGTCTTTTTCGCTTCATTATAACTGCCGCGCACCACAGTGCCGTCTGGTTTTAAGATGGTCAGGCCGTCTGGCTGCTTCAATGCAAAATACTGATCAAACTGGATCAGCGCCCGCCCCGGCGAGCTATTGTCGAGCGTCAGGTCACGGCCCGTCATCGGATGGCAGCTGCTGACACCCAGCATCGACAACAGCGTCGGTGCCAAATCAATCTGGCTGCTCAGCGTATCAATAGTCCCAGCTTGAGTGTCGGCACCTAAAATGAGACCAGGAATGCGGAATTTCTCCACTGGGATCAGGTTAGAGCCATACACGCGGTTGTCGTGGTCAGCCACAATTAAAAACAAGGTATCCAGCCAATAGCTGCTGTTGCGGGCCTTTTTGAAGAACTGCCCCATGGCCCAGTCGGCATATTTCACCGCGTTATTCACGGTATTTTTTGGCTCTTCGTGTAAATCGATGCGGCCGTCCGGGAATTCAAAAGGCTCATGATTGCTGGAGGTAAACACCAGGCTGAAAAACGGCTGGCCGCTTTGCTGCCGTTGTTGTTGCAGCCGGGTCAGCTCGGCATCGGCTTTATCGAATAAATCCTCATCACTGGCGCCCCAGCTGGCGACGAATTTTGGTTTTTTAATCTGGTTGATATCAACGATTTGGCTAAAGCCGTTGCCGGTGAAATAGCTGCGCATATTGTCAAAATGCGCTTCACCACCATAAATAAACTGGGTGTGAAAACCCGCGGCCTTGAGCACTGATGCCAGTGTGGTGAAATTTTGCTGACTGTTGGACAGTTTCACCGTGCTTTGCGCCGGCGTCGGGGCAAAGCCTGCGACCACGGCTTCGATACCCCGTACCGAACGGGTACCAGTGGCATACAGCTGGTTAAACCAAAGGCCTTGAGTTTTGAGCTGTTCCAGCTCAGGCGTGACCGGCACACCGCCGAGCGACTCGACAAAAGTGGCGCCCATACTTTCCTGCAGCACTATCACCAGATTTAAAGGTTTTTCACGCTGCACTGTGGCCTGCTGTTTATGCCATGTCGGTAAGGCGGGGTCAGGAAACTGATAATGCTTTAACCAGGGCCAGTCCAGTGCCTGTTGCAACATCGTTGCTTCATCAAGTTTGCCGTACATCTCGGTAGAACGAGCTTCGTGGCGCAGGCTGTAGATGGCATAAAGCACGGAATAACCCGAGCTGATAATCAATGAATTAACCATCGCATCTGGAGTGATCGCAAACAAAGCCGGATTGGCAGGCCTGTGCTGTGTGGTAGAACGGATACTAATAAACACCAGCACCACCACCAGCGGCCAGGTCAGCCATAATTTTTTGTTGGAAGTACAACCTTGCTGCTGCGC
>CAMLRA010000044.1 GCA_946482325.1 uncultured Chromatiaceae bacterium | reverse complement strand
CGGCCAGACTTTTATGACGGCTTAAAACCAGTAGCGGCTAATATCGGCTTATTAATTATCGTCTCGGCCGTGCTGCCGGCGCTGTCACTGAACATCATCGACCGCTATCTGGTCGCGGCAGAAACGATGCAAATCAAGCCATTGTTATTACTCAATAAAATTGATTTGCTCAGTGAAGCGCAGCGGGTTGAAGTCGAGCAACAACTCGATATTTACCGCAAAATTGGCTACGAAACACTGCTGCTGAGCGCCAAAAGCGGCGAAGGTATGGCGCAGCTGGACCAGTATTTAAGTCAGGGCACCAGCATTTTTGTCGGTCAGTCCGGCGTTGGTAAGTCCTCGTTATTAAACCATTTAATGCCGGAAATTGGCGCTGTCACACAGGAAGTGTCCGATGTATCAGGTCTTGGCCAACACACCACGACCGTGGCCCGGCTCTATCATTTGCCACAAGGCGGTCAGCTGATTGACTCACCCGGCATCCGCGAATTCGCCCTTTGGCATTTAACTGATGATGAAGTCAGCTGGGGTTACCGCGAATTCCGCCCCTGGCTGGGTCGCTGTAAATTCCGCGATTGCAAACACGGCAATGACCCTGGCTGTGCGCTGCATCACGCTGTCGACACCGGCGATATCGCCGCAGAACGTTTTGACAACTATCATAAAATCCTGCTCAGTATGGCGCAGGATAAGCCTGCTTATCTTTAATCTCACGAGGTAATATCCCCGATGGACCAGCTTAAAATTACTCTGCAATACATTCTGCCAAAGCACCTGATTTCCCGGCTGGTCGGTTATCTGGCGGCCGCGCGCCTTGGTTTTATCAGCCATGCGCTAATGAAACTGTTTATCCGCGCTTATGGCATCAACATGGCCGAAGCTCAGTTTGAGAATCCAAGTGATTACGCCAGCTTTAATGATTTTTTCACCCGCCCGTTAAAAGATGGCGCCCGCCCTGTGGTGACTGATGAGCAAACGCTGGCCCATCCGGTTGACGGCGCTATCAGTCAGGCTGGTCCTATTGCCGGCGACCAGCTGCTGCAGGCCAAAGGTCATTTTTACACGGTTAAAGCGCTGCTGGGTGGCGACGACAACACTGCCGCCGCTTTTCAGGATGGTACCTTTGCCTGTATTTATCTGGCGCCAAAAGATTATCACCGCATTCATATGCCTATCGCCGGCACGCTGCGTGAAATGATTTATGTGCCTGGTGAATTATTTTCGGTTAACCCGCTGACAGCCGCCAATGTACCGGGTTTGTTTGCCCGTAACGAACGTGTTGTGACTATTTTTGACACAGCTGCAGGTCCAATGGCTTTAGTGCTGGTAGGTGCAACTATTGTTGCCAGTATCGAAACCGTCTGGGCCGGCACTGTGACGCCGCCAACCGGCAGTGAAGTGTTCCGCTGGCAATACCCGGCTGAGGGTCCTAATGCTATCCATTTGGAAAAAGGTGCTGAGATGGGCCGTTTTAAGCTGGGGTCTACTGTGGTGCTCACTTTTGCCAAAGATGCTGTCGAATTATTGCCAACCAACTTCCCTGGTGCTGTGACCAGGATGGGCACGGCCTTTGCCACTAAACTGAACTGATCAGCACAGCGCTTTGCAGGAGCACGGATGAAAATCTTTGCACATCGTGGTGTCAGTGGTCACTTTGCGGAAAATACGCTGCCGGCCTTTGCGGCAGCGCTTAAAACCGGCTGTCACGGCATTGAGCTTGACGTGTTTCTGCACCATGGCGAGTTGGTGGTGATCCATGACCGGCAAGTGGACCGCACCACTAACGGCGAGGGCCTTCTGGATGATTTTACGCCTTCAGAGCTCTTTGAGCTTGACGCTGGCAATGGACAACCGATCCCTACTTTATGGCAAGTGTTACAACTTTGCGCTAATCGCCTGGAAATCAATATAGAATTGAAGGGGCATGACACCGCCCCTGCTTTGGTCACGCTACTGCGCCGGGCACAGTCAGAACTGGCGCTGCGTCTGGATTCAGTACTGGTTTCATCCTTTCATCATCCGTTATTGCAACAACTTAAAACTTTACTGCCAGAGATCCGCATCGCTGTCTTGATCGCACACTACCCGCTTGATGGCGTGCAGCTGGCGCTGCAACTTGGCGCGGTATCGCTTAATTGTGATCGTGGCTTTGTTGACCAGGCATTGGTTAAGCAGGCGCATCAAGCCGGGATTGACCTTTATGTGTATACAGTCAACCAACAGCGGGAGCTGCTGGCTTTGCGGGATATGGGTGTGGATGGTGTGTTTTGTAATTTTCCGGCAGAAGCGCTGCATTGGTTAAAAACCGCAACAGCCTAAGCGCCGGTTTAGTGACTTTCGCAGCTATGACACTGATTACAAAGCCGGATATTCAGCACGTGCGCTAACACCACAAATGCTGCACCAACAATCAGTACATAATGTTCGTATTCGTGCCCCAGCAAGTCTTTTTGCCAGTAGATAAAGCCACCTAAAAATAACGAATAAAACGGATATAACTTGCGGTGATAGCGGTGAAAACCGGCAAACAGAGTAATAAAGCCCAGCACCATAGTGATCAGCAGAATAATGCGCTCAAATGCATGGTTGTGGACCGAAGTCAGCCCAAGCAGTGGCAATACAGGTAACAATACCGGCAGCATAATGCAGTGGATAGCACATAAAGATGTGACTGCGATCCCTACTTTATCCAGAGTGTGACGGATATTGTCGAACATAAATGCCCCCGAGCTATATTGAATTGAGATGATATAACAAATCCGGGACGATTTGAATGGCTAACGATAAAAAGTCTGGCTCTGCTTCAGTGTTTGTCCTGTGGCATAATTGCAATTTTTCAGCACGAGATCTGCTATGGAACAACTACTGACCCAACTGGACCAAAATCTAAAAGAACTGTATCGCAAAGCGCTCGACGCCGACGCGGTACTCGATGATTTGCAACAACAGGGGCATGGCAAATATCAGCATATTTTCCCGGCGGGCTTGTTTCAGGTGCAAAGCAACAGGTTTTTACCCTATCTGGCAGAAACCGCGGAGCAAATCTCGGCGATTCGGCAGACCCAGCAATTTAATACCGCCACGCTGGAAAATATCGTCAAACAATTACAACAGCTGCATCTGACGCTGGCGGAATTTCGCACAGCACTGACAAAATAACTATACTGTCGGATGGACAGTGGCTCTGAACCCAATCAGGTGTGGAGGTAGTGATGGTGACAACCAGCAGTGTGATATCGCAGGATTCGCTGCGCATAGCCGCCCGGACTCAGTCAGTCACAGAACGCCCCCGCACCGACACGGCTCAACAGCGCCAGCAGGTAGTGCAACAGGCAGACCTGAGTCAGCAACAAAACAAACTAAATAATTTGCCGGAGAATACGCCGGCTGAGCCGCAGAATGACAGTGTCAGAGTCAGCAGTACGTTGGGTAAAGCCGCCAGCAGCGGTTTACTGACGCGCGATGAAGCGGTTGCCATCTATCAAAAAATCGCCGACATGTTGTGAAATGCGAAGCCGTCAATTGGCAGCTAAGACAGCTAAAGACGCCTACGGACGCCTTTAGCCACGTCAGGATTTAGTCTGATTCAAGGTTTTGTCAGTTTGGGTGCCAGAGTTTTCTGGAACCAGTTCTTCAGCATCTGTTTTTCGTAGACAAACTCAGTACTACCGAGGCCGATGGGCGACGAGTTCATAAACCCCATATCCTTGATCTTGACATCCTGTTCTGCCAGAACAATCTGGCCGTTGCTGTCCAGCAGCTGATAATCAAAGGTCATTCTGGGAAAATAAATTTCCTTAACAACACGAATATCACTGTGGTCAATCCGGTACATCGGATTGACATCTCCGGCTAAATCGAGGTCTTTCACTGTAACCTGCAGACTATGACCTGCTGGCAATTTTGCAGCAAGGTCTGCCCAAATTTTGTCGAAAGCACTAATCACGCGTTTCTGATACGCTTTTTTCGTGCCGGAAGAAGGCCGGATGTCGCTGTATTTCTCCGGATTTTGCCAGTTGATTTTCACCGTCGTGGTTTGCTGCGAGGCCCATGCATTTGTTGTCAACAAGATGCCTAACAGTATCGGTAATATGGTTCTCATAGCTCTGCTCCTGAAAAATCATTAAACCTGTGAAGTGGTATACGGTCTGAGACCCGAAATCACATCACCTGAACACACTATATCGCGATTAACACTATGTTACAGTACTGAAATGTCAGAAGCTGTGGCGTTCTGTAATTCAGCTTTACCTGATTTTGACATTTACACTAACGATCAGGTTTCGTCTTTAAAGGTAAATAGAACAACTGCCATTCAGTGTGCACCCCCGCAATCTGCTTTAACTGCGGTTCCAACTGCATCAATTCGGCAATAGTGCCGTTCACCGACAACACTCCATCAGTTATCGTTTTTATTGTGAAGGCTGGGCTTATTTTCAACCGCTTACGCAGTTCATCTGCCGAACTGATTCCTGACACCACTAATTGGTTGGTCAAGTGCACTTGCTGAAAATTCTGCAAGTCTGTTAACAGCCAATAAGATCGGTGACGTTGTAACAAACGAAATTTGCCGCCGTTGATATGAACATAAGCTGCGTGCTGTTGTTGTATACCTTTTGTGGCAACGGGCGACCTCAGCTCTTGTGACTGACAGCCGACTGTTGGCATCAATAAAATACACCAAATCATAGTCTTAACGCCGTTTTTGCAATTACTCATCTCACCTTCTTTCACTGACCTTCCAATCAGTCGTCCCGAAAACTGAACTTTATGGCTAAATCGCATAAAACTTTCATTGCCAAAAGATTAACCACAGAGTTATAACAATGCCTGCTCGACCTACAATTTTTAACATAATAATTTCAAGGAACATGAATGAATAACTTTAAACGTTCAGCGATTGCAGTGGTCGTCAGCACTGCGTTCGCGCTACCAGCACAGTCCGTCTTCGCTGATTCGCTGCAACAAATGGCTGCAGCTGAAGGAAAGCAGGTATCAACAGCACAGCAACAACCTACAGTTTCTGGCATGGCCAATCAGGTTGATGCGCAAAGTGGTGAGACCACATTCAGTTGGGCACCCAAGGGCCTGGCTAAACCGAATATCGCTGCAGTCGCAGCTGAGTATCAACTCGAATTTGCTGCCACACATTATTTGAATGCATTAACTGGTGCTGCCGACAAAGGTGGCCTGGTGCAGTTAAAACCAGTACTTGCGCATTCATATCAGTCTGAAGACGGCGTAAAAACGGCTAAATTCCGTCAGCAATTCATGGGCATCGACGTCTTCAACAAAGAATACAACATTCTGATGGATGCCGAATTTAATCTGGTTGCCGGCTCTGGCCGTCTGGTCAATGTTGCGGCTGCTAAAACAGCACTGGCTGCGAATGAAAAGTTTGCATATGCAGACGATGCTGTAAAAGCAGCATTTGCAGCCTCTGGTGGGGATGACTCACAACTAACACTGACTGAATCTGCACAAGAAAACGGTTTTGCCGTGTTTAATGCGGACAGTACCGAGACTGGTAAAAAAGTATTAGGCTCACCGCGGGTTAAACCGGTCTATTTTGAGAAAAAAGGCAAACTGATCGCCGCGCAGTATGTCGAGCTTGAAACCAGCAACCACAATGACACTGACTCTGAATATTTTGCCTATGTTATCGCGGGTGATACCGGTGAAGTGTTGTTCAAAAACAACCTGAAAGCCCATGCTGGCGAGTTTGAATACCGTGTATACGCGAATGCCGATGGTCGCCCTTGGGATGGCCCACATGGTAACGTAGTCCCTGCCGAATCGGCGGATCAGGTTGATGCCACTGCGTATCTGGCGGCACCGCTGGTAAAAGTGGCGCATGGCCCTATTAAATCTAAAGATCTTTGGCTGAAAAGCGATGCAACCATCACGTCCGGTAACAACGTATTTGCCTATGTTGACGCCATAGCGCCAAACGGCTTTACCACAGGTGACTTTGCTGCCGAAACCACTGGCCCGCTGGTGTTTGATTACAAATACCGCACCAGTGAAGCAGAATCTTCGGTAAACAACCGCAAAGCTGCAATAGTCAACCTGTTCTATATGAATAACTACCTGCATGACCAGTTTTATGACTACGGTTTTGACGAAAAAGCAGGTAATGCTCAGCTCGTGAACTATGGCCGTGGTGGTGTCGAAGGTGACCCAATTATGGCTGAAGTTCAGGATAACTCAGGCTTCGACAACGCCAATATGTCAACGCCGGCCGATGGCCGCTCTCCGCGGATGCAAATGTATCTGTGGGCAAGCAAAGACGCAGTATTTGGCAAAGATTTGGGTATCACGGCAAAAACTGCTGACGGCACCGCGATTGCGTTGACAGCAATGCAAGGGGCCAGTTTTGGTCCGGGTCAATTTAGCACTGAAGGACAGGCAGTAACTTTTGTTGATACCGCTGCTCCAACCCGTGATGGCTGTACCGCAGCCGCAACACCAGCCAATATCGCCGGCAAAATTGCCATCATTGACCGTGGTACCTGTAATTTCACGTTAAAAGTGAAAAATGCCCAGTTAGCCGGCGCCATTGGTGTCGTCATAGTCAACAATGCCGCTACCGGCTTGCCGGGTATGGGCGGGGCTGATGCGACCGTCACTATTCCAAGCGTTGGTATTTCACAAGCTGAAGGCAAAGCCATTTACGATGCTATGGCGGCAGGTCAGGTTGTCAACATCAAGATGTTTAATAACAGACCGTTTAAAGACAGCTCCTGGGATAACGCCATTGTCTCCCACGAATGGGGTCACTACATCAGTAACCGTCTGGTCGGTAACGGCAATGGTCTATACAACAACCAGGGCCGCTCGATGGGTGAAGGCTGGGGTGATTTCCATGCACTGCTGATGGTATCAGATGCTTCAGACCTGAAACTGGCCGGCAATGATAAGATGCAACGTGCCTACGCCGCGATCAGCTACGTCGATTCGTTCTATTATGGTATCCGTTCATTCCCGAACGGCAACAGCTTAGAAATCAACCCACGTACCTTCAAGCATATTGGCCTTGGTGACACTGCGAAATACTTCACTGTACAAGACCCTGATACAGGCGCTGCACAGGTCCACTCCGCGGGTTCTGTCTGGGCACAAATGCTGTGGCAGAGCTTTGTGAATCTGGTGAACTACCATAAAGATTACGACAAAGCAAAAGACCGGATGATGGGTTATCTGGTGAACGGCTACAAACTCACGCCGGTAGGCCCAACCTACACTGAAGCGCGTGATGCCATTCTGGCTGCCGCCTATGCCAAAGATCAGGAAGATTACAAAGTGATTCTTAAAGCCTTTGCCGACCGGGGTATGGGCCTGGGGGCTGTAGCACCGCATCGTGATGACCCGAAACATACCGGTGTTGTGGAATCATTCAAGACGGAACTGAGCACTTTTAACGTCACAGCCCACAAGCTCGACAAGACATTCAGTGATGCCACCACAGGTTTCTGTACTAATAACGGCACGCTGGACAATGGTGAAACCGCCACAGTTCAGTTTAATGTGACCAAC
This sequence comes from uncultured Chromatiaceae bacterium, assembly GCA_946482325.1. Next base: position 18,039 of record CAMLRA010000044.1, on the reverse strand, counting down.
AAAGGCTCGGCAGTTCTGAAAGATTTAAAAGGTAAAATCGAAGTGACCAGTGGTCATCAGGTGACCTTCGCCAATGGCGGTGCTATCACGCTGCCAGAACTGAAAGTGATGTCATCGGCGACTACAACACCGCTGTCATTTAAGCTTGAAGGTGCCAAACCTGGTGATGTGCTGCAACTGAAACTGTCGTTCCCGGAAGTCGACGCTGCAGTTGTTACCAGCGAATACAGCCTGTCTGAGCGGGTCAATCTGGCATTCGCCACAGTTGCACCGTCAAACATGCAAAGCACGGATAACATGGAGACGCTGGCCACACTGAACAATTTCAGTGAAAAAGTACTGGTTGGCGGTGACTTGGCGAAAGACAGCCGTCAGCTGGATCCAACCTATGCAGCGTTTTTTGCAAGCCAGGGCCACCCGGTTGGTAAACAGTACATGCATATTGCCAATAATGGCTTCACGTCCGATGTAGTGTATGAAACCAAAGCATTCACCGTCGGTTATGCCGGTGATTTTACTATGAGTTTCTGGCACTACTATGAATTCGAAGAAGCCTATGACGGTGGTGTGGTTGAAATCAGCATCAACGGTTCCGCCTGGACTGATGTCACTAAAGTCATCAGAAGTGCGGCGAACCAACCGGTACAGTACGCAGGTTTCAGCAGTCAGGGTTATACCTCAGCGCTGGCGGAGTTACTACCAGGCCGTAAAGCCTTTACCGGTGTCATGGATGCAGATCCGGTTGAAGGTTCAACGACTTTTGGCCGTAACGAAACTATCAATTTTGGTGCTGCTCTGAACGGTAACGAAGTAAAATTCCGTTTCCGCGCGGTCTCTGATTCAAACTCAAATGAATCAGGCTGGTACATTGATAACGTACAGTTCAATAACATCACTACACCGGTCTTCCATTCGGTAGTAGCCGGAGATTCAGTTGCTTGTGATAACCGTGCCCCACTGTTATCGGGCGTCAAAGCCAGCGTTGCAGAACTGAACGAAGGCGGTACTTTCACGCTGACTGCAGCTGCTACAGACCGCGATGCAGCCGACAAACTGTCCTTTAGCTGGAAACAGGTAAGCGGAACTGCAGCAACGTTGACCAACGCAGCCACTGCAACGGCTTCAGTGACAGCACCGTCGATTGCATCAGGCTCTGAAAATCTGGTGTTTGAAGTGGCCGTGACCGACGGCACTGCGACCACAAAATCGACAGTGACAGTGAAAGTTAACGACGTACCTGCGCCGGAAGTTGTCACGCCAGCGAAGAAAAGTAGCGGTGGTAGTTTAGGCTGGTTCACCTTGCTGTTAGCGCCACTGGCGCTGTTGCGTCGTCGTACCAAGTAACACAGACTAACTTTCAGTCGTGATAAAAGCACCACAGCCCGCTGTGGTGCTTTTTTGTGCCCGGCGGGTGCTGCATCTGGCAATCCTGCAGCAGTCAGAACACTACAGATCTTTAAAACAACAAACCCGGCTGTTGCCGGGTTTGTCTTGCTAACGGGTTGCGCTGTGAGTTAAACCACAGCAGCAGACATCACATCATGCCGCCCATACCGCCCATGCCGCCCATATCTGGCATTGCTGGCGCGTCTTTCTTCGGCAGCTCTGTCACCATGGCTTCAGTAGTGATCATCAGCGAACCGACAGATGCCGCGAACTGCAGCGCAGAACGGGTCACTTTGGTTGGGTCCAGGATACCCATTTCCAGCATGTCGCCGTAGACGCCAGTCGCCGCGTTGTAACCGTAGTTACCGGCACCGTTTTTCACGTTGTTGACGACAACTGAAGGCTCTTCACCAGCGTTATCAACGATTTGACGCAGTGGTGCTTCCATCGCGCGCAGCGCGATTTTGATACCGTGGTTCTGGTCTTCGTTGATACCACGCAGCTCAGACAGTTTGGCAGCGACGCGCACCAGCGCTACACCACCGCCTGGGACCACGCCTTCTTCAACGGCAGCACGAGTGGCATGCAGCGCGTCTTCAACACGGGCTTTTTTCTCTTTCATTTCGATTTCAGTCGAAGCACCGACTTTGATCACTGCGACGCCACCAGCCAGTTTTGCCAGACGTTCTTGCAGTTTTTCTTTGTCGTAATCAGAAGTGGCATCTTCCACTTGCTGACGGATTTGTTTGACGCGCGCGTCAATCGCTTCCTGGCTGCCGGCACCGTCGATGATGGTGGTGTTGTCTTTCGTGATGACAACGCGTTTAGCAGTACCTAAATCTTCCAGTGTGGCTTTTTCCAGCTCCAGACCGATTTCTTCAGAAATCACTACACCACCGGTTAATACCGCGATGTCCTGCAACATGGCTTTGCGACGGTCGCCAAAACCTGGTGCTTTGACCGCAGACACTTTAACGATGCCGCGCATGTTGTTCACAACCAGCGTCGCCAAGGCTTCGCCTTCTAAATCTTCAGCAATGATCAGCAGTGGTTTACCAGATTTGGCAACGCCTTCCAGTACAGGTAACAGTTCACGGATGTTGCTGATTTTCTTATCAACAGTCAGGATAAATGGATTATCCAGCTCAACCTGGCCAGCTTCGGCATTGTTGATGAAGTACGGAGACAGGTAACCACGGTCAAACTGCATCCCTTCAACCACAGCCAGCTCGTTCGCAAGGCCCTGACCTTCTTCAACAGTAATGACGCCTTCTTTACCCACTTTGTCCATTGCGTCGGCAATGATTTGGCCAATTTCGTCATCAGAGTTGGCAGAAATTGTACCAACCTGTGCAATAGCTTTTGAATCGGTGCAAGGCTGTGACAGCGCCTTTAATTCAGCCACCGCAGCAATGACAGCTTTGTCGATACCGCGTTTTAAATCCATTGGATTCATACCGGCGGCAACAGCTTTCACGCCTTCATTGATGATGTTTTGCGCCAGTACTGTCGCAGTTGTAGTACCGTCACCGGCTTCGTCGTTAGCTTTAGAAGCAACTTCTTTTACCATCTGCGCGCCCATGTTCTCGAACTTGTCTTCCAGCTCGATTTCTTTGGCAACAGATACACCGTCTTTGGTGATCAGTGGGGCACCAAAAGATTTATCCAGAATCACATTACGGCCTTTCGGGCCTAAAGTAACGCGAACGGCATTCGCCAGAATGTTCACGCCTTTTAACATCTTGTTGCGGGCTTCATCGCCAAAACGTACGTCTTTTGCAGCCATTTTCTAATTACCTCAAATCAATTCAATGCGTGGGAAAAGTCATTACCGAACAATTATTCGGTGATGATGCCAAGGATGTTGTCTTCTTTGGTGATCACGTATTCCTGACCGTCGATTTTCTCAGTGCGCTCGACATAAGCACCGAAAATGACTTTGTCACCCACTTTCACTTCCAGTGGACGCACGCTGCCGTTTTCCAGAATACGGCCATTGCCTACAGCAACGACTTCACCGCGGGTCGACTTCTCAGCAGATGCACCTGTCAGCACGATACCGCCGGCTGATTTGCTCTCGGCTTCCAGACGCTTGATGATGACGCGATCATGTAATGGACGAATATTCATGTGTAAAGCTCCTGAACATGTTTTGTGGATTTAATCCCGCGAGCGGGGTTAAAAATTTTTGTATCCGGGATATGGGGTAAACCCGGAAAAAAACCAAGGGGATTGACCGAAGATTTTTTTAAAGCGTTTTTTTGGCGTTTTTAACGAGGCCGGCTGTAGCGAATAACTGAAACCAATAACGGCGTTGAAAGAAAGTCACAACTGAGTCGGTCTGGTGCCTACAGCCTTGATTGCGTTAGAGTAGCGCGATACTCGTAATGCGATTGTTTAATATGATTGTCTGATGCTGTCTGCCAGACCATTTGCCGCTTGCATCCGTATAGCGTGCCGGAATTTATTGCCATCCCGATCAGCAGAGGCTTTTTGCCTAAACCGGGTTAATGAGGAATGCTCACCGAATGAATAACCGCCGATCCTTTGTCAACGCGCTGTTCGCCTTGTTATTGTGGTTCTGTTTACCGCTGCAGGCCGCAGAACCAACAACTGCCAGTCAAAATCCAATAGCAGCGCCAAACATCCTGGCAGCCTTGCAACAGCCACAGTTTTTACCGGTCGATCAAGCTTTTATGCTGGATTTTGCCCAAAGTGGCGAATCGGTACGTATCAGTTTTCAAATTGCCGACGGCTATTACCTGTACAAACACAAGCTGAAAATCGCCGGCGTGGCCGTGAATTTCAGCAATCCGACATTGCCAGCCGGTTTGCCGCATGAAGACGAATATTTTGGCAAAACCGAAATTTACCGCCATCAGCTGGTATTTGACGTCAAACTGGCCAATATCGATGCCGATGCCAAATTAAAAGTTCGTTATCAGGGCTGTGCCGATGCCGGCTTGTGTTATCCGGTGGAAACCCGCGAAATTCCATTGATAGGTGCTGCCAAACCGGACAACAGCGTAGCGGCATCAAGTGAGCCCACAGCAACAGCAGCACCGGTGTCCAGCCAAATTGGTCTGGCTGAGCGTTTAAGCAGCGATAAAAGTCTGCTGACTTTAGGGCTGTTTTTCCTGCTTGGTTTAGGTCTGGCCTTCACCCCTTGTGTCTTTCCGATGTACCCGATTCTGACCAGTATTATTGTGGGTCAGGGTCAACAGTTGAGCCACGGTCGGGCGTTTCGTTTGTCTTTTGCCTATGTGCAGGGCATGGCGCTGACTTACTCGGCTTTAGGCTTAGTGGTGGCAAGTGCCGGCGTGAAATTTCAGGCTGCGTTCCAGCATCCGGCGGTGTTAATCGGCATGAGTCTGCTGTTTGTGCTGCTGGCCGGCGCGATGTTTGGCTGGATTAACTTGCAGTTACCGTCACGCTGGACGGAAAAACTGACCGCCACCAGTAACCGCCAGCAAGGTGGTTCCGTCAAAGGTGCACTGGTGATGGGCGCTTTATCTGGCCTGGTCGCCTCGCCTTGCACCACAGCGCCGCTAACCGGTGTGCTGTTGTATATCGCCCAAAGCGGTGATTTGGCTTATGGCGCGTTGGTGCTGTATATCCTGAGCCTCGGCATGGGCCTGCCGCTATTGATCCTCGGCAGCAGTGGCGGTAAATGGCTGCCAAAACCCGGCGCCTGGATGGATGTGATAAAAGCGATTTTCGGTTTCCTGTTGTTATCAGTGCCTTTGATGCTGTTATCTCGTATTGTTGCAACGGAAGTGCTGTTAGTGCTGGGTTCTTTGCTAGCGCTCGGTTTTGCACTCTATCTGCAGCAAGTACAGCAACTGCTGAAAACTGCGCTGGCGAGAAGTTTATGCTGGCTGGTGGCCACGCTGCTGGTCTGTGCTGTGGTGCTGGCGAATTATCAACAATGGCTGGCGCCGGCAGGGCAGTCACAGCCTGTAGCAAGCAGCACCGCAAACAGTCCACGGGCCGGCCAGTTTATCGATATTAAAACCCTGGCCGATTTGGACGCACAGCTGGCAGAGGCCAAAGCGCAAAACCAATATGTAATGCTGGATTTGTTCGCCGAATGGTGTGTTGCCTGCAAAGAATTTGAGCACATCACTTTTGCTGACGTCGGCGTTAAAACCGAAATGGCGAAAATCCGCTTATTACGCATCGATGTGACTAAGGCCACTGAGCAGGATCAGCAGGTTTTAGACAAGTTTCAGGTGCTGGGTTTGCCAACTTTATTGTTTTTTGCACCGAACGGCAGCGAATTAACGACATCCCGCATCACTGGTTTTATGGGGCCAGCTGAGTTCAAAGCGCATCTTATCCAGCTGCAGCAATAAGGCTGCAGCACCCGACTGGCGTGGTTTGGGAAACTGCTCAGACCACGCAGCTTCACTACTGAATCTCCCTTTACAACAATGGCAGCGAAAAGTTCCCATCTGCTGATAAGACCAGTATTTTGCTGCGATTTGCTGCGATTTCACTATAATGAGGCGCAAATCTGCAAATGCCCGCCAGATTTCCGCTGAAAAAGATTGTTTTTTCACCGACCTTTGGCAGGATGGAAGCAGATCCAGAATTATCAACGGAATAATCGACAAATGACTGCCAAATTACGGATTTTGCTGTTAAACGGTCCGAACCTGAATATGCTGGGGCAACGCGAGCCACATATTTATGGCGCGCAAACGCTGGCGCAAATTGTCAGCGATCTGCAGCAAACTGCCACTTCAATGCAGGTGGAATTGTCCCATCTGCAGTCCAATGCTGAGCATGAACTGGTGGGCGCGATCCAGCAGAGTCTGGGCCAGCAGGATTTTATCATTATCAATCCTGGCGCGTTCACGCATACCAGTGTCGCTATCCGCGACGCATTATTGGCGGTGGCTGTGCCATTTATTGAAGTGCATTTGTCGAATGTTCACGCCCGCGAAGCATTTCGCCGGCATTCTTATTTATCCGATATCGCAAAAGGTGTGATCTGCGGGCTGGGTGCAAACGGTTATCGTTATGCCCTAGACGCAGCGGTCAAATCGCTGACCAACACGCCACCTAACCCATAAATTCCAACCAAGTCAGGCGCAAACGTCATGGATATTAGAAAAATTAAAAAACTGATCGAACTTCTGGAAGAATCCGGCATTAACGAGCTGGAAATCACTGAAGGTGAAGAATCTGTGCGCATCAGCCGCGGTGGTCCGGTGCAGCAATACGCACCAGTGCACTACACTGCTGCACCAGCTGCAGCCCCGGCACCTGCTGCCGCAGCTCCGGCTGCAGCACCAGTGGCCGCAGCAGCTCCGGCAGTGACCGGTCATCAGCTGCGTTCGCCGATGGTGGGGACTTTCTACCGCGCCGCTTCACCAACATCAAAGAACTTCGCTGAAGTCGGCCAGAGCGTTAAAGTCGGCGATACACTGTGTATCGTTGAAGCGATGAAAATGATGAACCAGATCCAGGCGGACAAAGCCGGTACTATCACGGCCATTCTGGTGGAAAACGGCGAGCCGGTTGAATTTGACCAGCCTTTATTTGTGATCGAATAACCGAAAAGGCCGACACATGTTAGAAAAAGTGCTGATAGCCAACCGGGGCGAAATTGCGCTGCGTATTTTACGCGCTTGCAAAGAACTCGGTATCAAAACGGTCGCGGTGCATTCCACCGTCGACCGTAACCTCAAGCATGTGCTGCTGGCGGACGAGACCATCTGTATTGGCCCTGCCCCATCACCACAAAGCTACCTGAATATTCCGGCATTAATCGCCGCAGCCGAAGTCACCAACGCCCAGGCGATTCACCCGGGTTATGGTTTCCTCGCTGAGCGCGCTGATTTTGCCCAGCAAGTCGAAGAAAGCGGTCTGGTCTTTATTGGCCCGCGTCCGGAATCCATCAGCCTGATGGGCGACAAAGTGTCAGCCATCGAAGCGATGAAAAAAGCCGGTGTACCTTGTGTGCCGGGTTCTGACGGTGCGGTCGGCGACGACGCAGACACCAACAAAGCCATCGCTAAACGTATTGGTTACCCAATCATCGTCAAAGCTGCCGGTGGTGGTGGTGGCCGTGGTATGCGGGTGGTGCGCAGTGAAGATGAGCTGGTATCATCGATTGAAATGACCAAAGCCGAAGCCAAAGCCGCTTTTGGTAACGACATGGTGTACATGGAGAAATTCCTGGAAAACCCTCGTCATATCGAAATTCAGGTTTTAGCCGACGGTCAGGGCAAAGCCATCCACTTAGGCGAACGCGACTGCTCGATGCAGCGCCGTCACCAGAAAGTGGTTGAAGAAGCGCCGGCACCTGGTATTACTCAGGAGCAACGCGACTTTATCGGTGGCCGTTGTGTGCAGGCTTGTATCGACCTGAACTATCGCGGTGCCGGCACTTTTGAATTCCTCTATGAAAACGGTGAGTTCTTCTTTATCGAAATGAACACCCGGATTCAGGTGGAACACCCGGTCACTGAGATGATCACCGGCGTTGATTTGATTAAAGAGCAGCTGCGCATCGCTTCTGGAATGCCGCTGTCGATTAAACAGTCTGACATCGTCATTCGCGGCCATGCGGTGGAATGTCGCATCAACGCGGAAGATCCAAAAACCTTTATTCCGTCGCCAGGCACTATCACCCGTTTCCACCCGCCAGGTGGCAATGGTGTGCGCTGGGATTCGCATATCTATGCCGATTACACAGTGCCGCCAAACTATGACTCCATGGTCGGTAAGCTCATCACTTACGGTGAGAACCGTGCTATCGCCATTGCGCGGATGCGGAACGCACTGGGCGAGCTGCTGGTTGGTGGGATTAAAACCAATATCGAACTGCATAAAGAGATTATGACGGACGCCAACTTTAATCAGGGCGGCACCAACATTCATTATCTTGAGCACAAACTCGGTATCAAATAACCATCCTGAATGTCATAAAAAAGCCAGTCTGCACAACAGACTGGCTTTTTTTATCCCGGCAATTTAGCTCAGAACACTCATGGAACGCTTGCGGATATTCGCTAATAACTGCAACCAGTCCTGCTGCCAGCGGGATTTACTGAAACTCTGCTGCGCACTCTGCCAGGCCATCCGCGCCAGCTTTTCCGCTTTATCCGGCGCGTCGAGCAACTGACTGAGTCGCTGTACCAGCTCGGCTTCATCTGGCATACAAATCAGCCCGTTATGCTGGTCTAACACCATATTGCTGAGCCCACCAACGTTGGTTGTAACCACGGCACAGCCTGCAGCCATCGCTTCTGCGAGGCTTAAAGATGTACCTTCAGAGCCGACGGATGGTAATAACACCAGATGATGCTGTAAATGCACGGCGAGACTTTCTGCCGGTTCATAACAAAATATACGCACGCGGGGCTCAGCGGCAAATTGCTGTTCTAATGCCGGCAACAAAGGCCCATCTCCGGCAAAACTGACTTCCAGCAGCGGATAACGCTGCAGCAGCATTTGCACGACACGGCAAGCCAGCGGAATACCGCGATAATCGACAAAACGGCGGGCGATCAATAGCCGGACCGCCCCTGTGGCCGGCCATTTCCGTTGGATCTGGGCTTCACCGGCTAGTTCGAGACAGAAGTTCGGGATCACAGTCCAGCGCTGCTGCGGCTCCATATCACGCATGGTGCGATACCAGTTAATAAAGTTATGATCAACACAGACCAGGTCGCGGCATTGGCGCACATAGGACAAATACTTGCGTTGCGACAGCCAGCTTTTGACTGTCGCCAACAACCCCGAGCCTTTACCAGGTTTGTCCCAGGACACGCCATGCTGGATAGCGATGGTGCGGGGTAATTCTGAGGGAACAAAATAGCTATCAGTGGCAAAAATCAGCCAATCAGTGGCTGGGGCGAAATCCTGCCGGGCCGCCTGAAACAACGCATATTTTTTCCGGTTGCCGCGATAACCACGACAATCAATACCGCGGATCTCAATATCGGCATAGTGCGCGGTAAAACGCTGCCGGGCCGGCTGCAGTACAATGACCTGATAACCTTGTTGCTGGAATAATTCACTTAAGGCCAGGATGTAATTTTCTATGCCGCCAAGGTGCAGCTGAGCAGTCTGTGGCAGGTAAAACTGGCGATAAATCAGATATAACTTCATCTTTTGATAGTCCCGAGCCGGAAAACCGCCACAGGTTATCTGTTGTAAATTCTGTGTATCGTAGAAAAAGTTAATTCATTTGTTTATTTATGTAAAACATCCATCCACATCATCACAATACGATTTAAGCATCGGTCCGCCTGCCCCTGACGGCTGCAAACTGGTATAATCCGCCGTTTTGACAGCTGCCGGAAATCGCTATGCCCTGGATCCAACTGCGCGTAAACACCACTGAAAAACATGCTGAAACCGTCAGCGACATGCTGATGAGCTGGGGCGCCCAGGCGGTGAGTTTTGTCGACGCGCACGACACACCGATTTACGAACCAATGCCAGGCGAAGTGATTTACTGGGCCAATACTGTCGTGGTTGGGCTGTTTGACGCCGAACATCCGATGGACAAAGTGATCCATAAGCTCGAACAGGTCAGCCTGTTTAAGCAAGGTGTGCAATACAAATTAGAGCAGCTGGAAGACAAAGACTGGGAACGCGAATGGATGGACAATTTCCACCCCATTCGCTTCGGCACACGTTTATGGGTCTGCCCAAGCTGGCGGGAAATCCCGGACCCGACAGCCGTCAATGTGATGTTGGACCCGGGCCTTGCTTTTGGCACCGGCACCCACCCCACCACTGCACTATGCATGGAATGGCTGGATGCGCAGGATTTAACTGACAGCCTGGTGGTCGATTTCGGCTGTGGCTCCGGCATCCTAGGCATTGCCGCACTGAAACTCGGCGGCAAACGCGTGGTCGGCATCGACATAGACCCGCAAGCGATTGAAGCCAGTACAGCGAACGCCGCCCGCAATAATGTCGCTGGCCAGATTGAATTGTATCTGCCCAAAGATCAGCCAAAACTTGAAGCCGATGTGGTGGTCGCCAATATCCTTGCCGGCCCGCTGGCGGAACTGAGTCAAATCATCAGCGCTTATGTCCGGCCCGGTGGTTTGCTGGCGTTATCCGGCATATTGGAAAGCCAGGCGCAGTCCGTGATTGACGCTTATAGCAACGAATTTGACTTTGATCCGGTCGCGGTCAAAGACGAATGGGTTCGGTTAAGCGCCAAAAAACGCCTTTGACAAGCCGATTTGCTGCCATTTTTATCGTGGAGTGGCACTGGACAGTGGTTTTGCCCATTTGGTCGCACCAGAGAGCGAATAGCATTTGCAGTTTCGGCAAAACGTTATAATATAACATTTATGAGTTGTTACTGCAGGCACACACAACTCTGAAATCCAAACACCATGTTCCTGGGATTTTCGCCTGTGGCACCTGACTATTCAGGTGCCTTTTTTTATGTCCAAGGAGGGACGGTACGCAGAAAACGCAGGAGCAGTTTTTCTGTGATGTCCAAGCACGGACGGTACACAGATAACGCAGGAGCAGTTTTTCTGTGATGTCCAAGCACGGACGGTACACAGATAACGCAGCAGCAGTTTTCTATAATCGTCGAAATCATTTGATGATACGCACACCCGGCAGACCCAAAATTCGTTGAGATAAGCGTTTTTGTATCGAGAAGACGACTGGTGTCATTTTGCACGGCAATACAATTATCTGCTCCCAATCTTCACGCCAACCCGCATTCTTATTTCCGATAAGTCCAATTTTCAGCCGTTTAGCGATTGTCAACCCGCCAACCCCGGATAAATTTATATTTTTGTTTAAATATTAGCCTTTGCATTGTGGGCAAAAATCCGTAAACTTAGCGCCCCTTGAGGGTAGACCCCAGAGATGAAGCGGTGCGCATCGGTCCTTATCAACTTGACAACAATGTGATTTGTGCCCCGATGGCTGGTGTAACAGATTTCACTTTTCGTGAGCTGTGCCGCCGGTTTGGTGCCGGTTTAGCTGTATCAGAAATGATGTCGAGCAATCCTTTGGTCTGGCAAAGCGAAAAGTCATTGAAACGGATGACACATGCAGATGAAACCGGTCTAAGGTCGGTACAAATTGCAGGTGCGGATCCGCAACAGATGGCTGAAGCTGCCCAATTTAACGTCGAACATGGCGCCCAGATTATCGACATTAATATGGGTTGTCCGGCGAAGAAAGTGAATAAGAAGCTGGCCGGTTCGGCACTGTTACAGTACCCGGAATTGGTCGAGCAGATTATTCAGGCAGTGGTTGGCGCAGTGGATGTGCCGGTAACACTGAAAATCCGCACAGGCTGGGACCCGGAACACAAAAACGGCGTCCAGATTGCACGGCTTGCCGAAGACAACGGCATTCAGGCTTTAGCGGTCCACGGCCGGACCAAAGCCTGTATGTATAAAGGTGACGCCGAATACGACACTATCCGCGCAATCAAGCAGGCGGTGTCCATTCCGGTAGTAGCCAATGGTGATATCACCAGTGCACAAAAAGCCCGGTTTGTGCTCGATTATACCGGTGCCGACGCCATCATGATTGGCCGTGCGGCGCAGGGCCGGCCCTGGATTTTCCGGGAAGTGGTGCACTATCTGACCACAGGACAAGAACTTCCGCCGCCTGCATTGCAGGAAGTGCGGCAGATTTTGCTGGAACATGTCCGCGGTCTGCATCAGCTATATGGTGATGTGTTAGGTCCAAGAATCGCCCGCAAACATGTGGGTTGGTATCTGGCCGAACAAGACAGCGCAGGACTGTTTCGCAGTGAATTTAATGGCATCGAGGACGCTTTACAGCAAATTGATGTTTTAAATCAGTATTTCGAACAACTAGCAGCAACCTAACGTAAAAGAGACTAGGCAATGTTTAATCAAAACGTGACTTCGCCATTTATCACCAACGCCCATGTACAGACTCAGGAAAAACCGCAGCCTTTAAGTAACGCGGTACAAAAAGCGGTGGCGAATTACCTGCAACAGCTGAACGGTCAGGACGTTAACGACCTGTACGAGCTGGTCCTGTCAGAGCTGGAACGCCCTCTGCTGGAAGAAGTGATGAAATACACCCGCGGCAACCAGACCCGGGCAGCCAACCTGATGGGCATCAACCGCGGCACGCTGCGTAAGAAGCTGAAACAATACGGCATGAGTTAATGCCCCCGCGGGAGGAGTCCCGCCAGAAAGCACCTTCGGGTGCTTTTTTGTTTCTGGAAGCCAGGTTCATGCTGCAACCTGCTTTCAGCGGACAAGCCAGGTTTCCCCGACTATTCTTCTGCAACCCCTGGCTGTCCCGAACCGGATTTTTATTTAACAGAAGAGACTAACGATGAGCTCAAATTTACCTATCCGCCGCGCTTTGTTAAGTGTGTCTGACAAAACCGGCATCCTGGAATTTGCCAAAGCTTTACATGCACAAGGCGTTGAACTGCTGTCGACCGGTGGTACCGCGAAATTACTGGCCGACGCCGGTATTCCTGTGACTGAAGTGTCTGACTACACAGGTCACCCGGAAATCATGGACGGCCGGGTTAAAACCCTGCATCCGAAAGTGCACGGTGGTATTTTAGGTCGTCGCGGCACTGACGAAGCCGTTATGGACACCCACAGCATCAAGCCTATCGATTTAGTCGTGGTGAATCTGTACCCCTTCGCGCAAACTGTGGCGAAAGCCGGTTGTACGCTGGAAGATGCAGTTGAGAACATCGACATCGGCGGCCCGACTATGGTGCGTGCCGCAGCGAAAAACCACAAAGACGTGACCATCGTGGTGAACGCAGCCGATTACGACAAAGTCCTGGCGGAAATGGCTGCCAACAACGGCGCGACCACCCACGCTACCCGTTTCAGCCTCGCTATCAGTGCTTATGAGCACACAGCGCAGTACGACGGCATGATCGCTAACTACTTCGGCGCTATGTTGCCGGCATATGACACGCCAGAAGCTGCACCAAGCAAGTTTCCGCGCACCTTTAACGCTCAGTTCACCAAAAAACAAGACCTGCGTTACGGTGAAAACAGCCACCAGGCTGCGGCGTTTTATGTCGAAAACAGCATTCAGGAAGCCTCAGTCGCAAGCGCCACACAATTGCAGGGCAAAGAACTGTCGTACAACAATATCGCCGACACAGACGCTGCGCTGGAATGTGTCAAAGAATTTGCAGAGCCAGCCTGTGTCATCGTCAAACACGCGAACCCATGTGGTGTGGCCATTGGTGACGATATTCTGGCTGCATACAACCGCGCTTATCAGACCGACCCGACTTCGGCCTTTGGCGGCATCATCGCATTTAACCGCGAATTAGATGCAACGACTGCCGAAGCAATCGTCAGCCGCCAGTTTGTGGAAGTGATTATCGCACCAACCGCAACCGCAGACGCTGCAGCAGTCGTGGCGAAAAAGCCAAACGTGCGCCTGCTGGTTTGTGGTCAGTGGTCAGACAAAACGACAGGTTTTGACATCAAACGCGTTAACGGCGGCGTATTAGTACAAGACCGCGACCAAAAGATGGTTAGCCTCGACGACTTAAAAGTCGTAACCAAACGTCAGCCAACCGCCGAAGAACTGCGCGACTTGCTGTTCTGCTGGAAAGTGGCCAAGTACGTCAAATCCAACGCCATTGTATACGCGAAAGATTCTATGACCATTGGGGTTGGTGCCGGCCAGATGAGCCGCGTCTACAGCGCCAAGATCGCCGGCATTAAAGCCGCCGACGAGAACCTGGAAGTTAAAGGTTCAGTGATGGCATCTGATGCGTTTTTCCCGTTCCGTGATGGCATCGACGCAGCAGCTGCTGCCGGTATCAAAGCCGTGATCCAGCCTGGTGGTTCGATGCGCGATGCGGAAGTCATTGCAGCGGCTGACGAGCACGGCATGACGATGGTGTTTACCGGCGTGCGGCATTTCCGCCACTAACAGTGGTTTAGTCCTGCATTGATGAAAAACAACGGCAGCTTCGGCTGCCGTTGTTATTTGGTTAGCCCGTGCCAACGGCATCTTGGAACAAAAACAGATTGTCGCGACAGCAGCCGGCGTTTTCGCTAAGTTAATCATCAATGCCACACAGCGCGGTACTTACAGCACATGACCAGCATCAGGTTTCCGGTTTTATTTGTTTATTCTGGCAGCGACGAACTGCTGCCTTTTGCCGAACTGCCCGCACTGCAGCAATTTTTGCAACAGCCGCAGGCGCTGTTATTCGGTGCAGACAGCATCATCGACAGTGCGGGGCTGCAGTGGACTTTTGACACTCAGGGCACTTTCAGTCAGAGCGGACGCGTCTGGACGCTCACGGAGATGACTTCCCTGGTGCAGCGCCATTTTTTTGCCCAACAGCAATGCTGTGTCAGTAAAATCAATGCCTCAGATATCAGCGCATTGCTAGCCTTAGTGCAGCTGGATTCAGCAAACACCGACGACTAACTCGCTGCTTATTGTGCAATAAACGCATAATCAGGCGCAGGCAGTAACAAATTAGTCTGGCGCTGCATCAAAACTGATAAAAACAGCTCTTTCCGCCAAACAAAATTAAAAAATCATACAACCTATCTATCTGTTTTAATTGAACAATAAATATTACTTGCGACAAATATCAAATTATTGATTGAAAATTCGGTCTAACGCCTGCATTTTCAATATAGTGACCATTTTCGCCAAGTTTAAAGCCTGTACAGGAGCCCATCATGGACGCGACAACCATCAATAACTTGTTCCTGTTGGGTGCAATCCTCATCGCAGCAGCCATTATGATGAGCTCAGTGGCCAACAAAATCGGCGTGCCAATTCTGGTGATATTCCTTGCCGTCGGCATGTTTGCCGGGGTGGATGGCCCCGGCGGCATCGTGTTTGATGATTATTCCATGGCGTATCTGGTCGGTAACCTGGCACTGGCGGTAATCCTGCTCGACGGCGGTATGCGCACCAATGTAAAAAGTTTCCGCGTGGCCTTAGGGCCTTCGCTGTCGCTGGCGACGGTCGGTGTCGTGATCACGGCGGGTCTCACGGGCCTCGCCGCGGCCTGGCTGTTTGATTTAACCACGCTCGAAGGTTTACTGATTGGTGCCATCGTCGGGTCCACTGATGCGGCAGTGGTGTTTAATTTACTCAATGGCAAAGGTCTGAACGAACGGGTTGGCGCCACGCTCGAAATAGAGTCGGGCAGTAACGACCCGATGGCGATGTTTTTAACCGTCACTTTGATCTCAATGCTGGCAGCTGGCCAGACCCAGTTTGATTGGAAAGTGATTGTTAGTTTATTTCAGCAATTTGGCGTCGGGATTTTACTTGGCCTCGCAGGCGGCTGGGTACTGTTAAAACTCATCAACACCATTCATATCGCGGATGGTCTTTACCCTTTACTGGCGGTCAGTGGTGGCCTGTTTCTATATGCAGTATCCGGCTCCGTTGGCGGCAGCGGTATTTTAAGTGTTTATGTCTGTGGTCTGGTACTGGGTAATCAACCCATCCGCAACCGCCATGGTATTCTGCATATGTTTGATGGCCTCGCCTGGCTCAGCCAAATCGGTATGTTCCTGGTGCTCGGCTTGTTGCTGACGCCAAGCGAATTGCTGCCAATCGCAGTGCCGGCATTGCTGTTGTCGCTGTGGATGATTCTGTTTGCCCGGCCCTTGTCTGTGTTCATAGGTCTGTTGCCGTTTAAGCGTTTTACGCTGCGCGAACGTACTTTTATTTCCTGGGTGGGCCTTCGTGGTGCGGTGCCGGTCATTTTAGCTGTATTTCCGCTCATGGCGGGCTTGCCCAATGCCCAGCTGTTTTTTAATGTCGCGTTTTTTATCGTACTGGTGTCGCTGCTATTACAAGGGACCACGCTGGGTTTCTTTGCGAAAAAAGCCCATGTGGTTGTACCACCGATGCCTTCGCCGGTCTCCCGCGCGGGCATTGAGGTTGAACTCGCCAGTCAGTGGGAAATGTTTGTCTACAAACTGAACCCGGATAAATGGTGTATTGGCAGCGAATTAAAACAGCTGAACATGCCGGAAAATACCCGCATTGTTGCGTTATTCCGCGACAATCAGCTGTTGCATCCGTCAGGCAGCAGTAAGCTGATGGCAGGCGATGTGCTTTGTATCATTGGTCACGACGCTGATTTACCGGTATTAGGCCGGATGTTTAGTGAAACACCACAACGTAATTTCGACTTCGAGTTTTTCGGCGATTTTATGCTGGATGGTGCAGCGCGGCTGGAGGATTTAGCAATGTTTTACGCGCTGGATTTATCAACCTGCGGCGATGCCGTCACACTCTCTGACTATCTCGATAACAAGCTCGGCGGCAAACCTGTAGTCGGCGATACTTTGCAATGGTCCGGCATGAGCTGGATTGTGGCAGAGCTGGACGGACAACAGATCCGTAAAGTAGGTGTCAAAGTCCCAGAACCGGTCGAATAAACCTGTGCTCTACTGGCTGGAACAGGTATTGGCTGCAGCGCAAAATATCTTTACTTTTACTGCCCAGCGGCTACAATACGCGCCGCTCTTTTGACTGTTCTTTATACAATAAGGTATTCACCCTATGCATCCGATGTTAAACATCGCTGTTCGTGCTGCGCGTGGCGCAGGCAATATCATCGCCCGGGCCTGTGGTCAACTTGACATGGTTCAGACCAGCCAGAAAGGCACCAACGACTTTGTCACCAACGTTGATAAAGAAGCAGAACAGGCCATAGTGCAAATCCTGCGTAAATCCTACCCGACTCACGATATCATCGGTGAAGAAGGCGGCGATTACGGCAGCAATAACAGTGAATACCAATGGATCATCGACCCTCTCGATGGTACCGCTAATTTTATCAAAGGCATCCCCCACTTCGCTGTCTCTATCGCGCTGCGCCACAATGGCAAGCTCGATCAGGCCGTTATTTATGATCCACTGCGTGGCGAAGTTTTCACTGCCAGCCGCGGTGGTGGTGCGCAGTTAAACGGCCGCCGTATCCGCGTCACCAACGCCACGGAATTAAGTGGCACTATCCTCGCGACTGGCTTCCCGTTTAAGCAAAAACATCAGCTGGATGCTTATACCGAAACCTTCAAAACATTCTTTACTACCGCAGCGGACATCCGTCGTACCGGTTCAGCCGCGCTGGATTTAGCTTACGTCGCCGCAGGCCGTTTAGACGGTTTCTGGGAAATCGGCTTAAAGCCGTGGGATATCGCCGCAGGTGAACTGATCGTGCGTGAAGCCGGTGGTCTGGTCAGCGACTTTGTTGGTGGCAATAACCAATTAAAAAGCGGCAATGTCGTAGCAGGTAACCCAAAAGTGTTGGCAGCCATGTTAAAAGGCATGCGTCCGCATTTGCCTGAATCGCTGATGCGCTAAGCGCTTTGACAAAAACGCCGGCTGATGCCGGCGTTTTTATTTTGGAATATCGCGAGATGTATCGCTTTAATCCTGCACCACAGGTAAACCGGCGTTGACCCAGGCCGTGTAACCGCCTGCCAGACTTAGTACGTCGCTGTAACCCATCTGTTGCAACGCATCAGCCGCTAAGGCAGAACGAAAACCGCCGCCACAGTACAGGATTAAAGTTTGGTCTTTATCCTGCACTTTGCTTTCGATATCGCGTTCGATCACGCCTTTACCGATATGCATCGCTTGCGGTAAATGGCCTTTTTGCCATTCCAGATCTTCCCGTACGTCAAT
>CAMLRA010000043.1 GCA_946482325.1 uncultured Chromatiaceae bacterium | reverse complement strand
TTGGAATCAAGCCTTGCGCAAGATACTGTTCCAATAACTGGGATTCATTGCTTCGCAGCGGATACTGCTGACGCGCAATCGCGGCCAGTCGGACAAAATCGGTGTAACAGACTGCATCACTGGTTAGCAGCCCTGCCCAATCCTGCGTCACTTTGATAAATATGTCAGCAAAACCCCAGCTCTGTAAGATGACAACGCCGATACTGGCCGACAGATCACGAATCGCATGTCGCAGGTAGGTAGGCTCCGCAAACACTGCCGGATACTTTTCAGCCTCCGTTAATATCGGTAAGGCGCCAATCTGATAGACCAACCCAGCGAGGGTCAGCGTATCGAGATTCAGCGGTTCATGTTTATGGCTTTGCTGATAGAACTTCAGACATGCCATCGCAATGCAGGTGATCTCGATTGTCTCGCGCCACAACTCACTCATTTGCTCCAACACTTGCGGGTGCTGGCTGACAAAGAGTTGCTCCAGCGCCATGGCGGTTGCAATATTTTTGACCTGAAACAAGCCAATCCGGGTCACCGCCTGATTTAAGGTATTTACCTTAATACTGCGGCCTAAAAATGCGCTGTTCGCGACTTTTAACATACGGGCAGACAACGCCGGGTCACGCGCAATCACTTCGGCCATTGCATGCAGATTAATATCCGGGTCGTCTGCAGCCTGCCGTACCCGGACCGCAATTTCAGGTAAAGTCGGCAGCACCAGTAAATTGTTGCGTAGTTTTTCCATTAACAACGTCAATAAAGCATTATCCGCCGACATATAAACTCCTTTAAACCGGTGAACGTGCGGACCAGCGGTGCTGGATCTCCATTAATTGTAACGCGGAATACGCTTTTGCAGGATATTTCCCCCAGACAGGGGCAGGCCAACTCGGATCCTGTACAAACCGGGCAATATGATGCAAATGCAGTTGAGGCACCATGTTACCAAGCGCAGCCAGATTCAGTTTGTCGGGTTGATAATCTTGTCGTAAATAGAGGCTAAGAGTCCGGCTTTCCGCCCACAACTGCTGCTGCTCAGCCTCAGTCAAATCGATAACATCACGGGCACCTTCGCGCCTTGGTACCAGGATAAACCACGGATATTGCTGGTCATTAATCAGCCGGAGCTGACACAAAGGCCAATCGGCCAGGAACACCGAATCAGCCGCCAATTGCGGGTGTAACTGAAAACTGTCTTGCATGGTTGTGCTCTTAAACGTTGGCCTCTGCCCGGCCGTTTTGTTGCTGCATCCGTTGAATAATCAACTGACAGGCTAATACATCCTGAGATTTGGCCGACAGTTCAAGTTCGGCAGCCAACTGAGTTATTTCCGGAAATCCCATACTACCAGCACAGCCCTTCAGGCTATGCGCCTCATATTGCAATGCGGCCAAATCCTGCTGCTGATGTAACAAGGCCAGTTGCTGCAACAGTACCGGCAAGCGCTGTGCAAAATCATGTTTCAACGCAATGATGGCCGGATCTTGTTCTAGTTTTAACGCCAACTCATCTTCAAGCTGACGATCTTTGCGGGTGTACTGGCGGATCATGGCGTAAAAATCGTGCTGGACAATCGGCTTACCTAATAATGCCTGACAGCCCGCTTCGAGGTAACGCTGGTGATCTTCGCGCATCACATTCGCGGTCAGCGCAATAATAGGTACATCAATCCCTGCATGACGGATCAATCGGGTTGCTTCTTCACCGCCCATTTCTGGCATCTGCATATCCATAAACACTAAATCGAAGTCTTCAAGCAGTAGCTTTTGCACCGCCTGATGACCATTCGCCACCATAGTGAATTCGGCATTGATCTTGCGCAGCAATACAGCGACTAACAACTGATTATCGGTATTATCTTCGGCGACCAGAATACGAAGTTGCGGCTGACAATCAGATTCCGGCTGAATTTGCTCCGGATTTGCCACAGGTTCAAAATGGTCGACCAGACTGATTTGCTGGGTGTCGCAATGCATTTGAATTTCAAAGCAGCTACCAAGCCCTTTTACACTTTCCGCCCGAATATCGCCGTTCATTTGTTGCATCAGCTTTTTCGAAATCACCAGCCCCAGACCAGTACCGCCAAAATTACGGGTAACTGTGGCATCGGCCTGGACAAAGGGTTGGAACAACTTGGTCAGTTCCTCAGCACTCATCCCTATGCCGGTATCCTTAATCCGGATAACCAGCAACTCTTCGCCGGACTGGTAACTGACCTGGATCACCACTTTGCCGCGCTGTGTGAACTTCAGTGCATTGCTGGTCAGATTTAATAACACTTGCCGAAAGCGCAGTTCATCAGTGCGCAGATAAGCCGGCAAGGGGTAATTCAGCTCCAGCACACAGTCAAGCGCCTTTGCCTGCGCCTGATTGCGGGTTTGCTGGTAAATATCGTCAATAACCTGCAGGAAATTAAACTGAGCGTATGATAATTCCAGTTTATCGGCTTCGATTTTCGACAGGTCTAAGATGTCATTGATCAGATTTAATAAATGATCGCCACTGCGCAGAACGCGTTTCAGATAGTCATTCATTTGTTCCTGATCCTGCTCGACCAGGGCTTGTTCACTAAAACCTATTATCGCAGTTAATGGGGTTCGGATTTCATGGCTCATATTGGCAAGAAATACACTTTTTAGCCGGTTAGCTTGTTCAGCGGATTCACGTGCCAAAATCAGCTGCTGGTTCGCGCTGGCCAGATTGCTGTTTGCCCGCGCCAGATCCTGCGTCCTTTTCTGAACTTTCTCTTCGAGCTGTTGCTTATAAGCCCGCTCGCGCTCGCGGTACACGCGAAGCTGACGGACCATCACGTTAAATGCGGCAAACATGTCACCGAGTTCATCCTGCTTCTTCACCGTCAGCAGTGTGCTCAGATCTCCGCGGCCTACGGCTGTTTTGGCTTCAGTCAGCACTTTGATTGGCTCAAAAATATAGTGAACCAGCAACCAGTAGCATAACAACGGCAGACCAACAGCAAACAAGATGCTGGCCAGAAACAACAACACCGGCAAAATTTCCGAAACATTCATCAGTTCAGTTTCATCAACTGCACTGACCAACATGAAATTGCCGGGTAATGCAGCGCCGAGCACTTGCATCGGCTTTCCCAACAGCACGATGGACTGTAACTGCTCTGCACCGACCGACTGCTGTACCTGAGAGAAATTGGTTGGCGCCAACGCACTTCCGATTAAATTGGCCTTGTCTGCGTAGGTAATAGTCCCTCCGGCGCTGACAATTAAATTAACATTGGAAGGTAACATGCGGTTTTTCACCACTTCGTCCAGTAAATCCACATTCAGATTTACCACCAGGTAGCCCCAAAGCCGGTCGATTTCACGATTATTATTCGCGAGCTGGTAGATCTTCTGCGCCAGGATCACCTGCAGTTTTTGCTGTTCGGATTCCCGACTGATAAAGATTCCGGAGTCATCGATCATGCCTTGAAGCGCGGTAAAGTAATCGGCCCGAAAACGCCCCCCCGGAAGGTTGTCGCCGTTTTGTTGTGGTAACTGAAACATCAATTCGCCATTGAGTCGCAACAATTTTATTTGTTCAACGTCAGGATTGGCTTTCTGATATTGCCGGAATTGGTTTTTCAGCCGTGGCAGGTCTGCCGTCTGGCTATCGAGGAAAGCTAATGTACTTTCACTACGGCTGAGATGCTGCAGATGCATCTGATGATTATTCAGATAACTGCTGAGTTTCTCTTGCTGGATCTCGAGGTGCTGCGCCACCTTTATAAAGGCTTGCTGCACAAACGAAGACTCACTGTAACGGAATGCCAGATAGCCAAAAGCTAAGGTTGGCAAAACCATCAAAGGAAACATATAGATAACAAGGGTTTCGCGGAGTCTCATTCGTCCATTAACCTGACTCGAACCTGTCGCAGATATTCGCTACAGCATAAACAGACAGCAAGCAGCCGACAACCAATTTCAGTCAGCATAACCATGCTGCAGCTGAGTAAGACTCGGCTGCAGCATGCAGGAACTAACGGAGATAAGTCGCAGCCAGACTCGCGACTGGTGCCGCTGAAGGTTTGCCATGTTGCCAATCACCGCCATCGACGCCACTGCCAGCGATATCGATGTGAACATAAGCCAAACCATCTGACAAAGCGGAGTCTTGCGCCAAGCCGGCTGCCACTACTAAAAAGGCCATCGGGAACTGATGGCCGCGCGCAGTCACTGACGATGGTGCGTTGTTACAACTCAGCACATCGTCAGCACAACTGCGGGCTTTGATAAAAGCAAAATCCTCGCGCCGGCTGGAAGACAATTCAGACGGGTCACCCCAGACTTCACCTGCCTGGGCTATCGCTGCAGACACCCCGGCTTTGCGCGCAGCTCCATTTTCTACTAAGGCCGTATAAGGGCCTACCGCACGGGCTGCATGACCTGTGAGGGTGGCAATCGAGAACAACGTCGGGTTAACAGCATCCGTAGCCTGCTGGCGCAAGTGTGACATTAAATCAGCCAGCACCAGACGTCCTTCAGCATCGGTGTTACCGATACGAACCCTTACACCGGCATGACTGGTGATAATTTCATCGGCAACGAAGGCGTCAGACCCAATACTGTTACGTACAGCACCGATTTCGGCAACCACCTTCAAGCCCGCTGGTTTTAACATCGCCACCGTCTTCATAAAACCGGCGACGGCAGCGGCACCACCTTTATCACGACTCATCCCTGCCATACCGCCGTTGATTTTCAGATCAGCTCCACCAGTGTCATAAACCAAACCTTTACCGGCCAACAATAACGTTTGGCTGACAGGTCCCGGTGGATTGTATTCCAGCCGGATCACGGCCGGTTTATGCCGGGCCACAGCTAATGAACTGCGGGCAACCGCCATCAATAACGGGTAATCGGCCAGCAACTGCTCAGTATTGGTTTCTACTTTAACCTTGACGTCAGTATGGGCAAACGCATCGACGCAATAGTCCGCGAAACGTAGCGGCGTCATGCGCTCAGGTTCAGTGCCACACAAATCACGCGCCAGCCGGCGTCCCGCTTCAGTGGCGTCTAAGAACTGAGCCTGCTCCGTGGAAAGGCCAATCAGACCAATCTGTGACACTGGCTCAACCTGTTGCTCGCCGCGAGCCTCACGGCCTTCCAGTGGTTGCCACAGCGCCTGCGCCGCAGCCAGGTATGCTACGGCTAATGCTTCGCTATACCTCGGATCTGCAGGTGTATGCAGCCACAACAAAGGTCGCACCGCGCCTGCCGCTTTCGCCTGCGAAATCGCAAGTTTGGCAACATCCGCGATACAACGCACATCATCAAAATCACGTAACAAAGGACCGGTCGGTGCCAAAATCAGCCGCTGGCCAGGTGCGCTGGCACAAATGATGGTGACTGTCTCACGACCGATCCGCTGATCGATCTGCTGTTGAGACCTGACGAAATCAGTCAAAGCAGCATCAGGTAACTGCTGGAAATTTTCTGCGATACAAATCAGCGCATCCCAGCCAGCCGCTACGGCAGATTGGAGGGATGGCACTGCAACGGGTGTAGGGTATGCCATTTGTATATCCTTAACAGGCAGCCTGGCTGCCAGAGATCAGATGATTTTATTTTCTTGCCAGAGTTTTTCTTTGCGCATCCGCTCCTGGCGTTTTTCGCACGGATTTTCACAGTCACAGGCCTTTTCAATGCCCAAAGCATCCAGACCGCCGCAACTGCCGGCGATAGTTTTGCGTTGCACAATGTAACCAACAGCCATAGCCAACACGACAATTAACAACACTGCAAACGTCAACAGAAAAACTTCCATGACAACCTCTCTACGCATTAAATTAAAATTGTGGCTGGCAGAACACTGACGCCGCGGGAGTGACATTTTAACGCCAAATCAGGTCAGCGACTATGCTTTCCGACCGAACCACCATCAAGATCATTGGAGGATCGTTCTGCAACAGCAAGCTCGGGCAAAAAAAAACCAACCCGAAGGTTGGTTTTTTCTAAGGCGTTAGTGGTTAACCACCAAAGTCGTCCAATAAGATATTGTCGTCTTCGACACCTAAGTCTTTCAGCATGTTGATAACCGCTTTGTTCATCATCGGCGGACCACACATGTAGAACTCGCAATCTTCCGGTGCTTTGTGGTTTTTCAGGTAGTTTTCAAAAATAACGTTGTGAATAAAACCTGTGTAACCAGTCCAGTTGTCTTCCGGCTGTGGATCTGACAATGCCACGTGCCACTGGAAGTTTTCGTTCTCAGCCTGCAGCATGTCGAAGTCTTCAACATAGAACATTTCGCGTTTTGAACGGGCACCGTACCAGAAGCTGATTTTCCGCTTGGATTTTAACCGGCGCAACTGGTCGAAAATGTGTGAACGCATTGGCGCCATACCGGCACCACCACCGATAAACACCATCTCTGCATCAGTGTCTTTCGCGAAGAATTCACCGAATGGACCAGAAATGGTCACTTTATCACCGGCTTTCAAGCTCCAGATGTATGAAGACATTTTACCGCATGGCAGCGTCAGGTTGTTTGGCGGCGGAGTTGCGATCCGCACGTTCAACATGATAATGCCTTCTTCTTCCGGATAGTTCGCCATGGAGTAAGCACGAATAGTCGGCTCATCCACTTTTGATTCCAACGTGAAGAACTTAAAGCGTTCCCAGTCACCACGGTATTCTGCAGGAATATCGTAATCAGCATATTTCACATGGTGCGCAGGTGCTTCAATCTGGATGTAACCACCGGCACGGAATGGTACTGATTCGCCATCAGGAATCTGCAGTTTCAGTTCTTTGATAAAAGTTGCTTTGTTGTCATTCGAAATAACAGTACAAGCCCATTTTTTAATACCAAAGATTTCTGGTTCCACTTCAATGTCCATGTCAGTTTTTACGCTGACCTGGCAAGCCAGACGGCAGCCCTCACGACGTTCGCCTTTGGTCAGGTGACCAAACTCGACCGGCAGCACATCACCGCCACCTGAGTGCACATGCACCCGGCATTGACCACAAGAACCACCACCACCACAGGCTGATGACAGGAAGATACCCCGATCTGCCAGTACGCTGAGCAGTTTGCCACCAGCACTGACTTTCAGCGCTTTGCTGGCATCGCCATTGATGTTGATAGTGACTTCACCTGCAGAAACCAGCTTCGCCTTGGCCACTAAAATCATGACGACCAGTGCGACAACCAGCAGGGTGAACATACCAACACCAAGATAAATCTCAGTATATTGCATTGTTTTTTCCTTCTACTACTGATGGTTACAGGGAGACGCCTGAGAACGACAGGAAACCCAGACTCATCAGACCCACCATAAAGAAGCGTGAACCCAGACCACGTAAAGCCAGCGGCACATCGGCGTATTTCAACTTTTCACTGACTGCAGCCATCACAGTGATAGCCATAGTCCAGCCGATACCACTACCAAGACCAAACACTGTACTTTCAGCCAGGGTGTAATCACGTTCAACCATGAAAGCAACAGCACCAAAAATCGCGCAGTTTACTGTGATCAATGGCAGGAAAATACCCAGAGCGTTATACAGCGACGGTACGTACTTATCGAGGAACATCTCCAGAACCTGAACTAAACCGGCGATAACGCCGATATAGGCGATAAAGCCTAAAAAGCTCAGGTCAGTATCAGGAAAACCAGCCCAAGCTAATGCGCCAGGAGCCAGAAACTGTTTAAACACGATGTTGTTTAACGGCACTGACAGAGCCAGAACCACAGTTACCGCAACGCCCAAACTGAACGCCGTTTTGACCTGCTTAGAGATAGCAATAAAAGTACACATCCCGAGGAAAAACGACAGTGCCATGTTTTCAACGAAAACAGCACGCACAAACAAACTTAAATAATGTTCCATTTGCTACTCCTTAGTGCTGTTCTTGCTGCTCTGGACGCCAGGTCCGCAGGGCCCAAATTAACAGGCCAATGATGAAGAATGCACTTGGTGGCATTAACAGCAGACCATTTGGAACATACCAGCCGCCGGCACTGACCAGAGGCAGGATTTCCACACCCAGCAAAGTACCAGAACCGAAGATCTCACGAATAGTTGCAACAATCACCAGCAACAC
The DNA here is from genome assembly GCA_946482325.1 of uncultured Chromatiaceae bacterium. Next base: position 18,218 of record CAMLRA010000043.1, on the reverse strand, counting down.
TGTGTAACCCAGACCATTACCGATACCGTCCAGGAACGACATCAATGGCGGGCTCTTCATGGCATATGCTTCTGCGCGCCCCATCACGATACAGTTGGTGATAATCAGACCAACAAATACTGACAACTCTTTCGCTACGTTGTAAGCATAAGCTTTCAGAATTTGGTCAACTACGATAACCAGAGAAGCGATGATGGTCATTTGTACGATAATCCGCACACTCGATGGAATGTGATTCCGGATCATCGAGATAAACATGCTGGAAAATGCAGTGACAAGCATCAGCGCGACGCCCATGACCAACGCTTTATCCAGTTTGGTTGTTACTGCCAACGCAGAACAAATACCTAAAACCTGCAGGGCGATAGGGTTGTTGGCAAACACTGGCCCAAAAACCAGTGATTTCATTTCTTTAGCACTAGCCATTGTTTAATGCTCCTTGACGGACTTTAGTCAGGAATGGGGCAAAACCTTTAGCACCGGACCAGAAAGTGAAGGTATTTTGCACACCGTTACTGGTCAGTGTGGCACCAGACAAACCATCGACTTCAGAAGAAGCTGCCGGATTTGCGTTACCTGGTTTCAGGATCTTGATTGCCGGTTGGCCTGATTCGTCCAGTAATTTCTTACCTACAAATTGAGCCACCCATTTCGGGTTCTGAATTTCACCACCCAAGCCCGGAGTCTCGCCGTGCTCATAGTAGTTCAGGCCTTTGATAGTATTACCGTCTTTATCCAATGCCAGGAAACCGTGCATTGTTGACCACAGACCGTAGCCATGAATAGGCAGTACAACGTAGGAGACATTCTTAGACTCAACGCCATCGACGTAGGCCAGATATACCGGTGCAACTTTTGCACGGCTTTTTATTTTTGCTGGATCTTCTTTCTCATCCAGCATATCGCTGCCAGCCGGGTCTTTCATCATCTTGCGATAGTCGTAAGTCAGCGGATCCTGATCAACAAATTCACCAGTATCCAGGTTGACCAAACGCACCTGCACGTGTTTTTCAAACTGTGCTTTGATGTCTTCCCCATTGAGCATACCAGTTGCAATCAGAATGTTTTTCTGCGCATCCAGCAGCTTATTTTCGGCTTGTTTTGGCCGTAAGCCTACAGCTGATGCAGCGACAAAAATCGCACAAATCAGGCACAGGCCAATCACGACAAAAAACGTTTTGCCGATGCTTTCGTTATTATTAGACATTACGAGCCAGCCTCCGCTTAATGTTTGATTGCGCGACCATATAGTCAAACAAAGGCGCAAACAGGTTGGCGAACAGAATTGCCAGCATCATGCCTTCCGGATAAGCAGGGTTCACCACACGAATCATTACCACCATAAAACCAATCAGAATCCCGTATGCCCACTTACCGGTGTCGGTGAATGAAGCTGATACCGGGTCTGTTGCCATGAAAAACAGGCCAATGGCAAAACCACCTAATACCACGTGCCAGTACCAAGGCATCGCAAACATAGCGTTAGTTTCTGAACCAATCAGGTTGAACATGGTAGAGAACACAATGGTACCGACCAACACGCCAGAGACGATGCGCCAGGATGCAATACGCAGATAAATCAGTGCCAGGCCGCCGACCATCAATGCCAGTGTTGATGTCTCACCGATAGAACCAGGGATAAATCCGTAAAACGCATCCCACCATTGCTGGTTGATTGACCAGTCAGTCACTTCACCATTTGCGGCTTTTGACAGCCAGGTAGCACCAGCGTAACCGTCTGCGACTGTCCAGACTTTGTCACCTGAGATTTGTGCAGGATAAGCAAAGAACAGGAAAGCACGACCAGCTAATGCCGGGTTCAGGAAGTTACGGCCCGTGCCACCAAAGACTTCTTTTGCCACGACAATACCGAAGGAAATACCCATTGCGGCTTGCCACAGTGGGATAGTCGCCGGCAGGATCAGCGCAAACAGGATAGAAGAGACGAAGAAACCTTCGTTGATTTCGTGCTTACGCACAGAAGCGAACAATACTTCCCAGAAACCACCAACAATGAATACCGTGGCATAAATTGGCAGGAACCAGCAGGCGCCGTACCACATTTTTGCGCCCCAGCCCGAGTCGGCAGTTAATTCACCACCGAAGGCGTGAAACAAGCCCACTTGCCAGGTATCAGGCAATTTAACGGTTTCAGATAAAACCAACGCAGCCTGGTGGCCGATGTTAAACATGCCAAAAAACATCGCTGGGAACAGCATTAACCAGACGAAAATCATGATGCGTTTCAGGTCGATGCTGTCACGGACATGAGTTGCTGATTTAGTGACTTTACCAGGGGTATACAGAATAGTGGCAACAGCTTCGTATAAGGCGTACCACTTTTCGTGTTTGCCGCCTTTTTCGAAATGCGGCTCCAGACTCTCTAAATAATGCTTCAAACTCATCTTAGCCTTCCTTCTGGATGGTCGTCAGCGCATTTCGCAGTGCCACACCGTAGTCATACTTACCAGGGCAGACAAAGGTACAAAGCGCTAAATCTTCTTCATCCAGTTCTAAACAACCCAAGGTTACCGCGCCGTCTGAATCGCCGACCAGCAAATCCCGCAGCAATAATGTTGGCAGGATATCCAGCGGCATTACACGCTCGTAGTTGCCAATAGGCACCATTGCACGATCTGAGCCGTTGGTTGTTGTGGTCATGTTAAACAGACGTCTCGGGCTTAAGTGCGACAGGTAGGCACGGGTCACTGAGAACTTACTTGCGCCAGGCGAAAGCCAGCCAAGGAACTCTTTTTCATACCCTTCTGCCAAAACAGAGATCTGGTTATGGAAGCGACCAAGATATGCATGGACGCCTACCGCAGTTCTGCCTGCCAGTACTGAGCCAGAGATGATACGGTTGGAACCGTCTACCAGCTCACCTTCTACCAGAGCAGGGATTGATGCACCGAGAACTGTTTTGATCAAACGCGGATTTTTTACAACTGGGCCAGCCAGAGAAATCACACGCTCTGCATAATATTCACCGGTGGTGAACAACCGGCCAATAGCGATCACATCTTGGTAATTAATGTGCCAAACCACTTTATTCAGCGACACCGGCTCGAGGAAGTGAATGTGCGTACCAGGCAGACCCGCCGGATGCGGACCGGCAAATTCTTCAACCTGAACCTGACCCGCTGTCGGCACATTGGCTCCAGCCGCTTTACAAACATACACTTTATTCGTGGTCAGTTTGCTCAGCACTGTCAGACCATGCTGGAAATCTGCAGCAGCTGCTGCAATAACCACAGCCGGGTCTGCTGCTAACGGGTTGGTATCGATGGCAGTGACAAAAATAGCGCGAGGCTCGCTGTCTATCGCCGGAATGGTGCTGAATGGGCGGGTGCGGAACGCTGTCCACAAACCGGAATCCAGCAGTTGCTGTTTCACTGCACCAGCGTCAAGGCCGTTCAGGGCATCAGCAGAAAATTTGGGGAATTGCACCGCGTCAGCTGAACCGTCTGCTTCAATCACTAAAGATTGCAGCACACGTTTAGCACCACGGTTAATCGCAGTAACGGTTCCCGAGATTGCGGCAGTAAATTTCACGCCAGGATTTTTTTTGTCTTCAAAAAGACCCTGACCTTTTTTTACTTTGTCCCCAACCTCAACCAGCATTGTAGGACGCATACCGACATACTCTTCACCCAGTAACGCGACCGATTTGACGGCAGGACCGTCATGGATCACTTGTTTAGGACTGCCCGACAGGGGAATGTCCAATCCTTTTTTAATTTTAATCATACGTACTTGCACTACTTTAACGGGAAGAAACAGGGCCTGGTTTTTACGGCTGCTCGCCTCGCAGCGCACCTGGCGAAAGCTGGCTGATTTTTAACCAGATTTCAACAGATACACGTACACAGCGGCGGATTTTAGCACTAAACCCACAGACCAGCTATGATAAATAACACTTTTATGCAGCCAGGACAGCGACTGTCGGCAAGTGTAGTCAACTTTGAATCTATTGCGCAAAATCTGCGCAAATTCGCTGAATTTCAGCGGTATTTTCCGTTGTTGCCTGAAATAACCCGTCCTGTCCTCTTCGTCCAACGTTCAAACAAAAGCCGCCCAACAGGCGGCTTTATTATCTTAAGCTAAATTTGCCAGCGTCACCATCGGAGAAACATCGGCGTCGTAATCAACATGGCTGTAACCAAAGCCAAACAAACGCAGAAACTCCTGGTGGTAACCCTTGTAATCAGTCAGCTCGTCAATGTTTGCAGTTTCAACTTGCTGCCACAATGCTGTTACTTCAGCCTGAATGTGTTCCGCCAGTTCTTTGCCGTCCATCCGTAACCGGCCAGCTTCGTCCAATACGCGTGACGGATTGTACAGGCATTGCCGGAACAGGCCGTAGATTTGCTCGATACAGCCCTCGTGTGTACCTTCGGCCTTCATCACCCGATACAATAAAGAGATATACAGCGGCATGATTGGGATCGCAGAGCTAGCCTGTGTAACCAGTGCTTTTAATGAAGCAACATAAGCATGACCGCCCTGCCCTGCCAATTTATTGGTGATGGCTGCAGCAGCGCGATCGAGGTCCTCTTTCGCCCGACCGATAGTCGCTTTACCATAAATTGGCCAGGTCAGTTCCTTACCAATATATGTGTAGGCAACTGTTTGCACGTTTTCAGCCAACACACCGGCTGCATGCAGTTGATCTAACCATCGTTCCCAGTCTTCGCCACCCATGACTTTGACGGTATTAAAAATTTCGTCATCGTTGGCCGGCTCTACGGACACTTCTTCAATTTCGCGTTTGCTGGTGTTCAGATTTTTTGCGGTGTAAGCCTGACCGATGGGTTTTAACACTGAGCTGTAAATTTCGCCGCTGACCGGGTCTTTGCGCCGCGGTGCCGCCAGGCTGTATACGACCAGGTCAATCTTGCCCATTTCGGCGCGGATCAGTGAAATCGCCTGTGATTTTAATTCGTCAGTGAAAGCATCACCGTTCAGGTGTTTATTCCACAAGCCTTCGGCATCAGCCGCAGCTTCAAAAGCTGCAGTGTTATACCAGCCGGCTGAACCGGTTTTCCCTTCAGTTGCTTCTTTTTCGAAAAAGATACCCAAGGTCTTTGCACCTGAACCAAAAGCTGCGGTGATCCGCGAGGCCAGACCGTAACCAGTCGATGCACCGATGACTAATACATTCTTTGGCCCGTTCGCAATCTGGCCATGTTGTTTGACATAGGCAATTTGTTCGCGGACATGCTCAGCACAGCCGACCGGGTGCGCATTGGTACAGATAAAACCACGGATTTTCGGTTGAATAACCATAAAAAATAACCTGTGTGATGACAGAAACCGCGGTTAGTGTAAAACACTGACCGCGGCAACAGGTCTGATCAGCTTAAATAAACTGCCAGTTCAGCGCAGATAGTGCGAATTTTGCCGATCAACCCAGCGCTTTTGCATCTTTTTTCGAGCCACCAAAACATTTAGGAGAAGCTGGTGGTTTTTCGGCGTAGTACTCATACCACTCGCTCGGTGTATAGGTATGCAGCGCCAAAGCGTGAATTTTCTCTGCAAGCTCTTCGGCGACCACCGCATTGACTGCGCGATGACGTTGCAGCAGCCGCATACCATCAAAAACCGGCGTGACGATCACGACTTTAAAGTGTGATTCTGAACCGGGCGCCACACTATGCATGTGGCTTTCATTGATGACGTCCAGAAACACCGGTTGGAAGGCTTGCAACAATTTCTGTTCGATAGACGTATGGATCAGCATGATTGTCAGCTCCTTCGTAGGTTGTTTATTCAGACTAGCCACTGCATTTTGCCCTGTCTGCTCAAAATCAGCTGCAAAAAAAGATAAAAAATTGCCCTTGCCAAAATTGCTTTTACTGCATCAACGTTGAGGCAAGTAACGAAAGGTCAGGTTAAAGCGTTCAGACTGGGCCCGGCTCTGCTTAGGTACCCTGTGTTGCCAGAACCGCTGACAAGTGCCGGCCATCACTAATAGATCACCGTTATTAAGTTCGAGACTTAGCTGTGTATTCAAGTGTTTGTGCTTTAAATCAAAACGACGGCTCTGGCCCAGACTGAGTGATAAAATCACCGGTTCAGGCCCGAGCTCCCATTCATCATCACTGTGCCAGCCCATATGGTGTTCGCCATGTTGATAATGATTGAGCAGCACCGCATTCAATGGGTGGCCGGTGTGGCGCACCAGCCGTTCACACAGCTGCTGCAACCCGGCCTGCCAAGGCACTGGCTGGAAGGTCACCCCCGAATAGCGGTAGCTGCAGTGTGGGTCTCCCATCCAGATTTGCCGGCGCGGGATCGCAACTTCCCGCCCGTATAAACGAATGTTCGGCTGTTGCCAGTCAAGTCCAGCCAACTGCAGACTTAATTGCGCCGACTCAGTGCTATTTAGAAATGCCGGTAGCAGATAGACCTCTGCATCCGGTAAAAAATAACGTTGTATCGACTGTCCGGGAGCTGTGGCACCAGCGCCTGCGTTGTGCCCTGACTGCGCTTCTGTCAAAATAACCACCTTTTGTTGCTGCCGAACCAGATTATGTCCAGCCAATTTACCCTAGACCAAATCCAGCTGCAGCTGGATCGATTCCCGCCGGAGCAAAAAACCCGCAGTCTGCAAGCCTGGGATGCCGCCGACGAACTGTTGATCCGCTACGCCCAGCACCATCTGTCCGGCGTCGGCACACCGGTATTATTAGTAAATGACCAGTTCGGCACTCTCGCCTGTGCGCTGCATCATTTAGCGCCGGTGCAGTGGAGCGACTCTTATATCAGCCAGCTCGCGACGCAACACAACCTGCAACAAAACGACCTGAGCCCGGTGCAGCAGGTCGCCAGCACTGAAGCCTGCCCGGCATTTACTGCGGTGTTACTGAAACTACCCGGTAATCACAGTTTTCTGCGCTACCAACTCCGCCAGCTAAAACAACAGCTGGCCGGTGGTGCCCAGCTTATCGCGGCCGCTAAAGCAAAAGATATTCACGCCAATCTGCTACAGATTTTTGCTGAAGAAATAGGCCCGGTCAGCGCATCTTTAACGGAAAAGAAATGCCGGCTGATCACTGCCGTCTGCGATAAAAAACTACCGGTTCCCAGCCGACCGCAATTTCCATTCACCTGGCCGGTCGAATTACCAACACCAGATGGGCCTGTCACGCTGGAAATTATCAATCACGCCAATGTGTTTGCCCGCGAGCAGTTAGACGTCGGCGCCCGGTTTTTTCTACAGCATTTACCGCTGGTACAAGCTGCACAGCGCGTGATTGATTTAGGTTGCGGCAATGGTGTGATTGGCCTTGCCGTGCTTGCTGCCGAACCCCGGGCGCAGCTGCTGTTTTGCGATGAGTCCTTTATGGCGGTGCAATCTGCTAAAGACAATGTCCGCGCCCATTTTCCCGCAGCAACGCAATGTGAATTTCTGGCAGATGACAGCCTGAGTCAACAAGCCGACTTATCTGCCGACTATATTTTGTGTAACCCACCGTTTCACCAGCAGCAGGCCGTGACCGACCATATCGCCTGGCAGATGTTTGCCGATGCGCGGCGTGTACTGAAAATCGGTGGCCGGCTGCGCATCGTCTGTAACCGTCACCTTGGTTATGGCGAGAAGCTGACCCGATTGTTCGGCGGTTGTATTCACGTAGCCAGTAATGCAAAATTCAGCGTCTTTGAAGCTATCAGAAGGAAATAGTTATGCGTTCAATCCTGCTTGCCGCAGTTTTCGCGGTTGGTGTAGCCGGTTGCAGTAATCCGGTTCCGTCCTTTATCGTTGCACCACAAGTCTTCTGGAACCAATCGAATCAGCTGACCAATACTGCTTTTGCCCTGAACGTACAGGACAACAGACCGACCAACGGTACGCTAGTCATGCGCGATGGCGATTCTGTCAAATCTTATCCGACGACCAATGACCTGACCGGTCAGTTACAACAAACCCTGAGCAGCGCATTAACGCAGCAAGGTGCACGCATTTCCGGCGCAGAGCCTGTGATTGTTACTTTACAAATCAACCAGCTCGAAGCCAATGCCGAATTAAAAGCTGTAGAACACGTGGTGAAAAACAGTGTCGAGCTGACCTTATTAATTGAGCGGGACTCTGGTTCATTTAACAAAAGTTACAGCGGCAAGAGCAGCTTCTCAGGTCCGTTTAAACTGGACACTGCCGTGGCTGAACGCGAACTGCGAGTGCTGACCGAACAGGTGCTCGGCAATATGTTACGCGACCCAAGCTGGCAGGATTTTCTGAGGAACTAAGTGATGAAACATCTCTTTGCTTTATTCTGCCTGCTCAGTAGTTCGCTGGTTTTTGCCGCAGGTGAGCATCTGCAAAAAGACAACCTGTTTCCACGAGTGAAACTGGTCACAACCGAAGGCGACATCGTGATCGAACTGGATCGGATGAAAGCGGCATTAACTGTGAATAACTTTCTGACCTACGTCGATAAAAAAATGTATGACGGCACAGTGTTCCACCGCTTAGAGCCAGAGTTTGTGTTACAGGGCGGCGGTTACGATCGCGAATATGTTGCTATCAAAAGCCTGACGGAGATCCCCAATGAGTCAGGTAATGGTCTGAAAAACATTCAGTACAGCGTAGCGATGGCGCATCAGGAAAAAGGCCCGCATACGGCGTCGAATCAGTTCTTTATTAATCTCAACGAAAACACTAGCTTAAACCCGGGTAAAACGTGGGGCTATGCCGTGTTTGGCAATGTGGTGGAAGGGATTGAGACCATCGAGAAAATCCGCAAAATCGAAACCGGTCTGAACGAAAAACTCGGCTGGGAAAACGTGCCGAAAAAACCTGTCGTGATCGCCCGCGCAATATTACTTCCTGCTAAATAATACCGTCTATACTTGCCCGAGGGCGTGTTGAGGTTTGATGGTTAATTTTTGTTCGAATTGGCGGCGTTTGGGGCGCGAAACGAGGTGCGTAGCATAGTAAGTCTATGTGAGCAACGAGTGACAAAGCCCAAAGCGCCACCAAACGAACCCACAGGGCAGCGTTTGGCAGCTCTTTCTGCGGCGTTAGTGCTCGCTTGTGTAGAATAACTACACAGCACTCGCACTGCCTTGCATAAGCCGGCCACCGCGTGGTGCCAAACTGCTGCAAAAACAACCACCAAACGTCAACATGCCCTAGCCACAGTGCTGTATCTGCAGCACTGTGCTGTTCAACCCGCACCTGCTGTCGGGTTAACCAAAGTGGTCCAGCGCCACCTTTGTTAAACAGGGTGTCCAGATGTTAGATACTTTTTTGGAGCAAAAATCCAAGCAACTGGTGTTTTTCCTGTCCCGGTATCTGCGTGGACAGCTACCGCACCGGGAAATGCATTTATTTGTCTGGGATACTCTGGAAGAATGGGCGCAACTACATATCAGTAACAAAGTCCCGCAATCATTCCGTGAAATGGTGTTTTGGCACCTCATCTATCAACTCGAGCTGTGTTCCGAAACTGAACTAAAATCTGACCGCCGGCTCCGTCGGGAATTACATCAGTGTATGGGATATCTGCTTGGGAAAACCCAGGTACCAGCCGACTTTGTTGGCGTGCGTCCCTAGACAGTTATTTTGCTTTGCAACAAACGCTTTGTTAATGTGGCGTCTTTCTGTGTGCCGTGCTGGAGTCATGCCGGATGTCTGAAGTCGTACGCCCGGAACAAGGCTGGTTAACCACCATCCGGATTTATCGTGATCCCCGCCTCTGGTTTATTTTTCTGCTGGGCTGCTCGTCCGGCTATCCCTGGGTTTTAATCAGCAGCGCGATGACCGGCTGGTTAAAAGATGCCAACTTATCTCGGGCGGCCATCAGCTATTTTGGCTCTGTCACAGCGGTTTATGCCATCAATTTTCTGTGGGCGCCGTTATTGGACCGCGTCAAACTGCCGTATCTGACACATCAGCTTGGCCAGCGCCGCAGCTGGATTTTGTTTTTGCAGTTTTGCATTGTACTGTTCACGGTTGGAATCGCCCTGACCAACCCGGCAGCCAGCCTGATGTGGACATCCTTGCTAGCGCTGGCGATTGCTGCAGCTGCCGCCAGCATGGATGTCGCCATCGACGGTTACCGGATTGATATTATGGGTCAGGACCCACTTAAACTACCGGCCGCAGCTGCGATGGGCGTTGCTGGCTGGTGGACCGGATATTCGTTACCTGGATATCTGGCATTTCACTACGCAGACCGCTTTGGCTGGTCAGTCATCTACCTAGGGCTTGCTGCTTTGCTGACCGCACTCGCATTTGGAACATTTTTTGTGCGTGAACCTGACTCCAACCGCGATTTACTGCAGCAAAAAGCGGCGGAGCGCTATCAGCACAGCCAGTCGCATCCGGTATTGCTCTGGCTGCAGGTCACTGTGCTGGAACCCTTTGCCGATTTTGTCCGGCGCAATGGCGTGAAAATCTCAATTCTGCTGATTTTGTTTATCCTGACCTTTAAATTAGGTGAATCTTTCCTTGGCCGAATGTCGATCCAGTTCTACCGGGAAGTCGGGTTTTCTAATGAACAAATTGCCGAATATTCTAAGCTTATCGGTTGGGGAGCGACGGTATTTTTTACCTTGTTAGGCAGTTTGCTGAATACCCGCTTTGGCGTATTTAAAGGCTTGGTCATTGGTGGTCTGGCGATGGCTGCCAGTAATCTGATGTTTGCCTGGCTGGCGCAAACGGGCCCGGATGAGCACTTGTTGTTCTGGACTATTATTCTTGACAATTTCACCACTGCATTTTCAATTGTGGCTTTTGTTTCATTTTTATCAGCGTTTACCGGCGTGGCTTTTTCTGCCAGTCAATATGCCTTATTAGCGTCGGTTGGTAATTTTGGCCGCACCTCGATGGCATCTTTTGGTGGTAGTCTGGTTGATTGGCTGGGCGGCGACTGGTCGTTGTTTTTCCTACTGACGTCACTAATGGTGCTGCCGGCACTTGGCTTACTGTGGTACATCATGGTTCTGCTGAGACAACGCGGACAACAACTCTAACCAATTAAACCTGCTTAACCATAAAAAAAGCCGCAACATGCGGCTTTCTATCCAGCTGGCTCAGCACTTAAGGCTGAGTCACCTGCCGTAATCCTTCCGCTGGGTCCACTTCCAATGCCTGGCAATACCGGACAAATTCCACGACATCTAAACGACGTTCCTGATTCTCTACTTTTCCAATAAAAGAATGTGGTGTGCCTAATACTTCAGACAGGCTGCGCATGGTATGTCCTTTATCCTGGCGCTGGCGTTTGAGCCACAAGCACAATCTTTTATTTTCGTCAGAAATGACGCTTTTGGTACCTTTCATAACTAAATAGTCTCCCAGCGTTGAACGCTTTTTTTATGTAAAACACTTCCTGCCAAATAAAAATCCAAACCTTATTGGTGTCCCAATAAGCAATAAAAATCGGTTCATTAAACCATAGGATGCGACGAGCGTACAGTTACAACAGTTAAATTTTGTCCGGCACTATTCGCTGTCGTAATACAGATGTAATTTATTGTTTTAAATCAGCCTGATAACTGACAAAGCACAGCAGAATCGCGCCAAAGGACTTTGCCGTTCCAGCCACGAATATCAGCTAATCGTAATATTTTTGTTATAAAAACTGTGCCATTCTAGTACAAGTCGGCAGGGGATGTAAGATTCGATGAAAAAATCAGCGGTAAAATCGGGGAGGACAGACCAGCCAGCGTAACACTGGCCGGTATAGGCAGAGATCAAACTGAAAAACTGGAACCGCAACCACAAGTGGTGGTGGCATTTGGGTTTTGCACAATAAAACGGCTACCTTGCAGACCTTCGGTGTAGTCCACCACACCACCGACCAGATATTGCAGACTCATCGGGTCTACTACCATAGTCACACCGTGTTTTTCGATGGTCAGATCGCCCTCGTTCACTTTCTCATCAAAGGTAAAGCCGTACTGAAAACCGGAACAACCACCGCCAGTGACATAAACCCGCAGCTTCAACGCCGGGTTTTCTTCATCGGTGACCAGAGCCAGTACCTTGTTAGCGGCAGCATCAGTAAACTGGATCGGCATCTGCATTTCTGACATCACGACTCCTGACAGGGACAGAAAAATGGAGCGAAATTATCTAATACCCGAGCATTTTAATCAAGTATTTCACTCTGACCATCCCAGTCCAGTTCTTTCGTCAGAGCAATGGTACTGCCGCCCTGACCGGAGTTACTGTTGAGCCGAATTTGCAGTTTCTCTGGGACAAAGCCGGCCGGCAGCACAAATTCCCCCTCAACAGTCCGGAAGTTCTTAATCACCAATCGCTTTGTTTTGCTGGTAAAACCGGCCAGTTTTAGCAAATCGACTTCGATCGATTTTTTCTTCCGCTTGCCTTTGAGTTTGATTTCCAGCTGGGCGCGCGTTTGCTTTTTCTGTTTGTTCTGTTCAATTAAAAGCACACTGAACTGGTAGCGGCCGACAGCATTGCCTGACTGCAGGCGGAAACTGTCGATCACCAATGTGCCGCTTTCAGGCACGGGCGCGACAATCTTCTGATACACCGCCAGCTCTTTTTTCAGATCGAATAACTTTTGCTGCTGCTCTTTGATGTCCTGCTGTAACAGCTGATTCGTATTTTTTTCGACGGCCAGTTCAGTGGCAACAAAATCCCGTTGTCGCAATGCTTCCGCTTTTGCCTGTTCAATTTGTTGTATTTGCTGACTTTGAACCAGGCTCTGCTGTTGATATTGCGATAATTGCTGCAGCAATTGCCAATTGCCGAGCCCCCAGCCGAGTACTGCGACAAGCAGGCTCAACGGCAATAACCACCAGTATTGACGAAGCCACAGGGCCATAGCGGGATTAATCCGAAGTTTCATCAGCAGACTCAACATGTTATCTTTGAACTATCAACAGCTTTTGCCGGTACTTTACCATGAAACGCGTGCAACAGTGGCTGCCGCCATTGCGACGCCGGTTAGCTTTACCCGTCACTTCATTGCAACTGTGCCTGCTCGGCGCCGTTGGTGGTGTAGTTGCTGCGCTGCTGATTGTGTTGTTCCGCCTTTGTATTATGGCGATCCAGAGTTTTTACCTGACTCACTATGACGATTTCACCAGCCTGCCGTTGCAATTACGCGCCCTGCTGCCATTTATTGCTGCCGCAGTGATCACTTGTTTTGGCTTATTGATTGGCCTCAAACACTACCGGCTTGGCATCCCCTTTGTGATCCACCGCATCAAACTAAAATATGGCCTGATGCCGTGGAAAAACACTCTGCATCAGTTTTTTGGTGGTGTTGCCGCGCTCAGTGCCGGTTTCTCAGTCGGGCGTGAAGGTCCATCGGTGCATTTAGGTGCCTTTGGCGCCAGTATGTTTGGCAAATATCTGCGTCTGCCGTATAACAGCATCCGCATTCTGGCCGGCTGTGGTATTGCCGCCGGTATTTCAGCTTCTTTTAATACACCGCTGGCTGCGGTGATTTTTGTTATGGAAGTCGTGTTGCGCGAATATCGTATTCATGTCTTTGTACCCATTATGCTTGCATCGACCATGGGCGCTTTAGTGACTCAGGCTTTTTTTGGCACCGGCAATGACCTGCATACGCTGACAATGGTGACACTGAGCAACTGGCATTTGCCTTATTTGCTGCTGGCTGGTGTTGCGATGGGCGTGGTGGCGACGTTTTTTAACCAAAGTCTGATGCTGACAATGCGCACTTTTCAGCGCTGGCACCTGTCCCTGCGATTATTGCTGGCGGCTGTGTTAACTGCGGCAATCGGCAGTTTGATCCCGCAGGCGCTGGGAGCAGAAACCGGCGCTATCCATTATGCCGTGTCCGCGCCGAATGAGTTGCTGCTGCTATTCGCGATTTTTGCCGGCAAGATATTATTAACCGTAATTGCGCTCGGCCTTGGCATTCCCGGCGGTATTGTCGGGCCTGTATTTGGTATAGGCATTGTGATGGGCACTATTTTGGCTTTTGTGCCGTCGTTATTCAGTGGCGATCATAGTGCAGTAGGCACTTATGCGCTGCTCGGCATGGCCGGCATGATGGCCGCGACCCTGCATGCGCCGCTGGCGGCATTGGTCGCAGTGATGGAACTGGCATCTAATCCGCAGTTAGTGGTGCCGTCTATTCTGGTGATCACAGCGTCATATGTCACTGCGGTACAGTTTTTTCATACCAAATCTATCTTCCTGCAGCAGCTGGATTTTTTGCAGCTGCCTTATAAACTGGCGCCGGCCGACGATGTGCTGCAAAAAGTCGGCGTGCTGGCGATGCTGCAACAAAATTATCAATTATTAGAGAACCCGACCGACGCACAGGTGATTCAGGCGCTCGATAATGCAGCGCCTGAACAGCAAGTGCTGGTACGCCGGCAATATGCCGTAGATCATCAGTTTGAGCTGGCTGCTTATGATGTCAGTCTGTCGATGACCGGTGACAGTGCGCTGCGTTTTGTCCCTGTTGGAGCTGTCAATCATCAGGCTACGATGGCGGAAGTTTTTGCCGAAATCGGAGATGCCCGCGAAGGCGCAGTGTTGGTGTATGACGACGACCAGCCCGAACAACCGCTCGGGCTCATCAGTTGGGAACAAGTCCGGGCTTTATTACTGCGGCAAAATAACTTGTTGTAATGCCTAGAACCTTGGCAATGCTATTCAATAAAACACAGGAAAGTCCATGAGTTGGTTACTGATCTATAAAGCCCTGCATATCGCCTTTATGGTGGCCTGGTTCGCCGGCATTTTTTATCTGCCGCGTTTGTTTGTTTACCATGCCCAAAACCAATCAGCCGAAGTGGATGCGCAGTTCAAAGTGATGGAACGCCGCCTGCTGTATTTCATTACGCCTTTTGCCATCCTGACGGCTGTGTTTGGCGCGCTGTTAATTCACGGCTATGGCAGTGCCTGGTTTGCTGCCAGTCACTGGTTACATGTCAAACTGCTGCTGGTGGCACTGCTTTATGGATATCACGGCTACTGTTTTAAGTTGCTGGCAGATTTTAAACACAACCGGAATCAACGCAGTGCGCGGTTTTACCGCTTTTTTAATGAAGCGCCAGTGCTGGTGTTGTTTGCTGTGGTAATAATGGCGGTGGTAAAACCATTTTAATCGCTTACTGCAGCCAGGATGGTTGCCGGTTTTAAACAGCAGCAGCTATAGGTTTGTCCGGCCGCTTTGATTATAATGGCGGCCAGTTTGCGGGCCGGTGTTAACCAGCTTAGGCCGGACCGCTGTCTGCCACTTCAAGTTATAGGCCCCAAGCATGAACTTCAAAGGTCAACATATTCTGTCGGTCAAGCAATTTGACCGCGACAGTATTTCACAGGTTTTCCGGATTGCCCGTTCGATGGAACCTTATGCCTTGCGGCAAAAACGCACCAAAGTGCTGGATGGTGCGATTTTGGGGAACTTATTTTTTGAACCCAGTACCAGAACCAGGGTTAGCTTCGGTTGTGCCTTTAACTTACTGGGCGGCGAAGTACGCGAAACCACCGGCATCCAGTCATCAGCGCTGTCCAAAGGCGAATCTTTATTTGATACCGCTCGCATGATCAGCAGTTACAGCGATGTGATTGCGATGCGCCACCCGCAAGCCGGCAGTGTTGCCGAATTTGCTGAGGGCAGCCGCGTGCCGGTATTAAACGGTGGCGACGGTGCTAACGAACACCCGACGCAGGCCCTGCTGGATTTATTTACTATTGAACGTGAACTGGCCGCGTCACAGCAAAGTGTTGAAGGGATGCATATCGCGATGATCGGCGACTTAAAATTCGGTCGTACTGTGCATTCACTGTCAAAACTGTTATGTCTGTATAAAAACATTCAGTTCACGCTCATAGCGCCGAATGAGCTGGCAATGCCGGACGAAATCGTCAGCGCCATTGAAAATGCTGGCCATAAAGTGCGGATCACTGACCAACTGGCAGGCAATATCGATGCCGATATCGTCTACCAGACCCGCATCCAGGAAGAGCGTTTTCCATCGCAGGAAGAAGCCAACAAATACCGCGGTAAATTCCGGCTCAATCAGGAGATTTACACCAAGCACTGTAAATCCAACACGGTGATTATGCACCCGCTGCCGCGGGATTCCCGGCTTGAAGCCAATGAGCTCGACAATGACCTGAATATGAACCCGAACCTGGCGATTTTCCGCCAGGCTGACAATGGCGTCCTGGTGCGCATGGCGCTATTCGCCCTGACACTCGGTGTGGAAGATTTGATCCACAAATACGAATGCGAAGTGCCTTGGTACAGCGCCAAACATAAATAACCGAAGTGGATTTCTGTGATGACTTTATCTGAACAACTGTTCGAGCGTGCCCAGCAAACTATCCCTGGCGGCGTCAATTCGCCGGTGCGGGCATTTAAAAGCGTTGGTGGTACGCCGGTATTTATCGACCGTGCTGACGGCGCTTATATCTATGACGTTGACGGTAAACAATATATTGATTACGTCGGTTCCTGGGGCCCGATGCTGCTTGGGCACAATCATCCGGCGATCCGCGAAGCAGTTATTCAAGCTGCGGAAAAAGGCTTGAGCTTTGGCGCGCCTTGCCCGGCAGAAATTGATATGGCTGAGCTCGTTAGCCAGCTGGTGCCTTCGATGGAAATGGTGCGGATGGTCAGCTCAGGCACCGAAGCGACTATGAGTGCCATCCGTCTGGCACGCGGCTATACCGGCCGTAACACCATCGTGAAATTCGAAGGTTGTTACCATGGCCATGCCGATTCATTACTGGTGAAAGCGGGCTCCGGCGCTTTAACCCTCGGGGTGCCGAATTCGCCCGGTGTACCGGCCGATTTTGCCAAATATACCCTGACCTCTGAGTTTAATAATCTGCCGCAATTAGCTGCACTTTTTGCAGAACATGGTGCTGATATTGCGTGCATTATCGTCGAACCTGTAGCCGGCAACATGAACTGTATTCCACCTCAGCCTGGTTTTTTACAGGGCTTGCGGGATTTATGTGACCAATATGGCAGTGTGTTGATATTTGACGAAGTCATGACCGGTTTTCGCGTAGCCTTGGGCGGTGCTCAGGCCTATTACGGCATCAAACCGGATTTGACGACGTTGGGTAAAATCATCGGCGGCGGTATGCCGGTCGGTGCTTTTGGTGGTAAAAAGGCCATTATGCAGCATATTGCGCCGCTGGGGCCGGTGTATCAGGCCGGTACCTTGTCGGGCAACCCAATTGCGATGGCGGCCGGTCTCGCGGCATTAAAAGCAATTAGTCAGCCTGGTGTGTACGAAACGCTGACAGCTAAAACAGCCACCTTACTTCAAGGCCTGAAACAAGCGGCAGCAGAAGCCGGTGTAGCGTTATCCACGAATCAGGTGGGCGGTATGTTCGGCATTTTCTTTACCGATCAAGCCGAGGTCAGCAGCTATCAACAGGCAACACAGTGCAACATCGATACGTTTAAGCGCTTTTTCCATCTGATGTTACATGAAGGAGTTTATCTGGCACCTTCTGCCTACGAAGCTGGTTTCTTGTCGCTGGCTCATAGCGATGAGGATTTAGCCCGGACTATTGCGGCGGCCCGTCGCAGCTTTGCAGCGCTTTGATCCCGTTTACTGAAACTGTTGTGGTTGCAACCAGACCACATCAGTTTCAGGCTCCCGCGCCAATTGTAAAAATAACTGTTCCTGCTCCAGCTGACCATACAGACCGGTATTTTGTAGCAGACCGGACGGCTGTATCAGTTCACGTTGCAGCAGCTCCCAACCACTGAGCCATAATTGTCCGCTCTCATCCAACCAATACATCCCTTTGCTGGTAGTCGCCCAGTTGTTTCCACTCAGCTGCCGCCAGTTTAAAGACCAGGGTAATACCGTCAACTTGTCTTGCTCCGGCCAGAATCGCATGACTGCCCCATCCTGCTGTTGTATCAACAAACTTTGCTCAGGCGCACAACGCAGGTCAACGATGTCAGCCCGCAGCTCGATCGGGTGCATGTCGTTATTCATCGTTTTTAACTGCCATTGCTGATGATTAAACTCAGCCCAAAACCAGCGATGGTGGCAATAGGCAAAATGTCGCAGCTGTCGGTCTTGAAACAAAACCGCAGTTAAACTGCCATCCTGCAGCGATACCTGATGTAATTGTTGGTCAATCACCGCATAGAGCTCGGCTCCCGCCCAGAGTAACTGAGTGATTTGGCGCCATTGCGTGAAGCGGGTCAGCTGACTGACTTTATTGCCGTCAAACCACCAGATTTGCGGTAAACCGGAACGTTCAGAAACTAAAGCTGCCT
>CAMLRA010000042.1 GCA_946482325.1 uncultured Chromatiaceae bacterium | reverse complement strand
TTTAAATTCAAAGGCACCATTTTGCTGACCACCGCCGTAAAAACGCTCATCCGGCGTGGTGCTTAAAGTCTGCACGCTTTGCGCACTGCCTTTGCTGTCACTGAGTTCGAGCGGCTGGAGTTCCTGCACAATCAGCGTTTTATTGTCGGCTTTATAGAGGGCAAAAATCAGTGGTTTTTTGTAGATCCGCAGCGCCATCGCTTCGGTGCTGACCAGCTGATAATCACCCAGATCTTTGAGCTGGTAAGGCACAGGCGCATAGTCGGTTTTCATCACAATAGGCGCAGCCTTACTGCCTTCGTCGCTCAGTGTGCCATTGAGGCCGGCGCGGATACGCAGTAAATCAGGTTTTAACAGCTGGACTGTCACGGCGACTTTGGCGTCGGTGGAGATTTGGATCAGCCCGGCTTGCTGTTGCAGCGCACTCAGATTGCCGACCGGCGCCGCGTGGACGGTGTGGCTCATGGCTGTCGACAGCAGTAAAACAGACATAGAAAAGGCCAGTGGGCGTTTGGGAAAATTTTTATCCAACAGTAACTTAGCAGCCGACATCAGCATTTTTCAGAATTCCTCAGATAAAGCAGTGCCGCCTGAGACGGCGGCATTGCATGATGCTGCCCGAAAGCCGGGCAGCGTACAACTTGTTTACAACTGGCCATGCCAGCGCCGGCCTGTCAGTCCGGCTCAGAAGTTCCCGCGCACGCCGATCGCAATCTGGGTACCAAAGCGTTCCAGATAATTGACCTGATCCGGTTGTTTAACATAGCCCCAGTAACGTTCATTGGTCAGGTTCGACGCTTCAGCAAACACAGTCAGGTGTTCGTTGATGTCGTAACTGGCGCTGGCGTCGAGCTGGCCATAAGCGGCAGTCCAGCTGTCACCACCCCAATCGCCCGGGTAGCTCAGGAACTTGCTGCGCCAGTTATAGGCCAGACGCGCCTGCACACCATATTTTTCGTAATACACCACGGCGTTGTAAGAGTCTTTTGACATGCCGGTGTAGGACAAGTTTTTGCGCGCCGGGTCGTCAAACTTGCTGTCGACATAGGTATAGTTCAGCTGAATGCCCAAACCATCAAAAGGTGCTGGTAACCATTGTTCCATCGATTGCTGCCAGGCCGCTTCCAGGCCGTTGATTTTGGCTCCGTACTGGCCTGCCGCTGCATAAGTACCCCAGTAGTCGATATTGCCAAAAGTAATTTTGCCTTTTTTCGTTTCGATAAAAGATTCAATATCTTTGACAAAATAACCAACGGCGAGTTGTGAACTGTCAGCCAGATACCATTCCAGCGTCGCGTCATATTGTTTGGCCATTTCTGGTGGCAGATCAGGGTAACGGATATCCAGCTGGGGCAAGCCATTGACTTTAGTGGTAAAGTTTGGCGCAGCCCAAGGTTTCAGTTGGTCCAGACTTGGCCGGCTCATCACTTCAGCGGCTGACAAGCGCAGCTGTAAATCATCGCGCAGACTTAATTTAAAGTTCAGGCTTGGTAACAGTTTGTTGTAACTGCCGCTATAGCTGGTTCTGGTGGTGGTGCGCCATGCGTTGTTGGTCGGCTGTCCGGCACTGTCCAGCTGCAGTTTGCTGAAATCATAGGAATAACCTTCGCTGGTAACGTCGGTTTTGCTGCCGCGTAAACCAATATTGAGGAAATACGGCAGGTCAAACAGCGTATCTTCAAAATTCGCCTGAATAAAAGCCGCAGTCACGGCTTCACTGACTTCAAATGCACCAGCCTGATTTAACGTTGCCACAATACTTTTGTCTGCCGCTTCAGCGTTGATCGAGCGGTAAAACGCCAGTAGTTTGTCATAGTCAAAACTTGGCCACGGATTCGGCTGAATGCTGTTTTCGCCTTCGAGGAAATTGTCAAAATTCGGTGCGACAAAGACGTCTTTGGGAATGCGAAACAGTTCAAATTCACCTTGTTTAAATACTGAGCTGGCGTCAAAAGTATATTTGTCGCGGGTCAGATAAAAACCGCCACGGCTGAACTGGCTAGGGTTTTTCGACGAGTACTCGTTCCGACCTTTGCTTTGTTTGCCATAGGTCAGACCAAAATCGATTTGCGTCAGTACAGAATCATCAATCTTATACTGGCCAATCAGCTTAGCTTCATCGACTTTATCAGTGACGCCGGTACCGCTGTTGTAACTGTAGTGCGCGCCATAGGTCTGGTCGGCATTCAGTGCCGGGGCTATGGTGACGTCCGGCAGTTTATTGGCTTTGCTGTAGTCGATTTTGATCGAGTCAACAAAACCGCGCGCAACAATAAAGCGGTTGTCGCCATTGTTTTGATCTTTGGCTTCTGAACTGGATGCATCGGCCGTCAGGCTAAATGCTTCGCTGATCTGGAATTTGGCATTGGCACCGACTTGCCAGGTGTCGGTTTTACGCGGTGTGCTTAAGTTCAGCAGTTCGACCATTGGATTGGCAGTTTGAGTAACGGCCAGAACCCTGCCATCAGGGCCAAAAGTTGCGTTGCTAAATAGCGGAGTGCCTGGTGTCCAGTCTTCGTCGTAGTTCACAAAACCAATCTGATAGCGGTTACCATTGGTGGTGTAGCGTGAATACATTGTATCCAGACTCAGATCAATCCAGTCATTAGGCTGATATTGCAGCGACAGCGTGCCGCCCATCCTCTCACGTACGTCCTGGGCGTTGGCGTAATACATATACGCCGGGATTTTGGACGGGAATAACTCACTGGCCTGGTCGATTTGGCCGTCGTTATTTTTATCGATTGGCAAGGTCGCTTCAGTCACACCTTCCTGCACATCATAAAAACCGGCGGCAGAATAAGTGTCGTTACGGATGGTGCGCTCAGAATAAGCGCCGGTGAAAATCACGCCGAGTTTGCCGTCTTCAAATAAATCGCCGACCAGAAATGACGCATGTGGCTGGGTGTCGCCGGTACGGCTTTCATAGACGCCTTTGGTCGAACCGGTCAGGGTAAAGCCTTTTAAATCCAGTGGTTTGCGGGTCTGAATGTCAACCACAGCACCGATGCCACCTTCCTGCAAGCGCGCTTCCGGCGATTTGTAGACGGCGATGGAGTTGACCAGCTCTGAAGCGATAGTGTCGTAGTTAAAATCGCGGCCGCTGTTTTCCGAAGCGACACGCCGGCCGTTCAGCGTCGTGATGTTGTAGCCGGCACCAAGGCCGCGGACTATCACGTTCTGACCTTCGCCACCGTTGCGGGTAATAGTGATGCCAGGCACGCGCTGCAGCGCTTCGGCCAGGTTTTCGTCGGGAAATTTACCGATATCTTCGGCCACGACCACGTCGATCACCGACACTGCATTTTGTTTAATAAACAAGGCTTCTTTAATACTGCTGCGAATGCCGGTGACCTGAATTTTTTCAACCTGTTCGGTGTTGGCTTTTTTCTGCTTTTGTTTGTCGCTGTCGGCATCTGCGGCGAAAGCCTGCTGCGGTGCCAGTATGGCCAGCATCACCAGCTGCGCCAGCTTGTGATAACGAAATGTACCCTGTGACATAGTCCCTCCACGCTGTGGTTATTTTTTGTTTTGAATATTTCGAAAGCTGATATCGTCAGACCGTCAGTTGGCGTAAACTGCAACGAAAGCTCAGTTCGACGGCCTGGGTCATCGAACGACAATAATCAAAGCCTTTCGAGAATCTTTATAATCCTTGATTGAAAGTTATCGCAAGTTATATTTGGTTTTCGTTTAGAAGATTTTGCGCTAAAATTAGATTCGAATAGATCTGAAAGTTAGGCCTGCTTTTTATTTTTAATACTTAATCTGTATTTAAGTAATTGATATTGCTGACTTAATAGCATTTTGGTTTTAAATTAGACGCTTATAGTGCTGACAATGCCAGCAGGAAACCAGCAAAAGAAACAAAACGAAAGATATTGAAAGTTTTGTTTTTGCTGGTAAGGTACAACGCAACAGCCCGGTAGCGGGCAGGGAGATGAGGTGGAAGCCTTAAATACCATTGAACGGCAGCAGGAAATAGTCCGGCTGACCAACGCCCAGGGCAAAGTGTCGGTGGCGGAATTGTCGCAGCGCTTTGGTGTTTCCGAAGTGACGATCCGCAGTGATTTGGCCGTGCTGGACAGCAAACGGCTGTTGGTGCGCTCCCGCGGTGGCGCTATGGTCAACGATGACCTGAGCCGCGAACTGTCGTTAAAAGAAAAGCGGCAGAAACATTCGGAATTAAAACAGCGGCTGGGCCGCGCTGTGGCGGAACTGATTAAAGATGATGAACGCATCATCCTCGATTCCGGCACCACCACTGAAGAAGTGGCGGCGAATTTACGTGAACACAAAAACCTGATTGTGATGACCAATGGTCTGAATATTGCGCTGGAATTGTCGCAGGTCGACAAAGTCGAAGTGATGATGACCGGCGGCACGCTCAGAAAAAAATCGATGTCGTTTTATGGTGCTCAGGCCGAGCAGGCGCTGAAAAACTATCAGTTCGACAAAGTGGTATTAGGCGTCGATGGCTTTGATTTAAAAACCGGCCTGTCGACCCATTTTGAAGCCGAAGCGACGCTGAACCGGCTGATGTGTGAAGTGGCGCGCGAAGTGATAGTCGTCACCGATTCATCCAAGTTTGACCGTCGTGGTTTTCATCTGATTTGTAGTGTGATGCAAGTGCATACGCTGGTGACCGACAGTGGTATTCCGCCACTGTATGTCGAAGAGCTGACCCGGATGGGGGTGCAAGTGCATGTGATCAGTCCATAAGGAGAGGTATGAACGCTTTGCTTGAACTGCTTTGCGCCAATAAACAAGGCCAAAGCAAGGGGATTTACGCGGTATGTTCGGCGCACCCGATGGTGCTCAAGGCTGCCATCCAACAGGCCAAAGCGGATCAATCGCTGCTTTTGATTGAAGCCACTGCCAATCAGGTCAATCAGGACGGTGGCTACACCGGTATGCAACCGGCTGATTTTATTGCCTTTGTCCATAAAATGGCGGCAGAGCAGGGCCTTGCCGCCAACCAACTGTGTTTTGGCGGCGACCACTTAGGCCCGGTATGTTGGACAGCCTTACCGGCCAGTGAGGCGATGGCCAAAGCTGAAACCCTCATTGCGGCTTTTGTCCGTGCCGGTTTTCACAAAATTCACCTCGACACCAGCATGCCTTGTGCTGATGACCCCAAGCCGCTGCCAGATGCGCTGATTGCCGCGCGTGCGGCGCGGTTGTGCCAGGTCGCAGAACAAACGCTGGCGGAGCTGACGGCGAGCAGTATGGCAGAACCTGCCAGCCTCTGTTACGTGATTGGTACCGAAGTGCCGGCGCCCGGCGGTGTCAGCAGCCTGGAGCAACATCTGCAGCCAACGGCTGTTGGCAACGTGCAAAATACTATTCAATTACATCAGCAGGCTTTTGCGGCTTTGGGTTTAGGTGCGGATGTCTGGCAGAAAGTCATTGCCGTGGTGGTGCAACCCGGTGTCGAGTTTGATAACACCAAAGTGCATGTGTTTGATGCGTTAGCAAGTACAGAACTGGCTGATTTTATTGCTAAAGACCCACAACTGGTGTTTGAAGCCCATTCCACCGATTTTCAACCACAGAGCCGGTATCAGCAGTTGGTGCAGCAACATTTTGCCATCCTCAAAGTCGGGCCTCAGCTGACGTTTGCCTTACGCGAAGCGCTGTTTGCGCTCTGTTACATCGAACAACAACTGGTGCCGGTTGAGCAGCAGTCGCATCTCATCGCGGTCTGTGAGCGGGTGATGCAGCTACAACCCGGTTATTGGCAAAAATTTTATCCCGGCAATGTGCTGGAACAACAGCTACTGCGCCAGTACAGCTACAGCGACCGTATCCGTTATTACTGGCAGCAGCCGGCCTTACAGCAGGCGGTGAGCCGGCTACTCGATAACCTGAGCCACAGCCAGATCCCGCTGCCGCTCCTCAGTCAGTTTATGCCGCAGCAGTATCAGGCCGTACTGAATGGTCAGTTGACAGTGGAACCGCAAGCACTGGTACAGCACCATATTCGTCTGGTGCTGCAGATGTATGCCAGCGCCTGTGGTCTGGCGCATCCACTGTCTTTGCCTGCGCAAGCAGCCTGAAATCCGGATCGGGAGTTTTATGGTGGTACCTTTTTCTTTTACAGATACAGCAACTCTGGGCCTGAGCGCTGCAGCCTTACGTGAAGCGGCCGCTGAGTGGACCGCAGGCGAAATCGCTCAGCAACCGCAGGTTTGGCAGCAAATTATCAGCCAAATCAATGCCGATAACGAACTCCGCCATTGGTTTGCTGGCCAGCTGGCCGAACCTGGCTTACGCATTATTCTGACCGGCGCCGGTACTTCGGCTTATATTGGCCAGGCCTTGTTACCGGCACTTGCGCCCACACTGCCACATGCAACGCAGCGGCTGGAGGCTATCAGCACCACTGATTTGGTCAGTAATCCGGCGCAATACCTGCAGGGACAATATCCGACTTTACTGATCAGTTACGGCCGCTCCGGCAACAGCCCGGAAAGCCTGAAAACCACCGAACTGGCGGATCAGCTGGTACCGGATTGCCGGCATTTAATTATCACCTGTAACGCCGCCGGGCGGCTGGCGCAATATGGCCAGAACCATCGTCAGAGTAAAGTGTTGCAACTGCCGGACGCCTGTCACGACCGCAGTTTTGCCATGACCAGCAGTTTTACCGGCATGTATCTGGCGACTTTATGGTTGTTTCAGCCAGAGCAGGCACAGCTCAACACCACGATTGACGTCACAGCGCAGTTGCTGGCGCAAAGCGCGGCAATTCGCGCTGAGGCCGAATTACCGGCCGAGCGTGTGGTGTTTGTCGGCAGTGGCGGCCTGGCCGGCATCGCCCGCGAAGCGGCACTGAAATATCTGGAACTGACCGCAGGCCAAATCAGCAGTTTTTATGAAAGCAGCCTTGGCTTCCGCCATGGGCCGAAGTCGGTGGTCAATGCGCAGACCCAAGTGTTTATTCTGCGTTCGAACGACCCGTATACTGCAAAGTATGATGTTGATTTATACGCAGAAGTACAGCGTGACCGCCGGGCAGCTTATAGCCGGCTGGTGCAACTGGATAGCTGTCGCGGTGCGGCTTTATTGGCAGATGCCTGGCTGGCTTTGCCGCTGATTGTGTATTGTCAGACATTGGCGTTTTATAAAGCGCTGCAGCTCGGGATCTCGCCGGATAATCCCTGTCCGACCGGTGAAGTCAACCGGGTAGTCCAGGGTGTGACTTTGTATCCGTTCGCCCCGACACTGACGGAGAGAGCCTGATGATTTATGGTCTGGATATTGGCGGCACCAAAATCGAAATGGCAGTATTTCGGCCGGATTTCAGCTTAGTCGAGCGCTGGCGTGTACCGACGCCGACCGACGATTATGCGGTGTTTTTGCAAACAGTCAGTGCGCAGGTGGCGCTGGCGGACCAGAAATTTGGTCACAAAGCCGCGGTGGGTATTGCTTTGCCCGGGGTAGTGGCGCCCCAAGGTCTGGTGACTTCATCCAATGTCGCTTGTCTGAATCAGCAGCTGGTCGGCACTGATCTAACCACACGTTTGCAGCGTCCGGTGGCGATAGGCAATGATTGCCGGCTTTTTGTCTTGTCGGAAGCCCTGCTGGGCGCTGGCCGCGGATATCGCCGCGTATTTGGCGTGATCCTGGGCACCGGTGCTGGCGGCGGGCTTTGTGTTGATGGTGAACTCTATCAGGGCCGGCATCAGCTGGCCGGTGAGCTTGGTCATCAGTCGATTGCCGCCCGGGTGTTGGCCAAATATCAGCTGCCGCTCTATCGCTGTGGTTGTGGCCTGGAAGGTTGTGCGGAAACTTATATCTCCGGCACTGGCCTGGCACGGCTATACCGCCATTTCAGTCAACAGGATGTGACCACTTATGATTGGTTGCAGGCTTTGCGCGCCGGTGATGCGCTGGCGCAGCAATGTTTTGCCTGTTATCTCGATGCGCTGGGTGCTGCCTTGGCAGCACAGGTGTTGGCTTATGATCCGGACGTGTTGGTGCTGGGCGGTGGTTTGTCGGACATTGACGAAATCTTTGCGGCGTTACCGGCTGCTATCAGTCGCCATCTGTTTGCCGGTGTCGAAGTGCCGCCGCTGCGCCGTGCTGAGTTTGGCGCAGCCAGCGGTGAACGCGGTGCGGCGATTTTGGGCGCCCGTTTAGCGGCTGACTGAATCAAGCGGCTTGGTCTTGGCGCCAACCAGTTCGTTAATCAGCTGTGCCAGCTCAGCACTGTGGCTGAACATCAGCAGATGGTTCTGGGCCGGCAAGGCGACAAACCGGCCGCCACTGTTTTTTGCCAAAGTGGCGGCGAATTCCAGCCCGTCTTGCCGCCAACGTTCAAGGCGGGCTTGGTCTTCTTTGGCCTCTGCGATCAGAGGCGCTTCAAAATCACTGTCGACCACCGACACCGGCACAACACTTTGTTGCCATGGGGTTCTGGTATAAGCGGCTAAATCAGCCTGATACTGGGCAATTTCTATCGCTCTGGCTTGTTGACGGTTGACCGGCAGGCGGCTGGCCTGCAGTTGCTGCAAATAATCCCAGTCAGTCAATGTTTGCTGTGCCGGCGGCACCAGCTGGCGGATTTGTGCCAGTTCTGCGTCGATTTTGCGAGCCGTTCTGTCGTTCCAGACGCCTTTGGCCAATTCAGGGAGCAGCTCATCAAGGTGCGCCCGGTACCAGTCGGCCGGTGCCGCATTATAGAGTTCGAGAGCGGCCTGCGTGGGGACGTCCGGGTCCAGCAGCAACAGCCCGTGCAGATGCGGCGCGATGGCCGGGTTGTCGGCCAGCAAACGGGCTGTGATGCTGCCACTGGCGAAGCTGACCAGCAGAAATTTTTTCGCCTGCAGTTGCGGTAACACCTGCGCTAAATCGCTGGCGAATTTACGGTATGACGGCGTGGGGGTGTCTGAACTGAAACCACTGCTTTGCCGGTCTACCGCATAAGTGCGGTGCTGCTGCGCCAATACCGGCTGCAGCAAAGCAAAAAAACCACTGTCAGCAAAAAAGTGTTCATTGGGGCCTGAGATCAGCACTACGGCAATGTCAGTTTTTTGGCTGTTTAGCGTCACCGGCTGTAACAACCGCACATGCAAAGCGCCATCCGGCAGCGGGTAGAGCGTTGAGCCCCTCGGCAGGGCCAGCAGCGCTGTACTGAACAGCAATGTGCAAAACAGCAGATATTTCATGGTGATAACCCCGGATGTGCTTTTTACCGCATGTTGCTGCAGCATGCCGGGTGTCAGAAGTTGCTGTGTGGCAAAAGGGATAAGCAGGGGCGGAATTTATCTCAGCGGTGTTGACCGACTTTTGACATCACCTGTTCAAAATGTGCGTCAATCCGGTCCTGTTCACTGCGACCGCCGGCACCACAGCCGGCTACCTTCATGCTGTGGATATCTTTGCGAAGGTCAGCGCCCGGTTTTGCCAGCACACAACCTTTGCCTACCCGCACCAGCTGCGACCCGTCCGGCAAGGTTTCCAGCACATCGGCGGCCGGGCCTGAGCCGGGTTTGACGGCAGGTCGGTGGGTGGCTGACGTGGTTGAAGCCTCGGCTTTGGGCGCAGTCAGCGCCGCCAGTTCAGCCGCCGACAGGTCTCGTTGTGCCGTTCTGGCCGCAACTGAATGCAGCAACGTGGCAATATCGGTGGTTGCGGCCGGTACTGCTGTTGTAGCAGGCGTAGCCGCTGTCGTGGCCTCTTTGGTGCTGGCGGCTTTCCGTTGTTGGGCTGGTTTGGTGTTTTGGACCGCCAGCGCGGTTTTACGCCTTGGCTGCACTGGATCAGCTGCCGGCTGTGGTTTGTCTTGTTTCACCCGATCTGCTTTGATTGTTGTAGTCTTGGCCGGTTCCGGCGGCGCCGGTGCTATTGGTCTGCTGACGGCAAACACCGTGATGGGGGCGGCTGTTTGCTGCTTCACTGCTGCTCTGGGCTGTTGCAGCAATACCACTGCAACGATAGCCAGATGAACCAGCAGCGATACCAACAGCCACCAATAAAACGAGAAAACCTTGTGCTCTGACAATACCTTGCCTGCCCATCATCGAATTAGTCAGCAGCTATGACCGGGCTGCGCTGTTGAGGTTCCGCGGGACGACCGGCCTATTTTTGCGTTGGCTGTCTGCAGAATCGGGGCAACAGCACTGGTAGCTCCGGCGAGCCTGTTGTAAGGTAAATAGTGTCATTCAAAGCTGTCACGATTAACCAGGGAGCCGGTTCATTGCGAGCAATGTTATTGATTCTGGCTGTGTTGCTGTCGTGTGTTGCCGGGGCCGCACCAGCATTGCGGGTAATTTATGGCAGCCCGGCACGTCAGCTGGCGTCGGTTGATCAGCGTTACCAGTTGCAATTGCTCAGGGAGGCTTTGCAGGCGTCCGGTGAACCTTTTGTGCTGCAACCATCCGGGCAAGACATGGTGCAAAGCCGGGTGTTAAAAGAAATCGCAGCAGGTCAAATCGATGTGTACTGGAGTATGACTTCAGCCGCCCGTGAACAACAATTGTTGCCGGTGCGGATCCCGCTGGATAAAGGTCTAAACGGCTGGCGGCTGTTATTGATCCGCCAGGGCGAACAAGCCAGGTTCCAACACATCCAGGTGTTGTCACAGCTGAAGAAACTCACGTTTATACAAGGCCATGACTGGCCGGATACAGCAATTTTACAGCATAACGGTCTGTCGGTACTGACCAGCGCCCATCCGCCACAGCTGTTTGACATGTTGCAAAAAGAACGTGGCGATGCTTTTCCGCGTGCCGTCTTTGAAGCTTATGGTGATCTGTTGCCTCAGCGTGAGCAGTTTGTCGTGGAATCTCAGCTGGTGCTGGTGTATCCGTCCGCTGTGTATTTTTTTGTTAATCGCAGTAATCAACGGCTGGCCAATGCTATCGAGCGTGGCTTGCGTCAACTGATTGCCAGTGGCCGCTTTGAGTTGTTATTTCAGCAACGTTATGGTGCAGCTATTGCGCTGGCAGGCTTGAGCCAACGCCGGCAAATCCGGCTGGATAATCCGATGGCTCCCCCGAATTTTCCTTTACCAGACAGTCCTTTATGGTTTCATCCTGTCGTAGCAGCACCAGCAGATTAATCTGGTCAGTCCCGATATTTTTTGTTAAAACTGTACATGTTGTTAACACTTACCGACAGGAGTCAAAACCATGATCACCGATTTGTTTCGCAACCGGGTTGTTCACACCGGTAGCTACAGTGGCAAAAGCCTCATTTGCGCATTACTGTTACTGGCGATGCAAGGCTGCACTGCACCGCAGTCATACCGGACTCTGACGATTGATGGCAGTAATTCAGCAACGACGCAGCAAAGCGTGCAACGGGTGGTACGCAGTATGCCGGAATCAAAACAAGCTGAATTTTTGCTGGCCTTAGTGAAAATTCAGGTACATGCCGGACAAATGCAGGCAGTGGCTTTGCTGCAGAGTGACACTGCCATGCAGCATGTGAATTATCAGTTTTTAGGGCAACAAACGCATGGGATGACCGCGGAGCAAGTCATTGCAAAAGCAGCGGCAATGCAATAACTGCTGTGTGGTTATCCCCGCATACCTTGGTGCTCTGAGAGCCCACAGTTTGAGTCGTTACAAGCTCGACTGAACTTTGCCGCGGCAGCTGTCGCGGTTGAACTATTACCGGTGGAGGTCATGATGGCCGGGTTTTTACTCTGGATCGCTGATCCAGCGCCAGTGGCGCAGGTTGAATTACCACAGGACTGGGAGCTGATCCGGGCAGATCCGGCCGCGGCACTGCAGCTAAAAGCAGTCCCAGCACTGGTGATCACAGATGTAGCCCCATCATCGCATGTTGATGCTATTGCCATGCATTTTGCCAACAGCGTTCGGGTGCTGGCCGTACCGGATTGTCAGGACGAACAGCTGCTGCCGTATCTGCAGCGTTATCATTTATTTTGTTTAAAGCCGGTGCCGCCAGAGAGTCTGCCGCGGTTAGTCGACATTGCAAGCGCTATCGCTGCACTGGGGCTGAACGAGCGTTGTCGCAGTCAGCTCCTGGCTTGCTCCCATTTACCTTTGATCCCGCCATTAGTTGGCCAGTTACAGCAATTGTTGCTGGACCCGGATGTCCGCATCGACAAACTGGCAGAGCTGATTGAGCAGGACGCCGTGTTAAGTGCGCGTCTGCTGCAATTGGCCAATTCGGCGTACATGGGTTTTAACCAGGAAACCTATTCGGTGCAGATGGCGATCAGCCGGCTTGGGCTGAGTTTATTGTACGGCGTGGTGCTGGCGCTGAGTGTCTCACAAGACAGTGACCAGAGCGGCGGCTTAGCCGGGGTCCGGCTGGCCGGGCATTGCCGGCAGATTGGGCAGTGGCTGTCGTTGGATCAGGCCACGATGGAACAAATGATGCTGGCGGCGCTGTTTTATCAGCTGGGTCAGACGTTACTGAAAAATGCTAACGGCGAAACCGGTACGCTGACCGCGGCGCAGGCCGGGGCCTTTATGCTGACCTTGTGGGGATTTGCCGCGCCGGTAGCGAAGCTTTTACTGGCACAACAATCATTGCAGCAGGCCGCAAAACAACCGGCAGCGCTCGGGCTGTATCTGGCGCGCTCACGCCAGCCACTGCGCGTACCGGAGCCGGCGCTGGAAAAAGTCTTACTGAAACTGGGACTCCGCCAACACTGGCCGGCAACATGAGCACCCCGACGGTATTGACCTCACAGGAGCTGGCAGTGCTTGATGCCGATCTGTGGTTCGCTGCGCTTAGCCGCCCGCAGCAGCAGCAATTGCTGAGCTTCGGACGCAGACGTCAGCTGCAAGCCGGACAACCGCTGTTTAGCCGTGGCGACGCTTTTTGTGGGATCTACGTGCTGTTGGCTGGCCAGTTGCTGATTTCTGGTCTGCATCAATCCGGCCGACAGGCGCTGCTAACGCTGCTGACGCCAGGCCAGTGGCTTGGTGAGATTGCCTTGTTTGATCAGCAGCCACGCACCCATGACGCAGCTGCACTGCAGGATACGGTACTTTGGCATCTGCCCAAGGCTGCGTTGCAACAACTGGTCAGCACAGATCCGTTATGGTGGCAGGCCTTTGGTCAGCTACTGACCAGTAAATTGCGCCAGGTGTTTATCGAATTGGAAGACCGGGCGGTGCTGAGCGCGGGGCAGCGGCTGGCCCGCCGACTCTGTCAGCTCAGTCAGCAACAGGCCGCAGTACCGCTACAACAGGAACAACTTGGGCAGCTGTTGTCGTTATCCCGCCAAACCACCAACCAACTATTACGCCAGCTTGTGGCGCAAGGCCTGATCCAGACGCAATACGGGGGCATTACAGTATTGAACCGGCCGGCTTTATTAAAGCTGGCACAGGGTTAGCACACTTTCAGGTTGCTCTGCCGTTCGCTGATTCATCTCTATGGCACTCTGAAATGTCAGGTATCTGACAGAGTTTAACCGCAACCGGATTTAGATTGAGCCAAATCGCCTCAGACAATAAGGAATAACCATGCGGACCTTACGTGAACAATTAAGCCAATATGCGCTGTATCACCGCGATCAGCGGAACATTTTGACCCATTTTGCCGGCATTCCGTTGATTGTGATCAGCGTGTTTGGCATGTTGTCGTTCCCGCTGTTTGGTAGCTCCATCAGTGCGGCGTTGGTGTTGCTGGTGCTGAGCTGCCTGTATTATGTGCTGCTTGATATGAAATTCGGTGTGCTGATGCTGGTATTCAGCGGCGGCTGTTTTGCCCTGTCACAGCAACTGGTGCAGCTGTTTGCTGACCAGTGGTTATGGGGGTCGGTTGCAGTCTTTGCTGTTGGTTGGGTGCTGCAGTTTATCGGTCATTATTTTGAGGGCAAAAAGCCGGCCTTTGTCGACGATTTGATGGGGCTGCTGATTGGGCCTTTGTTTATCGTCGCGGAATGGGTGTTTATCGCTGGTTTTGCCAGCGAATTAAAACAACAGATTGAAACAGACGCCGGCCCGGTGCGTCAGGGCTAAAACGCACTTGCAGTGCGTTGTCGCGGAACCAAAAAGCCAGCGTGAACTCTCGTGGTCAAAGCGCGCTGAGCAGGCTGTAGTAAAACTGTACGGATTTGACCAGATTGTCTTGGCTTATCCGCTCATTATTGCCATGAAAACCGCCGAGTTCAGTCGACGTCAGCACCATCGGATTAAACCGGTAACTGGCGTCGGCGACTTCCTCATAGAATCGGCTGTCTGTCCCACCGATAGTCAGCCCTGACACTACCACCAGCGGCGCACTTTGCGCACCGGCCACGGTGTAGGCGCTTTGTGCTGCAGCGCTGATCCGTCGGAAACCATCGCCGTCTTTTGCGGCGACTTTTGATGCAGCCATCCCCTGTAACACACTGAGTTCAACTCGGGAGTCATTAATTGCGGTCTTT
This sequence comes from uncultured Chromatiaceae bacterium, assembly GCA_946482325.1. The sequence goes on along the minus strand of CAMLRA010000042.1, from coordinate 12,089 downwards.
GCATGCGCCACAATCGCATCGACACTGTCACGCGGATGCAACCTGAAGTTCACGACAGCGCTGGCCTGTTGCGGCAACACATTCGCTTTGATACTGCCGCTCAGCATCGTCGGTGCTGTGGTGGTGCGCAGCATGGCATTGGCTGTTGGCATTTTACTCAGTTCATGCTCCAACAAAGGGCCAAATAACCAGCGGTTGGCGAGTAACATTCGTTGGGTCCAAGCCATATGCGGGCCAAGCTGGTCATAAAAGTCTGCGGTAAGACCATCAATACCACCCGGTACCTGCTGGTCGGTCAGTCGGGTCAGGGCACGTGCCAAAATACTGACCGCAGTTTTTGCCGGCGGCATGGAGCTGTGGCCACCTGGGCTTTGCACTGTCAGCTGCAGATTAAGAAAACCTTTTTCCGCGACATTAATACTGGCGATATCGGCCGCTACGCCAGGCACCATCTGGCGCAGCACAAAGGAGCCTTCATCCAGTGACCAGGCCAGTTTCACCTGCCGTTGTTGCAGCAGTGCTGTGACTGCTGCAGCGCCTTCTTTGCTACCGATCTCCTCGTCGTGGGTGAGTGCCAGATAGACGTCGTGCGGCGGCTGATAACCCTGCTCCAGTAACAGGCTGATGGCTTCGAGCATGGCGACCGCCGCGCCTTTATCATCCATGGCACCACGGCCCCAGACATACCCCTCGGCAATGGCGCCGGAAAACGGGCTTTGGTGCCATAATTTTTCGGTGCCCGGCGTCACTGGTACTACATCGTAATGTGCCGACAGCAACGTGGCGTCACGGGCGCTGTCTTTGCCTTGCCAGCGGTACAGCAGGGTCAGCTCATTGACCGGCGTCAGCTCCAGCTGCTCCAGCTGCTGCAGCTGCGGATAGGTCTGTCCGACCCACTGAATAAATTCGAGGAAACGGGCTTTATTGCGTCCGGCGCTGTTGTCATAGGAAACGGTCTGGAAGCGGATAGCTTCGGACAAATGCCGGCTGACCTTTTCAGTATCAACAGTCTGCGTAACCGGTTGGACCGCTGCGACTGGCTCGGGATTAAAACTGACAGTCCGGACTGCAACGACGCAAACAAGCAGCAGCAAAGCGCCAGCGCTGTATTTAAAGATGGTTTTAACCATAAATGTTCCCTACTGTAACTGATTTAATTTCATTGTTATTTTTCTTGTTTTCGCCGTAAATCGCCGGTCGTGACCTGCAACAGGGCCTTGCTTGACTCTAAAGTTTTGTCACAGATCTGACCAGCAGTTTTTGTCAGAACGTCGCCGTTTGTAGCGAAAAGGTGGACGTCCGGAAACACTGTGCTAAGTTCAAAAGTCAGGAGCTGCCGATCGCCGGCTTTAGGGATTTTTGGGTATGACACAGCAACCTCATTGGACTGAACAACAAAGCGTAACCACCAGATGGCCGTTGTTGCTCGCTGCAGTGATCCTGCTGTCTGGTATGGCGGCGGTGTATGCTTATGCGCAGGCGCTGAAGCAGCAGAACCATCAGCGGATGTTGTACGCATTAACCGATGCGGCCGAACAGATAGTGCGGCAGAGCAAAGACCGGTTGCAGCGTTATCAATATGGCCTGCGGGGCGTGCGTGGCCATGTGCTGACGGCAGGCAACGCGCTGAGCGCCGCGACTTTCCATGCTTATAGTTTAAGTCGGGATATTGCCGTGGAATTTCCCGGCGCCCATGGTTTTGGTTACATCCACCGGGTGACGCCGGCGCAGCTCCCGCAGTTTATCCAGCAAGCCCGGCAGAGTGGGGCCGCTGATTTTAAGCTGACGGTACTGGCGCCTCATCCGCACGATCATTTTATCATTCAGTATATCGAACCGCTGGCGCGCAATCAGGCGGCTATAGGCCTGGATATCAGTTCGGAATCTAACCGTTATGCGGCGGCGGTCGCGGCGATGCAAAGTGGTGAGGCCAGATTGACCGGACCTGTAACGCTGGTACAGGCTGGTGGCAAACCACTCCAGGCATTTCTGATGTTATTGCCGGTTTATCAGGGCTGGGTCACGCCGGCGACTGTGGCTGAGCGGCAACAGCTGTTACAGGGGTGGAGCTACGCACCGTTGATTGCCGGTGAGGTATTGCATGAATTATTAGCCAAGGCCGGTGGCATCAGTCTGGAAATGCGCGATGTCACCGGTGAGCCCAGCGTGTTTTACCAGTCCGGTACGGCCTTGTCTGCCGAGCAGGGGGATGTGGTGCTGGACAGTGAAGTATTCGGTCGGCGCTGGCAATGGCACTTTCATGCGGATCAGCAATTCAGTCAGCAGCTGGGCTTGCCGTCTGTACAACAGCAGTCTGCAATCGGATTGCTACTCACGCTGTTACTGGCGCTGACCGCCAGTATGGGCATGCGGATTTATTTGTCTCGTCAGCAGTTTAATGAGCACAAAAGCCGGTTGGCCGCCATAGTGCGCAGTTCCGGTGATGCCATCATCAGTCAGGATTTACAGGGCGTCGTCACCAGCTGGAACCAGGGCGCAGAACAGATGTTTGGCTACAGCGCGACAGAGGCAATTGGTCAATTGCTCGCCGACCTCATCATCCCGCCAGAGCTGAAAGCACAGGAAGAACAAATCCTGCAGCAAATCCGTCGCGGCGACAGTGTCAAGCAGTTTGTTACGCAGCGGCGACATCAAGCCGGCGGTTTGCTGGATGTATTAGTGAATGTGTCGCCGGTTTATGATGAAAAAGGCCGCATCATAGCGGCGGCAAAAACGTTGCGTGACATTGGTGAGCTGATTGCCAGCCGGCGTCAGCTCGATCAGGCGCTGCGCCAGCATCAAACCTTGTTGGCAACCATCAACGCCCAGTTTTTATATGTCGAAACAGACCCGTCCGGCCGGATCCTTGATGTTAATGCTGTGTTCTGTCAGAGCCTCGGTTACAGTCGGGCTGAGTTACTGGGGCAGACGCATCAGCAGGTCAACTCCGGCGTGCATCCGGCGGTGTTCTGGCAACAGCTGTGGGGGCAAATCAGCCAGCAACAGGCCTGGCGCGGTGAGATTTGCAATCGCCATCAAAATGGCAGCCTGCGTTGGTACGACACTGTGATCATGCCGCTGCTTAATGCCACCGGCCTGACCGAGCGCTACATTGCGTTATCCAGCGACATCACAGACCGCAAACAGGCAGAATCACACCGTGCTGAACTGCACCAGCTGATTGATACCGTACTGCGGGCAGCTTCGGAAGTCGCCATTATCAGCCTCGACAAACACGGCGTGGTGCAACTGTTTAACCGCGGCGCCGAGCTGATGCTCGGCTATCAGGCGGTGGAAATGGCCGGGCAGGCACAGCTGACGGCGTTGCTCAGTAGTAGTGAGTTTGTCAGCCGTTGCCGGGAAATGGGCCTGTCTGGTGAAACTCAGACCGATTTACTTGCGCATCTGGCACAAACCGGAGCTCCGGAAACGTGGCGCAGTCAGCTGACATGTCAGGACGGCAGCAGTTTACCAGTGCTACTGACATTAACCGCGATTCGCGATACCAGCTGCGAATTGCTGGGTTATCTGCTGATTGCGCTGGATTTCAGTGAACAGCTGCAGTCCGAGCTGGATTTAACCATGTTGCGCGACCAGCTCAGTATTGCTGCTGAAGTTGCGCATATGGGCGTCTGGACCTGGCAGCCGGAAAACAACGAATTATGGTGGAATGGCCGGATGTTTGATATTTACCAGCAAGACCCGGCGCTGGCGCAGTCCGGCTTGCGTTATCAGCACTGGCAGCAGCGGGTGCATCCGGAGGATTTGGCAGCAACCGAAACTGCGCTGCAGCAGGCTCTCGCCGGGACAGGCCAATATGAGCCAATTTTTCGTATCGTCACCCCGGGGCGCGGTGTGCGTTACATTCAGGGGGCGGCCACTGTTGAACGCAAAGCTGACGGCTCCCCCTGGCGCATGACCGGCATCAATCTCGACATCACTGAGCAGCGTGAACTGGAAATGCAATTACGTCAGGCCAAGGAACAGGCCGACAGCGCCAATCAGGCGAAGTCGCAGTTCCTGGCGAATATGAGCCACGAGATCCGCACGCCGCTAAATGCAGTGCTTGGTATGTTACAGTTGCTGCAACAAACCCCCCTCAGTGATTTGCAGACTGACTATGTCGGCAAAACCCAAATAGCCGCGACTGCGCTGCTGGGCCTGCTGAACAATATCCTCGATTTCTCCAAGATTGATGCCGGCCGGCTTGAGCTCGACCCGGCCCCGTTGGAGCTGGCCGGATTTTTCCATGATGTCGCCGTGTTGCTCGGCGCAACCCACCAGAATCCACATGTTGAGTTGCTGTTTGATTTGGCGCCGGATTTGCCGGCCAGCATTTTAGCCGACCGGCTGCGGCTGCAGCAGGTGCTGGTAAACCTGGCCGGCAATGCACTGAAATTTACCCAGCAGGGTTATGTCCGGCTGTGTGTCAGCCGGCAAGCGGCAGCGGAAGGCAAAGCGCTGTTGCTGTTTCGGGTCGAAGACAGCGGCATCGGCATTTCGGCTGAACAACAACAACGGTTGTTTAATGCCTTCAGCCAGGCGGAAACTTCGATCAGCCGGCGTTTTGGCGGCACCGGGCTTGGTTTGGTGATTTGTCAGCGGTTGCTGGCATTAATGGCGGCAAAACTGCAGCTGGACAGCACTCCGGGTCAAGGCAGCTGCTTTAGTTTCAGTGTGGAATTCCCATTGATTGCTGAGCAGGAGCCCGCGTTTTTAGGACAATCTTTAAAAGTGCTGGTGGCCGATGACCAGGCACTGGTACGGCAAAGTCTGACAGCCTGCCTGCAGCGGCTTGGCTGTGATGTCACGGCAGTAGCTGATGGCGAAGCTGCGGTACAAGCCGTGCGACAAGCAGCTGATACTGACAATCCGTTCCAGTTGGTGTTGCTCGATTGGCGGATGCCGGTGTTGGATGGGCTTGCCGCTGCGCAGCAAATGTTGCAACACAGTCAGGGCCACGCTGGTACAAGTGCTGTGTCGCCGCCGATGCCGATGCTGATGATGGTCACTGCCTTCGAAAGCGAGGTGTTGCAGCAATTGGCGCGCCAGCAAGACCAGCCGATCCGCGACGTACTGATTAAACCTGTCACGTTTCAACAGCTGGCAAGCCGCATTCAGCAAGCGTTGCAGCCTGCCACAGTCAGAGTGCAGGCTCAGGCGGTGCTGCCGGATAAACCACTGGCCGGTTTGTCATTGCTGGTGGTTGAGGATAACGCGCTAAACCGAGAAGTGGCCGAGCAATTGTTAATATCGGCCGGAGCTAGAGTCACGTTGGCGGTCGATGGTTTTATTGCCGTAGCATTGGTGCAACAACAATATTTTGATTTGGTGCTGATGGATTTGCAGATGCCCGGGATGGATGGACTGACGGCAACCAAACATATCCGGCAACTTTATACCGCGGCACAGTTGCCTGTGGTGGCAATGACAGCCAATGCGACAGCCGATGATCAGAGGGCCTGTAAGGCGGCAGGCATGAATGCGCACATTGCCAAGCCGATTGATTTAAAAACATTGTGCCCGCAATTGCTGGCGATATGTGGCCGGGACATGCCGGCACCGCCGACGGACGCGTCACAGACGGACAGCCGTATTCAGAGCAGCAGTCCGGCACCTGCCAGTGCAGGTTTATTACAACCCTTACCGCAGTTGTTGTCGCGCTTTGGTGGGAACAGTCAGCTGTTATATCAGGCCTGGCAACGCCTGCCACAGGAATGGCTGCAACAAATTGAAATCTACAAAAGTGCTGCCGACAATAATGCCCGGCGCGCTGTGTTGCATACACTGCAGGGGGGTGTGGCGACGCTCGGTGCCGTGCAACTGGCGCAAGCGTTACGGGTGGCCGGGCAACAGTTACAGCAGGGTGTACCGGCAGATATTCAGGCCCTGCAACCCTTGCTGGAGCAAAGCCTGCAGCACTTTAGAGTAAGCTGGGCAGATTTTACTGAGCAGCAACCGGCGCCGGTCACACTGAACCCTCAAACGTTGGCAGAGTCTGACCAGCTAGGGCAAACTGAACTGTTGCAGCAGCTGGAACTGGCTTTGCAACAACAACATTTATCGGCGTTGGATTTGACTGCCCGATTACTGGCAGAGGATCCGCGTTATCAACAACTTAGCGCGCAGGTCGAGCAACTGGATTTTTGCGCTGCGCTAAACACGCTCAGACAATTGGCAAGGAAGGTAATTTGATGTCGCACTATACCCAGTGGTATGCCACACCCGGCGCGCAGCCGCGTTTATTACTGGTGGACGATCACCAGCTGAATATCCGGGTGATGTATGAGATTTTTCGGCATGAATTTGATGTGTTTATTGCGCTCAATGGTGAGCAGGCGCTGGAGAAATGCGCTGAACTGCATCCGGACCTGATCCTATTGGACGTCGTGATGCCGCGGCTGGACGGGTATGAAGTCTGCCGTCGCTTAAAAGCCGATCCGGAACTGGCGGATATTCCGGTGATTTTTATCACCTCGCACTTTGATGAAGCCGATGAAGTGCGGGGATTTGAATTAGGTGCTGTTGATTTTATTCATAAACCTGTCAATCCAATCATCACCAAAGCCCGGGTCAAAACTCAGTTACAGCTGAAACAACAGACCGATTTATTAAGAGCCATTTCACAAATTGACGGCCTGACAGGAATTGCTAACCGGCGGCGTTTTGACCAGCAACTGGAGCTGGAATGGCGCAGTTGTTGCCGGTCTGGCGAGCCTTTGTCGCTGCTGATGCTGGATATCGATTATTTTAAACAATATAACGATGAATTTGGTCATCTGGCCGGTGATGAATGCCTGCGGCGGGTCGCCATGGCGATGCAACAGGCCATAGGCCGGCCTTATGATTTGCTGGCGCGTTTTGGGGGTGAGGAATTTGCCGTGTTGTTGCCGCGCACCAACAGTCATGGCGCACAATTTCTGGCACAAAATATCTTGCTGAAAATCCAGCATCTGGCTTTGCCGCACCCATATTCACCCGGCGGCATTGTCACTCTCAGTGCCGGCCTTGCGACCGTGGTGCCACAGGAACACATTCAGGCCCGGCAGTTGCTGCAGCGCGCTGATGAAATGCTGTACAAAGCCAAACAACAAGGCCGTAACCGGCTGTTGGTGGACGAAAGTCTGATCTGATTTGTCTTAATACTGTCATATTGCCTGCATAGACTGCTGTGGTTTTCCGGAGAAGTCTATGCAGCGTCGTCCCGCTTTAGTCGCCAGTCTGGCCACTGTTTTTATTTTTGCCATCATCCTGCTGGTCGCATTTTATCTCGGGCTCAGTAATGAAAAAACCAGCGAAATCAAAGCCAGAACAGTGGCACAACAAGTCAGCAATGCCCTGGAAATTATGGCGGCGGACCGGGTGCGGGCATTGGATGATTTAGTTGGGCATTGGCCGGTTGCTGCTGCTAATGAAATTGATTGGTTTAATGTGCGTGCTGTGACGCTGGCAAAAATGCTGCCGGGATTGCGTGATCTGGCACTATTGGATCAGCAAGGCCGGGTGATTTGGTCTATTGATCCGCTCAGGCGCAAGCAGATGGTACAGCAGCATTTACCGACTTTGCTCGGTGCACCGTTACTCGATAAAAGTGCCGTGCTGCACCCGCCACAGCAGCCGCAGAGTCTGGTGGTCAGCCGTGCAATCAGTATGCACGGGAAACCACATGGTTATGTCGCAGCCTTTTTTGATATCACTACTATCATCGGTGTTTACACCAGCGAACTCGAATCGGGTGGACTGAGCTTTCGGATGCAGGATGGTGAGCGGATACTGCTGCAAAACGGCAGTTTTACCACGTCTGCGCCCGAAGTTACTCAACCTTTGGTATTTGCCGGCCGGCAATGGCATTTTACCGTCCAGAGTCACACCGACATCTGGCAAAGCGCCTGGTGGATAGCCGGGCTTGGTTTTGCCATCTCCTGCGGCATCGGAGTGTTGTTTTATCGCCAGTTTGCCAAAGAAGCTCAAGTGCGGCGGTTTCAGCAACTGTATCAGTCGGCCGCAGATGCGTCGCTGGATGCGATGTTATTGTGGTCGCGGCAGGCAGATGTTTCCGGCAACGACTTTTTGCTACAACAAAGCAATAAGGTCGCAGCCCAGTTGTGTGATGCGGCTTTGCTGCTGCCAGGGCAATCGCTGGCACTGCTTTGCCAGCAGCTGGATGCAGAATGGTTATTACGCCGCTGTCTGAAAGTAGACCTGACCGGACAGCCCTATGAAGCTGTGTTGGCGCAGCCTTCAGCTTTGATCCATGCACGCTGGCTACGCTTGCAGGTGGTAAAATCTGCACAGGGACTGGCGATGACGTTTCGCGACGTCAGCCGGGAGCAGGCGCTGCAACAGCAAATCCGCTATCAGGCTGAGCATGATCAGCTCACCGGCTTATTAAACCGTTACGCTTTTGAACAGCGGCTTGCGGCTCTGCTGCAGCAACCGCAGGCTGGCGCTTTGTGTTACATCGATATGGATCAGTTTAAGCAAATCAACGACAGCTGTGGCCATCTGGCCGGCGATGAGCTGTTGCGCCGGGTTGCCAGTCTGCTCAGTACAGATTTAACCGACGCCGATGTGCTGGCGCGGGTTGGCGGTGACGAATTTTGTCTGGTGTTAACCGGCCGCGACCTGGCAGCTGTCAGTGCGCATTTGCAGCAGTTATTGCGTCAAATCGGCGTCTTTCGCTTTGACTGGCAACAGCAAATTTTTACTATCGGCGCCAGTGTCGGTGTGGTCGCGCTGGACGGTTATCAGGGCAACCTGACTGATTTGATCAAAGCCGCTGACAGTGGCTGCTATCTGGCCAAACATCAGGGCCGCAACCGCTATTTTATCGTCGATACCGACGGACCTGAACTGAATCATCTGACGCAGCAGCGCCAGCTGTTGTCGCTGCTGCACAAAGCGCTGGATGAGGATTTGTTTGAACTCTACGCCCAGCCGATTGTGCCTTTATCCGTGACAGGGCAAGGTCTGCATCTTGAAGTGCTGCTGCGGCTGCGAGATGGCGAAGGTCAGATGGTCAGTCCGGCGCTGTTTATTCCGCTGGCGGAGCAACAAGGTCTGATGGGTTTGATTGATCGCTGGGTGATCCGCCGTGTGCTGCAACAACTGGCGCAAAGTCAGGTTCAGCTGGAAACGCTGGCTAAAATCGCCATCAATCTTTCCGGGCCCTCGCTCAGTGACCCGGAACTGTTGCCTTATATTCAGCAGCAGCTTGAACAGTATCGCATTCCTGCCGGCAAGATCTGCTTTGAGATCACTGAAACTGCCGCAATTACTAACATGGCAGCTGCCAAACGTTTTATTGACAGTCTGCGTCAGATTGGCTGTCGATTTGCGCTGGATGATTTTGGCGTTGGCATGTCGTCTTTTGCCTACCTGAAACATTTGCCGGTGGATTATCTGAAAATTGATGGCTCTTTTGTCAAAGCCATGACCCAAAATGCCACTGACGCCGTGATGGTGCGCGCAATGGCTGATATTGCCCGCAGTCTGCAAATTCAGACCATCGCTGAATTTGTGCCGGACGAAGCCACTTGTGTGCTGCTGCGCAGTATCGGCGTGCATTATGGGCAGGGTTATGGGTTGGGCCATCCGGCGCCCTGGCACAGTTTTTTTCTGCAAAAGTGCTGCTAGTCAGCACGGAGTCAGTGCGGCAAAGTGGCGCCAGCCATAGTGGCGTTGTGGCTGTGAAACGCCAATAAAAAAGGTGACGTCCGCAGACGTCACCATTCAGGCCCCAAAAATTCGGTAAGGACCAAGGACAAGGATACACAACAACCCAAACGGGGTGGCCACAGGAAGAAGCCGCGAGCATCTTGCCTGCGAGATGCGGCAATTTTCTGACAATTCCGTGAAAGATTTATGGCGTACGGCCTGACTCTGTAACCGCAACGCTGACGTCATCAAGTCGTCATTTTCCCCAAGCAGACTGGCGCAAATAAAGCCGGAGTCTGTTATGAAGCAGTGGAGTCGTCGCGAGTTTTTAAGGTTGTCCGCCATAGTGGCTGCAGCCGGTGGTTTTAGTACAGTCAGTGGTTGTGTCAGCGCGCCTGTTGGGGCGAAGCCGGGCGCTGAGGCTGAGTTTCCGGTCAGTTTTCTGCATGGTGTCGCCAGTGGCGACCCGCTGCATGACCGGGTGGTGTTGTGGACGCGGGTGACGCCGGCCGGCCCGCTGGCTCAGGTGCAGCTACGACTGGAAGTCGCCACAGATGACGCGTTTCACAACTTAGTGGTTGCCGCCAATTGTGTGGCGTATGCCGAGCAGGATTATTGTGCGAAAGTCGATGCCGCAGGTTTAACCGCGGGTCAGACCTATTATTATCGTTTTCGGGCGGGTTCAGTGTCCTCAGCTGTGGGACAGACCCGCACACTGCCACAAGGCGCTTTAACTGCTGCCCGTTTTGCCGTGGTCAGCTGCAGTAACTATCCGGCCGGTTATTTTCATGTCTATCAGCAACTGGCCGAACGCAGCGATGTAGACGCGGTGATCCACCTTGGTGATTATCTGTACGAATATGCCGCAGACGGTTATGCCACTGAGCGCGCCGCCGAGTTTGGCCATTTGTATGCACCGGATAATCGCTGTGAATTGTTAACTCTACAGGATTATCGCCGGCGTTATGCCTGCTATCGCGCCGACGCTGCACTGCAGCAACTGCACGGCCGCCATCCGTTTTTATTGGTCTGGGACGACCATGAAATTGCCAACGATACCTGGACCGGTGGCGCTGAAAACCACAGCCCGGGTGAAGGTGATTTTCCGGCGCGTAAACTGGCAGCGCTGCAAGCGTATTACGAATGGTTACCGATCCGGCCGCAGGTGCAACAAGGGGAGCCGCTGTACCGCAGTCTGGCCTATGGTGATTTAGTTCAGCTCTATCTGCTGGATACCCGGGTTTGTGCCCGCAGCCAATGGCTGGATTTCCCGCAGTTTCAGCGTGATGGCAAGCTGGATGTTGCCGCATTGCTTAAAGCCGTGCAGGACCCGGCGCGGACTTTGTTGGGGCCGGCGCAGCTGGACTGGCTGAGCCAGGGCCTAAACCAATCTGCTTGCCACTGGCAGGTGCTGGCGCAGCAGGTGTTGATGGCGCGAATGGAACTGCCGGGCGAAGCCTTGGCCGCGCTCGGTAAACCTGGCCCCGGGTTATTGTCACAATTGCAGCAACTGGCTGATTTAAAAGCGCAGCCAGCCGAAAAGCTGACTCCAGCCCAACAACAGCGGCTGCAAGGCGTTTTGCCTTACAACCTTGATGCCTGGGACGGTTTCCCGGTTGAACGCGAAATGTTGTATCAGCGTATACGCGACAGTGGCCGTCAGGTGTTGGTGTTGGCCGGGGACACCCACAACGCCTGGCACAGTGAGCTGAGAAACGCCGCAGGCGAGCGGGTGGCGACTGAACTGGCCACGGCTTCGGTGTCATCACCCGGTATTGAAGAGTATCTGCAACTGAGTGACACGCAGGCCACACAGTTATCACGTTTACTGCCGCAACTGATTGACGAATTAGCCTGGTGTGAGTTGTCGCGGCGGGGTTATTTATTGGTGGAGTTTGATCAACAGCAGTGCAGTGCACAGTGGCACCAGATTACCTCAGTACACAGCCCAACAGCAGAATGGCTGGCACCGCATCAGTTGGTGATCGCTAAACGCAGATAAGCACTGACAGGTGCAGCCGGAAAGAGTCCAAACCGGCTGTACTTCAGGAACCCGCTCAGTCTTTGCTTTGTTCCAAACGAGCTTCAATGCGTTTGAGACGTTGCATCAGTTCACGTTGTTCCTCGTCACTGAACAAATGTTTGTCTTCGACCAAATGCATAATGATATTGGCGACAATCATCGGGATCACGACAAAAATCCAGAAATGACCAAACAGAATGCCGACAAAACGCCCCATCGGTGTTACGGGGGTTAAATCACCATAGCCAATGGTCAGTGAAGTAACAGTTGCCCACCACAGGCCGTCAGCCAAAGATTTTTGTTCAATAAATGCAAAACTGACAGCGCCGAAAATCAAACTCCCGGCATAAATTGCCAGAATAAGCCAAAGGCGATTTGCTATGTAAATCAATAACCTTTTCATTAGAAC
>CAMLRA010000041.1 GCA_946482325.1 uncultured Chromatiaceae bacterium | reverse complement strand
AATATCTGGCATAAAAAAACAGGAGCTAAAAGCTCCTGTTTTTTTATGCCAGATCGTGATGAGGGGCAGGTTACTTCGGCTGCGCATCCAGCGACTGGCCATTGATATGCACGCTTTGGTCTGACATCAGATACAGATACAGCGGCATAATCTCAGCCGGCGTTTTGAGCAGGCGCTGATCTTCGCCCGGGTATGCTGCATTGCGCATTTTGGTGCGGGTGGCGCCCGGATTGATACAGTTGGCGCGGATAGTTGAGTTTTCGTATTCGTCCGCAATTAGCTGCATCAGCCCTTCGGTGGCAAATTTCGACACCGCATATGGTCCCCAGTAAGCTCGTGCCTTCTTACCAACGCCTGATGAGGTAAAGACCAGCGAGGCTTGAGGTGCCAGCGCCATCACCGGCAATAACGCCTGCGTCATCAACATGGCGCCTGTCACGTTGACCTGCATAATTTTCTGCCAGGTCTCCAAATCAATATGCTCAAAAGGTGTTAACACGCCAAGTATACCGGCATTGTGCAACAGGCCATCGAGTTTACCGAATTCTGCTTTAATTGTATTCGCCATGTCGGTGTAATGCTGTTTGGTGGCACCGTTTAAATCCAGCGGCACTATCGCCGGTTCTGGCGCACCACTGGCGACGATTTCATCGTATACGGTTTCAAGTTTTTTGGTGGTTTTGCCAAGCAGGATCACGGTCGCGCCGGCCATAGCAAAAGAGAGAGCGGCCTGACGGCCAATACCGTCACCGGCACCAGTGACTAAAATCGTTTTACCTGCCAGTTCATCTGGCTTGGCCTGGAAATTATGCATGAGAAAACAACCTGTGCAGCTGCTGAAATCGCGCGCAGAATACAGGGTTGTCGGGCTTTTTGCACCTTTCTTCAGAGAACTGCAGTTTAGCCCTAGCGAATTTTTTCTGATTGGGTTAAGTTTAACTGGTCGTAGCTGTTACCAGTCTACACAAAGGAATTTTAATCTGCAGCCTAGCTAAGCTGTGGAAATATAATAAAAAATCAGGACACGGGGAGAACGTATGAAGAAGCTTCTGATTAGCCTGGCGGTGACCAGTGCGCTTGGGCTGACCGGCTGTGGTGGTGACTCACTGAATGATATTAAACAAGATACGGCAAATAACGACCAGGTTCTGGTTCCTGCCAGCCGTGTAGTGTTTGACCCGACTGCCAGTAAAGTATCTGTGCCAAATGACTTGTTGTTTCAGGGCACAACCGACGGCACATTAGTGATGCCTGGTGAAGCCGCTGCAACACCAAACTATACAGACCCACAAACCGCATTAGGTGCGCTGGATGGCTGGTCAACCCAGAATCCGTTTAGTATCGAACTGGCATTTGCCGGTGGCGTCAGTCTGGACTCAGCCAGCGCTGCACGCCCTGATTCAGTCCGCCTGGTTGAGGTATTGATGGGGGACCCGGCTTCGGCTGATGCTTCTTGCCGTTCTGTACCGCGTGGCGTGGCTTGTAAAGCTGTTGGTCAACTCACTTTCGGTCAGGATTTTGTGACCAAGGCCGTTGGCAATAATGTCGCGGTGATCCCGTTAAAACCATTAAAACCTGCCACCACTTATATTCTGGTGCTGACAAATAATCTGAAAGATTCTGAAGGCCGCAGTGTGCTGCCGTCCACCACCTATGAACTGGTGAAGCAGGATCTGGCAACGATGCCATTGGGTTCTGAAGCACAACGCGCATTGCAGGGTGTGATCAACAGCTTCGAAAATGTGGTGTCGACGCAATCGATTGCCAAAGATTCGATTATTTACACTGCGGCTATCACCACCCAATCCACTGCCAACGTACTGGCCACAGTGAAGCAGCTGATGCTGCCAAGCGCGCTCAATGGTAATACACCGCCAAAAGTGGTAGTGCAGAATACCGGTAAGCTGGTGTCGGATATTTTATTCCCGGGTGCCACTATTCCGGATAATCCGGCTGATCCGCGTTTTGCCTTTAAACTGGCGCAATATTATGCCGGTACTATCAGTCTGCCATATTACCTGGGTGTCTCTACTGCAGCTGCGCCAACAGCCGCACTGAATACACGCTGGACCGGCCGCTGCGACAGTGGCGCGATGATTGCGGCATTAACAGATGCCCAAAAAGCCGCGCTGGAAGCAGGCATCACAACGCCAGCACAACTGCAGAACGATGCCGTGTGTAAAGGTGCCAGTGGTGGTGCATTGCGCGATTTTGGTATCGATAAACAGCGTCATCTGACTAAATTCAACGTGGTGCCAAAAGTGAATTCAGTGCAGACGCTGCAAGTGCAGATGACTGTTCCGAATGAAGCCTATGGCCTGAAAAAACCAGCTACAGGCTGGCCTGTCGTGATCCTGCAGCATGGTATTACCGGCTGTAAAGAGAGCATGTTGGCTATTACCGGCGCCTTGTCGTCACAAGGTTTTGCCACGGTCGCCATCGACCATCCGCTGCATGGCAGCCGTGGTTTTGACGTCAATGGTGATGGTAAAAAAGATGTAACAGCTTCTGGTGCTTATTGCCAGGAATCAGGTAACGCCACTGTTTATATGAACCTGGCGGATATGCTGGTTACCCGCGACAACCTGCGTCAGAGTATCGCTGACATGCTGGGCCTGCGCCTGGGTCTGAACTTCAACAACACCGCTGGCTTGCTGAATACTCAGGATGTGCAGTTTATCGGTCACTCGTTGGGCGCCATCACAGGTGCCAGTATGGTAGCTCTGGCAAATGCGTCTACCGGCATTCCGACAGCGGACGCTTTATACAAAATTAAAGCCAGCACGCTGGCGATGCCTGGCGGTGCAGTGGCCAACTTCTTGTTGGAATCACCGGAATTCGGTAACACCATCAAATCAGCCGTGATGCTGGGCTCTGCTACTTTATCACCGGGCTTTAAAGCTTATGTTGATGCCCAGAAAGTCTGTGTGGATGCAGCAACTTACGCTGGTTGTGCGGCCCGTTTTGTTGACGGTTATCTGGCTGATCTGACTGCCAAAGGTCAGGTAGCGGCGCTGACTGCCATCAGTGCAACTCTGAGCCAGTTTGTGTTTGCCGCTCAGACGATTACCGATGCCGGCGACCCGAACAATTACGCAGCGATGCATGTGGCGGGTAAAACACCTGTGCATATTCTGGAAGTGGTTGGCAATGGTGGCTCTAATAAGTCTGATCAGGTGATCCCGAATCAGGCTGTGAACATGCCACTCGGCGGTACTGAGCCACTGGCTCGTCTGTTGGGCGCAGCCAGCCTGCCAGCTAAAGCCGGTGCTTATGTGTTAGACCGTCCGTCTATCGCCCGCTTTACTGAAGGCGACCACGCATCGATCCTGAGTCCAACGGCGAGTGCCGCAGCGACTGCAGAAATGCAGCGTCAGACGGTGTCATTCTTCGTGAATCGTGGTGCCGGTATTCAGGTGACGAATGCTGCAGTGTTAAAAGCACAATAATCCCGTTTCTGATAAAAAACCCGGCACCGCCGGGTTTTTTTTCGCCTGCTGAACAACTTTTATGGTTGCGGCTACAAAGCTAAGTTTTGCCATTGTGTCAGTCGAACAGGTGCGA
Source organism: uncultured Chromatiaceae bacterium (assembly GCA_946482325.1). The sequence continues at coordinate 23,431 of CAMLRA010000041.1, read as the reverse complement.
CTATGCGGCCAGCGCTTAGTCGCGCTAGAATGCAACCAAATCAGTTATTTGAGGATCTTCTGTGGAATTTTTACTGGAATACGGCATGTTTTTGGCCAAAACCCTGACCTTGGTGCTGGCAATAGGCGCAGTGATCGTGATGGTTGTTGTGGCATCGGTGAAACCGAAAGCGCGCAAGGGGGAGCTGTGTTTTGATGATTTGTCTGAAGAGTACCAGCATTTACAGGCCGACTTGCAGCAACAGCTGCTGGATAAAAAAGCCTATAAGCAATGGCAAAAACTGGTGGAAAAAGCGGAAAAACCGCAGCATCGGCTTTTTGTCATCGACTTTAACGGCAGTATGGATGCACACGAAGTGGATGCGCTGCGCGAGGAAGTGACCGCGGTGCTGGCCGTCGCCAATCAAGACGACGCCTTGCTGGTCCGGCTGGAGTCGGGTGGTGGAGTGGTGCATGGTTATGGGCTGGGCGCATCGCAGTTAGAGCGGGTCCGGCAGAAAAATATCCCACTGACCGTCGCGGTCGACAAGGTGGCTGCAAGCGGTGGCTACATGATGGCTTGTATTGCCGACAAAATTATCGCTGCGCCTTTTGCCATTCTCGGCTCTATCGGCGTCATCGCGCAGTTGCCGAACTTCAATAAATTACTGAAAAAAAATCATATTGAATTTGAACAATTCACCGCCGGCGAATTTAAGCGCACTGTCACAGTGTTTGGTGAAAATACCGATAAGGGCCGGGAGAAGTTCCAGCGTGAACTGGAAGAAACCCATGTGTTGTTTAAGCATTTTGTGCAACGTCACCGCCAGCAACTGGATATCGATGAAGTGGCCACCGGCGAGCATTGGTTTGGTTATCAGGCCCTTGATTTGAAACTGGTCGACGCGCTTTGTACCAGTGACGACTATCTGATCACTCAACTGGCCGAACGTCAGGTGTATAAAGTGCAATATCGGGTCCGTAAGTCACTGGCGGAAAAAGCAGGTCTGACTGCAGCCAGTGTGGTGAAAAGCAGTTTACAGCAGCTGCAGCATCTGACGTTCTGGCGCTAAGATGCAACAGGAGTTCTGGCTGCAATGCTGGCAGCAAAATCAGCTGGGCTGGCAACAAGACGACGCACATCCGCTGCTGCGGTCCGCGCCGTCAGACTGGTTGAATGCCAGTCCTGTATTTGTGCCTTTGTGTGGCAAGTCGCCCGATTTATTGTTCTTGGCGCAGCAGGCGCCTGTAGTTGGTGCTGAGTTATCCGAGATCGCCTGTCGGGATTTTTTTACGGAGAATCAACTACAGGCTACGCACACACAATCGGGCGATTTTGTTTGTCACAGCGCAGCAGCGATCAGACTGTGGCAAGGTGACTTTTTTGCGCTGAAGCCAGAACAGGTTGCGGATTGCCGGCGCATTTATGACCGTGCCGCGCTGATTGCATTACCGGCGCCGATGCGTCAGGACTATGTCAATCAACTGAGGGCCTTGATGCCAACGGCTGATATGTTGCTGCTGAGTCTGGAGTATCCGGCGGCAGAAAAAAGTGGCCCGCCTTTTAGTGTGCCGGCTGAGGAGATTGCCCGGTTATTCGGGTTTGCCGATGTCACACTGCTGCAGCAACGTGATCTGACCGGGCAGGGCTTTGCCAGACGTCGTTTTGACACCACCTATCTGACGGAAACCTGTTGGCGCATTTGTTGGTGATGAGCAGATGGGGCCGCTACCACACCGCAGATACCAGAGACTAAAAAGCCGGCAATTGCCGGCTTTTTAATGATGGACTATTCAGTCGTCATTCATCGGTACTTCGTGTCAGCTGACCTGACCGGCTTTGGGGTCGTTGTAAACGGTTTCGTCAAAGCAGTTTTCACTTTTGCCGACCAGACAGGACACCATGGCATCCCCGGTGATATTCACCGCGGTCCGAGTCATATCCAATAAACGGTCCACGCCAATAATCAGCGCGATGCCTTCAACCGGCAGGTTAACCTGTTGCAGCACCATGGCCAACATGACCAGACCGACGCCAGGTACACCGGCGGTACCAATAGATGCCAGTGTTGCTGTCAGCACGACTAATAAGTAGTCGTTGAAGGTCAGGTCAATACCGTAAACCTGCGCGATAAATACAGTGGCTACGCCCTGCATGATTGCAGTGCCGTCCATATTAATAGTGGCGCCGAGCGGAATAGTGAATGAAGCAACTTTGTTGTCGACGCCGAGTTTTTGCGTGGTCGTGGTCATGTTGCTGGCGATGGTCGCGTTACTACTGGATGTACTAAAAGCGAACAAGGCAGTTTCTTTCATCTTGCTGAAAAACATCAGTGGATTCAGGCGTGCGGCAAAAGCCAGAAAGGCGCCGTACACAATAAACCCATGGAACAGCAAGACAAAAATCACCAACGCGAAGTATTTAATCAGATTGGCCATGTCACCAAGGTCCAGAATCGTGAACTGTTTGGCCATCAGGAAAAACACGCCATAAGGCGAGAAATGCATGACTATACCTACCAGCTTCATCATCGCGGTATTGATATCTTCGAACATCAAGCGTAACCGCTCACCGGCGTCACCGGATAATGCCAGTGCCACACCAAACAGCACGGCAAACACAATGATCTGCAGCATTTCGCCTTTGGCCATTGCATCAATCGGGTTGCTTGGGAACATATTGATAAAGACCTGAGCGATACCTGGCGCTTCGCCCGGGTTAAAGCTAGTACTCAGCTGCATATTCACGCCTTCGCCTGGTTTAATCAGGGTCGCAAAGAACACGGCGATGGCAATCGCAAGAGCGGTGGTCAGGATATACAGACTCATCGACTTACTGCCGATCCGCCCCAGCGTTTTGATGTCTTTCAGTGAACTGGTGCCACAAATCAGCGATACCAGCACCAGCGGCACTACCAGCATTTTTAAGCTGGCGATAAAAATCTGTCCGCCAACATGAAAAAAACCATCAATAAATAAGGCTTTGATCCCAAAGCTGAAAATTCCAACATCGACCACCCGCTCGGCCTGGCCATCTAACAGAAATTTGAACAGTGTACCGACAAGAATGCCGATGGCCATCGCAAGCAGAATTCGCGTGGTCAGATTGTATTTTGTGTTTGTAGTCATCTGGGCACATGGGTTATAACAAGGTTAAGGACGGCGTAATCTAGCAGTTTCTGAACTAAAAGAAAAATTTGTGCTTTAGCAAGACTAAATCCTCGCAGCCGCGCAGGTTAATCGGCTAAGCTAGGAAAAGTCATAAATTCTAATGAAAATAGCCAGCTAGGGAGAGTTTTCATGCGAAACATCCGGCAACTTCTCGTTGCGTTTCTGATGAGTGTTGTAGTCGCTTGTGGTGGGGGGGGAACTCTGGGGTCAAGTGGGACACCTGAGACACCAAAGTACGTTGCGACCCTTAAATTAATCACTGCTTCCGGAATTGAAAGTAATCAACTTACTGCACAATCCCCTTTAACGCTCGAAGTCGCTTTAACTTCTACAAACGGCGGCGCCGTCAATGGCAAACTGATTAGCTTTGAATTGAGTAATGCCACAGTCGCGACTTTTAGCAACGGAACAGCGTCTGCTGTAACTGATACAAACGGTATTGCCCGCATTACATTGTTAGTTGGCCAGAGCTCTGGTGCAGCTCAAATCACTGCGACGCTACCTGATAGCAGCAAATCAACTATTGCCTTCCAATCGGCCGGTGTCGTGCCAGTCTCTTACAGCGGTACTATCAAACTGCTGAATTCAAACGGAGCTGAAACAGGCTCGTTATCCCAAGCGGTGCCTTTGACTGCTGAGTTGACATTGACCTCCAGCAGCGGCGCTAGTCTGAGCGGCCAGATCATCAAATTTGCTCTGTCTGACAGTGCGGTTGCACAATTCGATAACGCAACTGCGTCAGCGGTAACCGATGCGCGCGGTGTCGCAAAAATCGGCTTGACCGTTGGTACTAAATCAGGTGCTGCAGAACTTACCGCGACCTTACCTGATAATTCGATAGCGAAAAAAGCGTTTATGTCTGCCGGCGATAATCCGTCGGCAGATCAGCTCACTCTGGCGTTGAGTATGCTTGGAGCAGACGGTAAAGAAGTCACTGCAGTCAGCAATGCCAATCCGGTCAAAGTCAGGGCTCAGCTGAAATCAAAACTCAGCTTAAATGTCGCCAACAAACAAGTGAACTTTGCCATCAATCTGACTGATTTAGCTCGTTTTAGTAACTCGGCAGCGACAGCACAGACTAACAGCAGTGGTGTTGCCGAAATTGGTTTGACAGTTGGCACCGCCAGCGGAACAGGCACCTTAACTGCTGAACTTGATAGCAATAAAACAGTGAATACAGCAAAGTCATTTGATTCCGCTGGCGATGGCGGGGCAATAACCACAGACCCGGTCAGTACTGTGCTGCTACAGTCTGACAAGCTACAGATTGGTAGTGGCAATGCTGACAAAGTTGAGTTGACTGCGATTGTCCGCGATCGTCAGCAAAATTTGTTAAAAGACGTCACAGTTAAATTCGGCATCGAAACCGGCTTTGAAGGTGAAATTGAAGTGCAGTCGGCAACAACGGACAATACCGGTACGGCCCGTGCTGTGTTAACTACCAAAACCAATCCGGCGCTACGGGATATCTTAGTCAGTGCTACTGCAGGCAGTGGCGGTGCTAAATCTTATCTTACGCTCAAAGTCGTTGGAACTGATATAGAAATCGCTGCAGCGCCTGCCGTCGTGCTCGGCAGCAGTATGGATATGACCTTTACGGTACTGGATTCATCAGCAAAACCGATCCGTGATACCATACTGTCATTGTCATCGGAGCTGAAAAACAGTTTTAGCAACACATCGCCAAGAACCGATGCAGCAACCGGTCGGGCGACTGTCCGCTATACCGCTGTAAACGCCGGAAACGACACTGTTACAGTGTCAGCGTTAGGTGTCATCAAAACAGTATTGATTGAAGTGAACGCGGATTCATTTGCTTATGTCAAACCTGCGAATGAAGCAGAGATCCCTGAAATTGCTTTAAACACGCCTGCCAACGCTACTGTGAAGTGGACACGTAGTGGTTCACCAGTATCGGCGCAGGATGTAGGCTTTACGACAACGCGGGGGGTGATTGCCGCTGATGTTGCGGGATTAGCCGATAATAAAGTCGTGTCGACGATTCAAACGAATGCTGCGGGTGAAGCAAAAATCTTTATGCGGTCTACATTTGCGGGTCTTGCCAGTATCTCAGCGAATACCCGGGGCACAGGAGCAACATTACAAACGCAGAAAGTGGTTGAGTTTATCGCGACAGTGCCCGATCCGGCTCGTCCACTGGAAGTGCAGGCTATTCCGGCTCAGTTAGCACCGGGCGAAAAAGCCATTGTTCAGGCGATCGTTCGGGACGCAAACAATAACCCTGTGAAAAACAAAGATATCGCCTTTAGTTTGGTAGATTCTTTTGGTGGGCAATTAAGCCCGGCCACTGCCAGAACCAACTCGCAGGGTATAGCCACCACCGAGTTTACTGCCGATACCACAACTCCTGGCAGCGGAAACCCGCAAGATCCGAAAGGGCTGAAGATCAAAGCGACTATTGCTGACAATGATGCTATCAGCGGCACCACAGCCATCTCAGTAGGTAACCGCACACTGTTCTTCCGATTTGCTACCGGTAATGGTATCGAAGAGTCGGACGACAAAGTGTTGTACAAAAAGAAATATGCGGTGCTGGTGACGGATTCAACCGGCAATCCGGTGCCGAATCAGGTGCTCACAGTGTCAGCGCTGCCGACTCGTTACAATAAAGGACACTGGTTTAAGCGTCCGGTTAACCAGTCGTTTAAGTTCTGGGAGGCGGTGTATTCTAATACTGGCGACGATTTGACTTGTTTGTCAGAAGACAAGAACCGCAACGGTATTTTGGATGCTGGCGAAGACGTGAATGGTGACAAACAATTGACGCCCGGAAATATCACAACCGTTGAGAAAAACATCACAGCTGGCACTGACGGTATCGCGTATTTTACTCTGACTTATCCGAAGACCATGGCACCTTTCGTGGACGTGGAAGTGGTTGTTTCTGGTTTTGCTGCCGGGACAGAAAATATCACATCCCGCAACGTCGCTTTGGGCTTCAGCACTGCAGATACTACCGACGAATCAGCAAGGCCATGGGCCAGTCCGTTTGGCGTTGATGCTGAATCGAATGAAGAAGGATTTACCACCAAATCTATTTGCGCCATCAATGGCCAGACCTTCCCAATTTAAATACTTTGCGGGGCTGGACACGGCTCTCAGCACTATAGTTTGACGAAAACCGGTCTCATCAGACCGGTTTTTTTTACTTTGTCTGATCGCACCGTGCCCAGCATGCCTAACTGAAGATTCAGTTAGGTTGAATAAAAAAACAGACTAACTGATGTACTACATGGCCCTTGCGTTGACACAAAAATATAGCCTGATATATCTGGTTCAACTGTAATGCATTCTCATTGTGATTGTCGGTGAAGATTAATCTAACAATATGATTTAATTGCGATAAATTGATTTGCTGGCTGTGGTGTGGCGCGTAAACATAATCAAATGCTAAACGGTGCGCCAACTGAATCAGCAATAGTTATAAATATTTTGAACTGCATAATCATTCGAAAGTTAATAGGGATTTATCACCAGGAGCCGATATGTCGACATCCACAGAGCTTTTCCTTCAAACCGCCAACCAATGCCTGTGTCCGCCAGGGGATGGTGTCTTTACCGTTAACACGGCAAAAGAGCGCAAAGCGTTATTACGGGCTGAATTGTTTGGCGAGAGCATAGACGTGCGAGCGCAGTGGCTGGCTGGACTCGAACGTTATGCTGAATCGCCTGGCGCAGCAGCAATCCTGGGCATCAGTTCAGACTGTGGTGGTGGTATTTTGCGTGGTGCCAACTGGGGGCCGTTGTTTTTGCGTCTGGCGTTGTTACAGCAGCAACGTGACAGCTATCCGGCTGACCTTGGTGATATCCGGGTGATCCCACATTTGCTACATGACAAATACCTGAACAGCGAAACTATAACCAATTGTCGCCAGGCATTGTATCAAAATGCACAGGCGCAGCTTCCGGTAAGCCCTTTGTCACTGACAGAACAAATGGCTGATTTGTTTTATCAGGCTTTTCCGGGCAAAGGCATTTTTGGCATCGGCGGCGACCATTCGGTCAGTTATCCGCTGACTAAAGCCTATTTAAAAGCGCGCCGGGCTGCTGGCATCCGCACCGCCATCATTCATTTTGATGCCCATACCGACTTGTTAACCGAGCGGCTTGGTATTGATTTGTGTTTTGGCTCCTGGTGTACCCATATTCTCGAATATCTGCCGGCGCCGTCGCATTTGATTCAGCTGGGTATCCGCTCAAGCGGCAAGCCTAAATCACACTGGGAAAATACCTTTGGTGTACGTCAGTTCTGGGCTAATGAAATCCGCGAGCAGGGCGCAGCGGCTGTCGCAGCGCAAATCGTGACACAGTTACAAGCTGCCGCTGTGGATGAGCTTTACGTCAGTTTTGACATCGATGCGCTGGATGCAGAATATGCTGCAGCGACCGGCACGCCGGAAACCGGTGGCATGACACCGGATGAAGCTCAGCAAATTCTGGCCATCTTACGCCAGCATTTCCGGGTTGGCGCGGCCGACATGATGGAGATTGCGCCATTTACCGACAGTACCGGGCAGGGGGCTGTAAGCTCAGCGCAGACACTTAAAGTTGGGGCTGAACTTTCCGCCGTTTTACTGGACGCTATCTGTCAACATCCGGTCCGTTAAAGGCTGTTTTGTTGCAGTTCTGTGCCGGGAAATGATAAAAATCACGGCCCGATCGCATCGGGCCTGATTTACCTCTTTTTGTCTGCGCTGCTGGATAAAGCAGCAATCAAGCCACGAAAAACCAGCTGTCGGAGACAATTGTGCAGCTGGCTACTTGTCACAACCTCCGTTTACGGATATACGTTAAAAAGCAAAAAAGACTACTGAATTTTTTAATAGGGACTCCTGCACTCCAATGGCGAAATCTCTGGTCATCGTCGAATCCCCGGCAAAGGCAAAAACTATCAACAAATACCTGGGTGCTGATTACATCGTAAAAAGCAGCGTCGGGCACATCCGTGATCTGCCTTCGAGCAGCTCCAGGGACAAAACCAAAGCAAGCGACAGTAAACTCAGCAAAGCTGAAAAAGACTATCTGGCGTTGGTGGACCGGATGGGGATAGATCCGGCAAACGGCTGGAAAGCCCGCTATGAAATTCTGGAAGGCAAAGAAAAAGTCGTTCGTGAACTGAAGCAATTAGCGGAAAAGGCAGACACTGTTTACCTGGCAACGGACTTGGACCGCGAAGGGGAAGCTATCGCCTGGCACTTGCAAAGCATTATTGGCGGTGACGCCAGCAAGTTTAAACGCGTGGTGTTTAACGAAATCACCAAAAATGCCATTAAAAATGCGTTCACTGAACCTGGTGTTGTTAATCAGGACCGCGTGGATGCACAGCAGGCCCGGCGCTTTTTAGATCGCGTGGTCGGTTTTATGGTCTCGCCACTGCTGTGGAAAAAAGTCGCGCGTGGCTTGTCCGCCGGTCGGGTGCAATCAGTCGCAGTGCGGCTGGTGGTCGAGCGCGAGCGTGAGATCAAAGCCTTTGTGCCGGAAGAATACTGGACTGTTGACGCCGATGTTCGTAATCCGCGCCAGGCGCAGCTACGCCTCGAAGTTGCCCGTCAGGCTGGCAAAGCCTTCCGCCCGGTCAATCAGCAGCAAACCGATGCGGCTGTGGCGTTATTACAGCGCGCGGCTTATCAGGTTACTGATCGAGAAGACAAGCCATCAAGCTCTAAACCTCAGGCGCCATTTATCACGTCAACGCTACAACAGGCGGCCAGTACGCGTCTGGGCTACGGCGTGAAGAAAACGATGATGTTAGCGCAGCGCCTGTACGAGGCTGGTTACATCACTTATATGCGTACCGACTCGACCAACTTGTCAGCAGAAGCTGTGAGTGCAGTGCGCGATTTTATCGTGCAGCAGTTTGGTAAAAATTATCTGCCGGCTGAGCCACTCAGTTATGGCAGCAAAGCCAATGCACAAGAAGCGCACGAAGCGATCCGGCCGTCTGATGTGAATGTGCAGGCCTCAGCCCTCAGTGATATGGAAGTTGACGCTAAGAAGCTGTACGAGTTGATTTGGCGCCAGTTTGTTGCCTGTCAAATGCCTCCGGCGCTTTATGATGTCACCAATATCACAGTGCAAGCCGGTGAGTTTGAGCTGCGGGCCAAAGGCCGCGTGTTGCGTTTTGACGGTTGGACCCGGGTTCAACCGGCGCAGAAACGCAAAGACGAAGAAGAAAACGAATTACCGGATGTCAAAGTCGGTGAGGTGTTAAACCTGGAACAATTGTTACCGGCACAGCACTTTACCAAACCTCCGGCGCGTTACAGCGAAGCTAGTCTGGTCAAAGAGCTGGAAAAACGCGGGATCGGCCGGCCATCGACGTATGCGGCAATTATCTCGACCATTCAGGAACGCGGTTATGTCAAAGTAGACAATAAACGTTTTTACGCGGAAAAGATGGGCGAGATTGTCACAGACCGGCTGGTTGAGAACTTCAGCGATCTGATGAGCTACGACTTTACCGCTAACATGGAGCTGAAGCTCGATGATATCGCAAATGGCGAGGCGGCCTGGCGCAAGGTGCTGGATAATTTCTATGCCGATTTCTCCAAGCGACTGCAAGTGGCTGAAGGCGACAGCGCCGAAGGTGGCATGCGCACCAATCAGTTTGTGCTGACCGACATCGACTGTCCGACTTGTGGCCGTAAAATGGGTATCCGTACCGCCAGTACTGGTGTGTTTTTGGGCTGCTCCGGCTATAACCTGCCGCCAAAAGAACGTTGTACCACCACGATGAATCTGACACCGGGCGACGAAGCGGTTTTAGTTGCCGACGAGGAAGAGCTGGAAACCGAAGTGCTGCGCCACAAGAAGCGCTGCGCAAAATGTGGCACCGCGATGGACCCATATTTGCTAGACGAAACGCGTAAACTCTATGTCTGCGGTAACAACCCTGGCTGTGACGGTTATCTGGTCGAAAGTGGAGCATTCAAAATCAAAGGGTATGACGGCCCACTGATCGAATGCGAAAAATGTGGCTCAGACATGCAGTTAAAGTCTGGCCGTTTTGGTAAATACTTTGGTTGTACCAACAGCGACTGTAAAAATACCCGCAAACTACTGCGTAATGGCGAAGCAGCGCCACCAAAAGAAGATCCGGTGCATTTACCGGAACTGCGCTGTGAAAAGTCTGATGCATATTTTGTACTGCGCGATGGTGCTGCCGGTTTGTTCCTTGCTGCGTCGACGTTCCCGAAAAGCCGGGAAACCCGTGCACCGCTGGTTGCTGAGTTACAACGCTTCAAAGACCGGATGATGCCGAAGTTCCATTATCTGGCGGCGGCACCGGCGCAGGATCCGGCCGGCAATGCGACTATCGTGCGCTGGAGCCGCAAAACCAAACAGCAATATGTGATGTCGGAAAAAGACGGCAAAGCAACCGGCTGGATGGCCTGGTATAAAAATGGCCAGTGGGTGGAAGGCAAAGCTGACGCCTGATAGCCTGATTGTGTTAAAACAAAGCCCCGCATGCGGGGCTTTGTTTTTTCTGCGAGTACAGCGACGGCGCCAAGGTGTTTAAGAGGACTACCATTTCCTTTTCGGCGCGAACAACACATCGAGGTCATTGTTTTCCTGTTCGGCTTTTTTCTGCCGATCCCGCAGGTTACCTTCTTTCAGCTCTTCAGCAATTTCTTGCAGGATGCTGGCCATTTCGGCGCGGCGAGACTGCACATATTCATCGACGTGACTGGCATTGCTGAGGGTCACTAGTGCTTTTTCATAACACTGCCGTGCTGAACCGAGCAGCTGGTTGGCTCTGGCTTGATTACCGCGTTTGATTTGACTCTCGACATTGATGCGCAGCTGCAGATTTTCCAATCGCCGGTCTTCCTGGATCACCAGCTGAGTATCAATATTGCCGCGGGCATGTTCCGCGCGCAGAATAGTCCTGAGCTTTTTAATGCCCTGGATCATGCTGATAATTTGTTTGTCGTTATCGGGCAGACTGATATTTTCCGCGGTGCCTGAGCCTTCTTTAGTCAGCTCTGACAAGCGTTTTTCAGTGTCCGCCAGCCGGCTTTTTAAGTCGCGGGAACCGGGTTCCAGTTCTACCATTGCTTTGAGGGTATAGGCGATGCGGGTCAGCAACATTTGCACTATCCCTGGTGTCAGTGGCACATTCGCTGCGTTCAGTAGGATCTCTTCGGTATCTTCCAGCATGCCCCGCAATTTACTGAATTCGGCGCGTTTTAACGTGGCCAGTCGTTCTTTGTGCTGCTGCATCGCGCTGGCGACCACGGAGATCACCAATAAGCCAATGAAAAGCACCACAATTACTGTAAAAGCCATCTGAACCTCTGCTTTGGTCTTACCTTCGCATCTTAAACAGAAACGCGGCAAAATACCAATTTTTGCACTGGAGCTACGTGGATAGCGAGACGGTTTGACCTGCCATCCGTTCACAGCCTGAACTGACTAATTTTACGCTGATTTTTGCATCAGGGCAGAATTAACCGAAACACAGCACCACCGTACTCACCGCCATTGGACAACTCGATTCGGCCGCAATGCTGTTTGTTACGGTGTGCCCGTGCAATCATATGAGCAAAAAACAAGCCAAGACCGGTGCGCCCGGCGGCCAGATTCAAATTATTGATGCCCTCATCGCTGTTATCCAGCATATCCGGCGGATAACCTGTACCGTCATCATGCAGCTCTATCACGAGTTGCTGCTGTTGCAGACTGGCTTTTAACAAAAGGCGGCTGGCTGAATATCGCAGCGCATTCACAAACATATCGTTGACGAGGTTACTGATAAGGTCATTGTCAAAAAACCAGCTGAGCCTGGCCGGGCAGTCTTTGGTGACTGCAATGTGGCGTTGCTGAATATATAAGGCATTTTTCAGCAGTATCTCGTCGCATAAATCGTCGACATTGTATTCATCCATGTGTAGCGGCAGCTGGTCTTTTTCGATGCGATACAGTGATAGTAACTGCAGCAGATTGGTATTGAGCCGGGTCGCCTCGTAGTGAATACGACCGAGTTCCTGACTCGCTGACAGTGATTTCTCCGCTAACTCGAGTTGCAGCACCTCCATTGACTGGATCAGCATACACAACGAGTTCTTCATATCGTGCACGCCGGAGGCCAGCACAGTCGCGAAATCTATTTCAGGATGTTCCACCACATGCTCCTGTGAAGTTCGGTGATTTGAAGGAAAAAGTACTACAGTCTGATTGGTTTTTTAGCTACTATTAGTTATACATAAATAAAAAACAATGAATCGTTGGAATAATTAGCCCGATTTATTATTGCCATTGGCCGTCAACCATGGAAAGCCTGACCGATGAAATTACAACAGCTGCGTTACATTGTCGAAGTGTTAAACCATAACCTGAATGTGTCGGCGACGGCAGAAAGTCTGTATACATCCCAACCCGGCATCAGTAAACAAGTTCGGATGCTGGAAGATGAATTAGGCATTCAGGTGTTTGGCCGCAGTGGCAAGCATTTAACACATGTGACACCAGCTGGGCGCGATGTCATTGAAATTGCACAGCAAATTCTGGCAAAAGTTGAAAGTATCAAAGCGGTGGCGAAAGAACATACGTTACCGGATCAGGGCAAACTCAATATAGCCACCACTCACACACAAGCCCGTTATGCGCTGCCCGGTGTTATTGGTGGTTTTATTAAGAAATTCCCCAAAGTGTCGTTGCACATGCATCAGGGGACACCGCAGCAAATCTCTGAAGCCGCGTCCCGCGGTGAGGCAGATTTTGCTATTGCGACTGAAGCCATGCATTTATTCAGTGATTTAGTGATGTTGCCTTGTTATCACTGGAATCGCAGCGTCATCGTGCGCAACGACCACCCGCTGGCAAATTTACAGCGCAAAATCGAAATTGAAGATGTGGCGCAGTATCAAATTGTGACCTACGTGTTCGGCTTCACTGGGCGTTCTGAACTGGATCGTGCTTTTGGCGAAAAAGGTCTGGAGCCGAAAATTGTCTTTACCGCCACTGATGCGGATGTGATTAAAACTTATGTCCGCCTTGGTCTTGGTGTGGGGGTTATCGCTTCGATGGCGATGGACAAAACGCTGGATACCGATTTGGTTGCTATCGACGCCAGTCATTTATTTGCCGCGTCGACCACCAAAATCGGTTTCAGAAAAGGCACTTTCCTGCGCACTTATATGTATGACTTTATTGAGCGTTTTGCGCCTCACCTGACCAAAGATGTGGTCGAGCGTGCTAATATGCTGCGCAATCAAGACGAAATCGACCGGATGTTTGCTAAGTTTGAATTGCCGGTGCGTTAAGCCTTAATCAGAGTCACGAAGGACAGCATTAGCTGTCCTTTGTTATTTGGACGTCTGGATGTTGATATGTCCGAGCAAAGTGGGTACAGTGCTTCTTCATCAGAAGGCCCGCTGAAGAAGGTCATGCATGCAACTGGACTTTAAGCTGCTCAAAACGCTGCGCGCTTTGGCGCAAACCGGCTCGCTGCAAGGCGCGGCCAGCCGCTTGTTTGTGACGCAATCCGCGTTATCGCACCAGTTAAAAGATATAGAGCAGCAACTTGGCGAGCCATTGTTTGTGCGCAAATCGCAACCTTTGCAGTTTAGCTGGCAAGGTCAGTTGTTATTACAGCTGGCAGATGAGGTCCTGCCGAAAGTAGAAGCGGTGCAACAACAACTGCGACAACAACCCGGTCTTCCGGCCCAACTGCGGTTAACGGTCGAATGTCACGCTTGTTTTCATTGGCTGTTACCGGCGGTCAAAGCATTTCGTTTGCAATATCCGCAGGTGAACCTGAGTCTTGACACCGAAATTGAGCATCATGCCATTGAAGCCATGCTGGCCGGCGAGCTGGATTTAGTACTGACCACTGACACGCGGTTGCCGCGCCAGGTTTGTTATCAGCCGCTGTTTGAGCTGGAACTGTTGGCTTATCTGGCGCCTGAGCATCCACTCGCCGTGAAGCCCTGGCTGACGCCGGCTGATTTACAACAAGCGCGTTTACTCAGTTATCCGATCCCGCCGGAACGGCAGGATCTATTCCGCTATTTTCTCAAAGATCTGGAGTTTCGCGGCGAGCGCCGGCAGGTGGCACAGGCGAGTCAGATGTTACAGTTAGTGGCAGCCGGTGAGGGGATTGCGGTATTACCGCTATGGCTGGCCGAGCCATTTTTAAGCCAGGGTCTGATAGTGACGAGGCCGCTTGGGCCGCGGGGCTTAAAGCGCACTATGTATTTAGCGAGTCGTCGCTTTGACAATCACAGCGCCGTGCAGGCGCTGTATCAGCTATTGCAGTTGCACGCGCCGGTTCAGGCTTCGTAGGGCAGCGGATCTGTGGCCCGGTTCAACTGGAAGGCTTCCAGCCGCTCCTGACAAGAGCCGCATTTTCCGCAGGCTTTGGCCCGGCCGTTGTAGCAGGTCCAGGTTTTGCTGTAATCCAGCCCCATCTCGAGGCCGTCGCGCAAGATCTCAATTTTGGTCTGTTTCAGGTAAGGGCTGATGATGGCGACCGGCTCATAGTTGGCAACCTGACAAACATCATGCATCTTCTGCACGAATTCCGGCCGGCAATCCGGGTAAATAAAGTGGTCGCCGGAATGGGCACCGTAATAGACCGCCTGCGCATCCAGCGACACGGCATAACCCACTGCCAGTGAAATTAAAATCATATTGCGGTTCGGGACTACGGTGGATTTCATATTGTCGGCAGCGTAATGGCCTTCGGGTACTTCGATATCGGAGGTCAGAGAGGAACCCCCAATCAGCTGGTTGATCGCTGAAATATCAACCACTTTGTGATTGATGCCGAGTTCAGCACATACAGCTTTTGCGCATTCAAGTTCACGGACATGGCGCTGACCATAATTAAACGACAAGGCAAAAACTTCATGACCGTCTTTGATGGCCTTGTGTAATACGGTAAAAGAATCCATACCACCGGAATAAATCACAACAACTTTTTGCGGCATCTGGCAAGCTCCCGTTATAATGGCCAACAAATTTGGGGCGCGCATTGTACTGCAATTCAGCCCGATGCTAAAGGAAATCCAAGCACTGTGTATAAAGTCAATGAAATCTTCGAAACCATTCAGGGTGAGGGCAGTTATACCGGTACGCCGGCCATTTTTGTCCGGTTGCAGGGCTGTCCGGTTGGCTGTGCCTGGTGCGACACTAAACACACCTGGGACATAGTGCCGGATTTGTTGATTGCACTGAGTGATACCAGCAGCAAAAAAGCCGAATCAGATCATTGGGCCAATGCCAATGCTGACGATTTACTGGCGTTATTCCGCAGCCGGGGTTATCGGGCCCGCCATGTAGTGATCACTGGTGGTGAACCTTGTATCTATGACCTGAACCCGCTGTGTGAACTGCTACATGCCCATGGCTACAGTACACAAATAGAAACCAGCGGCACTTTTGAAATTCTGGCACCGGCAACCACCTGGGTGACGGTCTCGCCCAAAGTCAATATGAAAGGCGGCTATCCGGTCCTGACCAGCTGTTTGGTGCGCGCCAATGAAATCAAACATCCGGTGGCGATGGAAAAACATATCGAAGAGTTACAACATCTGTTGCAGCAGGTTGATTGCTCAGGAAAATTAATCTATTTGCAGCCAATTAGTCAAAAAGCAAAAGCCACAGCATTGGCGATCGACATGTGTAAGCAACACAACTGGCGGCTCAGTGTGCAGGTGCACAAATACCTGGGCATTAACTAGTTTACTGCATCTGGCGCTGGTTCCGATGACTGCTGTTCTCTGAGCCAATCCAGCAACACGTCGAGTGTCGGGCCGGGATGGTCGGCACTGAGTAGTTCAAATTTCAATTGCGGTGGCATGGTCAGCACTTCTAGCCAACGTTGGGCCAGCCAGCTGGCGTTCTGCCAGTCTGGTGCCGGGTATAACGCTGCCAGTTGCGGATTTTGCTGATAGACCTGCTGCAGTGCGGGCACCAGTGGTTGCGCTGCTGCACTGACTTCCAGTGCAGCCCAGTGCGGGAGGGCTTCAGTCTGAGCAATATGCAGCTGGTCCGCTTCCTGCCAGCGTTTGACGATACGCCGGCGTTCCACCCCTTCGATAGTAATACCCAGCAGTCCATCCGGTAGCTGACAAAAATCAATGATGCGCACTAAAGTCACCAGCGGGAAGATCCGCGCCTGATGTTGCTGGTGCACATAGGGGTTGAGTAAAGCGCTGGCAAAAGGTCGCTGCTGTGCCTCGCGCACCAGGCGTTGATAACGCGGTTCAAACACCCGGAGCTGCATCCGGCCGTGCGGCAAAACAATTTGGCTTAACGGAAATAACGCAATCGTTTGGGACATACACAACACTCAAAACCTGACTATGGTGTGATACGGCGTAGTTCTGTCGCTGGATTTGTGTTTGCCGGCTGATAAACTGGCATTTTTTTGTTATGTTGGATCTCAAGACGTCAGCAGAGGTTGTGGCCGTTATGATAAAACTTCCATGCGTGCGCTACGCGGCTACCTGCATCATGCATTTACTGCTGATTTGCTGTTGTGCTGCACAGGCCGCGGCTGAAGGTATCAAATCACTGAACGTGCTGACACCACCACTGAAAGCTGCTGTCAGTGATACCAATGCAGTACCATTTGCTATTTTTAATAGCGGTGGTCATTTATCTGGCGGTATGGCTAAGGATATTCTCGACCTGGTTGCGCTGGAGCTACGCAGTCAGGTGCAATACCTGGATATCCCGCGGGCCCGGCTCGAAGCCTGGTTAGCTGCCGGCGATGCTGAAGTCGGTTGTTTCCTCAATCCGGATTGGGTCAGCCAGCCGCAACGTTTTGACTGGACTGACACTCTGTTTTTCAGCCGGCAATTGATTATCCGCCGCAGTGACAGTGCCCCAATCCGCCGTTTAGCCGATCTGTATTACAAAAGAGTCGGCACGACTTTTGGTTTTATTTATCCGGAATTACAGCAGGCTTTCAGTGAACGGCTGATAGTTCGGGACGATGCGCACTCGTTGCAAAGTAATCTGCAACGGTTGAGCCAACGCCGGCTCGATGCGGTGATGGCAGTGGATTTAAGTTATTTTTATTTGCTGGATCGTCAGCAGTTTGATGTTGAGTTTGTCGCTGAGCCAATTTGGAGTGAGCCACCCGGTGTTTTTTGCGCGGTGAGTCAGCAATCCCCCCGGCGTCAGGCCATTCTGCGTGCCTTCAGCCGGTTAAAAGCGCAGGGCGTGATAGAGCAGCTGCTGCAAAAATACAAAGGCACCGGTCCGGCTTAACGGCCGACCGGATCGTCTTTCAGCTTCGGAATTTTTAACCCTAATTCTTTGCCACGGTCGCGGGCGTAATAGGTACAGCCATAAAACATCAGGCAGGCAAACACGACTTCCGCCAGTGCTAAATAAAAGGCCGTTCCGCTGCTGACCCATAAATGCGTCAGGCCGTGGACAAAATAAATCATCACAATAAAATTTGCCCAAGCGAACGTATACGCTTTGCCTTGCCAGATACCTTTAAGTGGCAGCCACAGCGGCCCCCACAGCAGCGCCAGTAGTACCCGAGCACTGCCAAGTTCTGGTGGTGACAGCCACAATACCCAGGCTGGGATCAGTATAAACAGCGCCAGATAGCCCAGTTGACCGATACGAAGTAAACGTCGGGTGGATGGCGCCAGTGGCGCTTGTTGTTCAAATAAAACTTTCATTGCAATTTCCCGGCAAAGCGGGCCAGCCGCTTGCCAAATTCGAGACAAAGATGATGTTCGTGGCTGGTCAATCCACTGCCAGAGCCGTGGCCTGTAACCTGCGTCGGGCCATAAGGCGTACCGCCACTTTGCGTCTGATGCAGTGCTGGCGCGTCATAAGGTTGCCCGAGCAGGACCATACCGTGATGCAGCAACGGTAACATCATACCCAATAGATTGGCTTCCTGGCCGCCATGCATGGAGGACGATGCGGTAAAAACACCGGCCGGTTTATCAATCAAAGCGCCTTGCAGCCAAAGATCTGAGGTTTGCTCCCAGAAATATTTCATTTCTGAGCTCATCTGACCAAAACGTACCGGGCTGCCTATTGCCAGCGCGTCAGCCTGAACCAATTCGGCTTTTGTCACCACAGGATGTGTAAGCGGGGTATCGGCAGACCAAGGCGCAACACAGCGTAGTAACGCTTCGGCCCCCGCGCTTTGTACACCAACAGCGATTTTTTCAGCAAGCCGCTGCACTGAGCCATGGCGCGAATGATACAAAATCAGAACCTTTGCCGGCATTAAAGCTGCCCCAGCAATAACTCAGGCGGACGCGCCACGATGGCTTTGTCCGGCCATTCCACAATCGGCCGTTCAATCAGTTTGGGGTGCTTGATCATCGCAGCGATCAGCTGTTCGTCAGTCAGCGCCGGGTTATCCAGACCTAACTGGTTGTATTCTGCTTCTTTGCTGCGCAACAACTGTCGGGCTTGAATACCAAGCTTTTGCAGCAGCGCTTGCAAAGTTGCCTGATCCGGTGGAGTTTCGAGGTAATACACCACTTCAAACTTCAGACCGCGTTCTGTCAGCAGTGCCAAAGCCTCCCGGCTTTTTGAACAACGGTTATTGTGGTAAATCTTCAGCATCTTGCTCTCAGTTTAATTGTTTTAACCGGGTGAATTCGGCCTGCCACTGTTTTTTCTTCGCCTCCAGCCGGCGGCTTTCCAGTTTGTCATTGGCAGCTAAGCGGTTCAAAGCTTCGTTAATATCGTCAATGGCTTTGGGATAAATCGCCAGCTGGTAATACAGATCGGCGCGGGCTTCAAAATATTTTGCCATATCGTTCATTGATTTATAGGCATCGATCAGCATTTCATACGCCAGATAGGTATCTGGCTTGAAATACAGCAGGTTTTTCAACAGATGCAAAGCCAGGCGTTCGGATTTCGCCGCCAGTGCTGCATTGGCGTAATTCAGAGTGATCACCTGATTATTCGGCCGTAATAAATACTCTTGCTCAAGCAGTTGCAGCGCTTTTTCGCTGCGGCCAGACTGGATATACACATCGGTGATGGCATCGATATAAAACAGATTTTTGTCGTCATGCGCGCGTAGCTTTAACAAAATCTGCTCCGCTGCACTGACATCGCCATTGTCAAATAAAGTCAGCGCCAGGCCATATTGGTTGGCTTTGGTATTGCCGCCAGGTGTCGCGACCTTCTTCTGGAAATAAGCCAGTGCATCTTTGCCTTTTAACTGATAACGGGCCCAGACCCGGGCTTTCGCCAGTGCGAAATCGCTGCTATCCGGCACAAAACGCCGCTCGAATTGTTCGGCCCGCACCCGGGAGTCACTGATCCGCGCCTGAGACAGTGGGTGAGTATATAAAAATGCCAGCTGGGTATTACTAAAACGGGTCTTTTCGCTGAGCTTGTTAAAAAACTCTGGCATCGCATAAGGGTCATAGCCACCTTTTGCCAGTAACTGGATACCGATGCGATCTGCCTCCTGCTCATTGCTGCGGGTAAAATTAATCGCTTGCTGCGCAGCAACGCCCTGGGTGGCCATCAAACCAGCCATCCCCGCCTCCGGATTGGCGATAGTCAAAAGAATCGAGCCCAGTAAAGATGCCAAGGTGAGCGGTGCATTCTGTGATTTGGCTTCGACTGCACGGGCAATGTGGCGCTGCGTCACGTGGACGATTTCATGCGACATCACCGAGGCGAATTCACTTTCACTGTCGGCCGCAGCCAGAGTTCCTGTATTTGAAACTATGTTGCCACCAAGCATGGCGAAGGCGTTGATTTCCGGGCTGTTGACCCAGGAGAATGAAAAAGGAAAACGCACACCTTCCGCCTTGGCAACCAGCGCCTGGCCCAGTGTGTGCAAATACTCGTCTAATAACGGGTCGTTGACCATCGGCAGCTGTGCGCGGGTTTGTTTGAGCATCATGTCACCGATAATTTTCTCTTTTTCCGGTGACAAACTGGAGAAGGCATTAGTGCCTAAATCAGGCAAAGTGGTGGGGTTTACTGCTGCCGCGGTGAGGGGCAACACGAACATCGAACAAAACGCAATTTTCAGGAGATACGTCATCTACTTCTTCTGCTCACCTTGTAAACCGGATTTTAAACCTTGCAGCTGCAGGGCATCAGCATCGGCCTGACCTAAACGTTTTTCCTGTGCTTCAAAAAACGCCTTGATAGTGATGCCTTCCACTTTCTGCACATTGAGATGTTGCTGCATGAATTGAATTACTTTGTGCACCGTTTTATGCGCATGCAGGATCAATGCGAAATCGGCGTCGTCGCCGTGTTCAAAGTAATATCCGATAAATTTATGTAATTGGTTGACCCGTAACAATAACCGCATTGATAGCGGGTCCCACAAATTGAACTCCATTAACCGGTTGCCTTTGACATACTGGTCAATCTCCTGGTCTTTGGCATACGGGATAGCATGAAGTTCAAAGCCACGTTCAGAAAAAACCTGATACAGCGCAATACGCGGTTTATTGTCGCAATGGATCTCATTGTTATCATCGATATAGCCGCCCAGTAACTGGAGATTCCAGTTGCGTTTATCGATGATTTTCTTCACGGCGGTATCAAAACCATGCGTCAGCATGCCTTCGGATTCGCCCAGTGATTGCGACACCATATGATAAAACGGTGGCAATTCACCCCAGTTAATCTGTTTTTTGTACCAGTTGATATCTTTTAGCGTTGGATTTGGCGGTAATTTGTGTTTGTTGCCATGTTGCGACATGAACTATTCCTCCTGGCCGCGCCGGATGGTAGGTTTTTCGGCCGCGTCGTCGGCAAATTCCGGCAAAAGCAGCTGTTTTGTCATAGAGTTAAAATGTATCACAACTTCTTCGGCTGTTGAGGCGCCGGCGAGGCATTTCCAGCGCGGACAATGTTTATTCTGGCGGGAACCACGACTACAAGCAAGACAGACCTGCTGGCAGGAGCATCAAATGCGTAATATCTGGTCATCGTTGCTGCGCAATGTCAGGGCGTCGCCACCGGCCCTGTTACTGGTTCACGTGGCGATATTGCTGGGGATAGCGCTGTTTTTTGCTGACGTGCTGTTGCCGGCATTTCTGGCGCTGTCTGGTGCATATATCCTGGAGCGCCCGGTGTTATGGTTGCAGCGTCTGCCGATGCCCCGGCTCTATGCGGTGACGCTGACTATGTTGGCGCTGATTGTGCTGGTGTGGTTGTTACTGGCCACATTGTTCCCACTCGTATCGCAGCAAGCACAGGCGTTTTGGCTGGCGCTGCCGGATCTGACTGCGACCGGACGGCAATATCTGGACCAGCTTTGGTCTGCGCAGCCAAGCTGGCTTAGCGAACGTCAGCTGACGTTGTTGTTGCAGCGTCTGGAAGGGCAAAGCCTGAATTTCCTCAATGCGCTGCTGGCTTCTTGGTTAACTGGCGTTGCCGGGGTGTTTTACTTGCTGGTGTATCTGGTGCTGTTACCGATGATGATGTTTTTTCTGCTCAAAGATAAAACAGCTTTGCTGACTGGGTTGCAACAGCAGTTCCCCACCAGCAGTGCGTTGTTAACACCGGTTTGGCAACAATTGGATCATCAGTTGCTTGGCTACATTCAGGGCAAGTTGCTGGAGCTGGTGTTGCTGACCCTGAGCTGTTACCTGCTGTTCAGCCTGTTTGCTTTGCCATATGCGTTGTTGCTGGCGCTGTTGGTCGGTTTGTCGGTGTTTATTCCATATCTGGGCATCGCTGTGGTCACTGTGCCTGTGGTGCTGGTGACAATCAGTCAATGGGGACTCAGTAGCACCAGCAGCTGGATTTTATTCAGTTATCTGCTGCTGCAGCTGCTGGATGCTTATATCCTGGTCCCTTGGTTGTTTGGTCGGGTCGTGGACATCAACCCTTTTTACATCATGCTGGCGGTGCTGGTATTCGGCGGCTTGTTTGGTTTTTGGGGCGTGGTGCTGGCTATTCCGCTGGCGTCACTGTTAAAGGTACTTTTGCAGTATTTTGCGTTTGAGTCTGGATAGCCGGCAGGTGATATTTTTGCCAAAGTAGATGAAACATGCCGGCGCGATATTGTTGTTCCAGCATCTGTTCGAGTTTAGCCGCCAGCTGAAAGTTAGGAGATTGACGTGAAAATGCCAGATAGCCGCGAATATTCTGATTCACATGGTAAGGCTGACGCTTCAAATCTGTGAACTGTAATCCGGCTTCGGCAAAAGATCCTTCAGCTGTCTGTTCGATGGTAATGGCATAATCGGCGCGGCCTTTATGCACCAGCTCCAGTGCTTTGGCTTCAGAATTAACCGGGACTCGCTCAAAATCAGCTGCCTGATCAAAAGCAGGAAAATAAGCTGCGTCACGCATCACTGTAACGCTATGGCCGTTTAAGTCTACCACAGAATGAATGTCATGGGCTTGGTCATGCCGGCTATAGAAGACAAAAGACGAGACGAAATTCATCATGGCTGGCTGGATAAAATGCAGGTAGCCTTCGCGCTCTTCAGTTTTAATCAGACCCGCGACGATATCCACTTCGCCCCGTTCAGCCAGTTTCAGGCAGCGCGGAAAAGGGCAGGTGACGATTTCGATGCGAAGTCCAAGCTGACGTGCCGCCGGTTTCAGTAAATCCAGCGACAAACCCCGAGGCTCGGCAACGTCTTCGGTAAAATAATACGGTGGGCTGTGGTACATGGCGAGTTTGAGCACCGGCAAATCAGCGCGCAGTGGTGGTGCAGCCAACAACGGTGTCAGTACTGATGACAGTACACAGAACAGCAGGATCAATAAAACTTGTCTTAACACAGTGAGCATACGCACCTAACTTCTGAGTGGCCGCTGACTTTGTCGTGATCCGTGCGGAAATCTGTCCTGAAAACGGTGCCTAGAGTAACTGAAAACTGAGCTGGATTCCAGCACTCAGTTGCCTCGGCATGCCGGGTTCAAAGGCGCGGCCTGAGCTCTGGTTCACCACTACAGCGCCAACATAGCGTTGATCAGTCAGATTTTGTACAGACAAATCAAAGCGCCATTGCATAGCGTCGGCCTGACCTGACCAGCCAGTCTGCAGATCAAACAGGCCATAACCCGGCGCAAACTGTGTATGACGATCGTCGACCGCGACCCGGCTGAGCCGACGATAGCCTGCCGCAGCAAACCAGTGCTCGCCTGGCGCGAAACTCAGTCGCAGCGCATGCTGATGACTGGCGACGCCCGGCAACTGCAGGCCATGGCTGGGTTCTGGCGGATTTTGGTACACCGCATCCAGATAGCTGTAGCTGTATTCCGCTTGCCAGCCCGAAGACCAGCGCTGTGCCATGCTCAGCTCTGTACCATAGCGACGGGTGCCG
>CAMLRA010000040.1 GCA_946482325.1 uncultured Chromatiaceae bacterium | reverse complement strand
TTACCTGTATTGCCTGACGCTGGCCGACATCCGCGCCACCAACGACAATTTGTGGAACGACTGGAAAGGCTCATTGCTACGTGAGCTTTATCTCGGCACCCAAAAAGCATTTCGCCGTGGTCTGGAAAAACCGATGGACCTGCGCGACCAAATCCGCGAACACCAGACTGAAGCTATACGTTTATTGGCCGAAGCCGGCATTCACGAGCAGCAAGTGCTGCCGCTGTGGGCCAAATTTAAAGCCGATTATTTTGCCCGTTATAATCCGAAGCTGATTGCCTGGCATAGCGAACATTTGTTGGCGCACACGGATTTCAGCAAGCCGTTGGTGTTAGTCAGCCCAACCGCGATGCGCGGCGGTACGCAGATCTTCGTTTATACCGCTGACCAACCGAAGCTGTTTGCCCGGATGGTGGCGGCACTCGACAGTAAAAAAGTCAGTATTTTTGATGCGCAGATCATGACCAATAAAGATGGTTATGCCATGGATACCTTTGTCGTGCTGGAGCAAAATGGTAATGCCGTAACTTCCACTTCCCGTATTCAAAGCATCAAAAAGGCGCTGGAACAGGCGATCGGCCAACCGGATTTGGCTCTGAACGCCAAAGTGCGTGTGAACAAGCAACTCAAAGCCTTCCATGTACCGCCGAAAGTCGTATTTTTACCCGGCAAAAATAAACACCGTACGATGCTGGAACTGGCGGCATTGGATATGCCGGGGTTGCTGGCGACTATTGGTCAGGTGTTTGCACAGTGTGACATCAATATTCATGCTGCCAAAATCACCACGATCGGCGAGCGCGCCGAAGACTTTTTTATGATTTCAACCCGCGAGGATCAGGCCTTATCGGCTGATGAACAGGCGAATTTGCGCCGGGTCCTGGTGGAACAACTCACCGATGTTACAGAAGGCTGAAGAAAGACCATGTCTGATTTAAAAAGCATTATCGAACAAGCGTTTGAAGACCGCTTGTCGATCACTCCATCCACCGTCAGTGACGAAGTCCGCCAGGCCGTCAATAACGCTATCGCCCTGCTCGATGCTGGTCAGGCCCGCGTCGCCGAAAAAATCTCCGGCGAATGGGTGACCCACCAATGGCTGAAAAAGGCAGTACTGCTGTCATTTCGTATCAACGACAACCAGGTGATGGATGGCGCGGAAAACCGCTTTTTTGACAAAGTGCCGATGAAATATGCCAGCTACAGTCATGAACAGTTTGTCGCTGAAGGCGTGCGTGTCGTGCCGCCAGCAGCTGTGCGTAAAGGCAGCTATATCGCGAAAAACGTGGTGTTGATGCCATCCTACGTCAACATCGGCGCTTATGTCGGTGAAGGCACTATGGTCGACACCTGGGCAACAGTAGGCTCTTGTGCGCAAATCGGTAAAAACGTGCATTTGTCCGGCGGTGTCGGCATCGGCGGCGTGTTAGAGCCGTTGCAGGCCAACCCAACGATTATCGAAGACAACTGCTTTATCGGTGCCCGCTCTGAAGTGGTTGAAGGTGTCATCGTCGAAGAAGGCGCGGTCTTGTCGATGGGCGTTTACATCAGCCAGTCGACGCGGATTTTCGACCGCGAAACCGGTGAAATCACATATGGCCGTGTGCCAGCCGGTGCTGTTGTTGTCCCAGGTTCCATTCCTGCAAAAGACGGTACGCATAGCCTGTACGCGGCAATTATCGTGAAAAAAGTGGATGCCCAGACCCGTGCCAAAGTCGGCATTAATGCGCTGCTGCGCAGTATTGAATAGTCAGGTCAATCGCCGGAGCCCTGCAGACTGCGGGGCTTTTTTTTGCCCAAAAACCCGTGGCTATGCCACAACCTGACGAAAGCGGGAACTGCTGCATACTCGGGCTCCCCTGCTTCCTTTGAGATAAAAAAAGCCCGCTGAGGGAGGGACAGCGGGCTTTGATAATCACTTAGTGTAAGGTACAACAAACAGCTTGTGCTCTATACAAGCACAGGCTGTTTTAACTCATCAGAAGTCCAGAGACACGCCGAGCCGGATTTGGCGTGGAGTCTGGTACGAGTTCGCCATGCCGTAGAATTGGTTTTGAGTACCGGAAACGGTCTCGCCCAGTTCGTTGACAGACTGAACTTGTTGAGTATCCAGTACGTTGAACATGTCTAAGCTGACACGGCCTTGCAACTGGTTGTAAGTAAAGGCATAAGACACTGACGCATCTAAGTTAAACAACCAAGGAGTTTCACCTTTAGAACCACGTGGGTTGAAGATGTAAGTTTTGGTTGTTGAGTTGTAGACGTAGTAAGTGTCGCCATAACCTGGTTGTGGAATTGGGCTGTTCACCGGGAAGCTCAGACCACGCATAGAGATAGGACGACCTGAAACCAATGAAGAGTTCAGACCTACGCTCCAGTTATCAGTCAGTGAGTATGAACCATACAGTTTAAACGCATGACGACGGTCGTTTGGCAGGTTACCATTTGAACCTTCAGCACTGGCTTTGAAGTCCAGGAATGAAGATACGCCGGTATCTGTCTGATAGTTATCAGAGTTTACGCCGCCTTCGTTGTTACCGTAGCTATGTGACCAAACGTATTGTGCAGTCCATGACAGGTTTTCTGAACGGTGTGACAGTTCAAACTGAACCGCTGCATAATCACGTTTACCTTCTGGCAAACCCAATTCCTCAGCTGAATAGTATTTCACTGAGCCCGGATCTACTTTACCGTCACCGTTTTCGTCTTTACCGAAGGTGTGGCCTTTACCTGGGTTAAACAGTGTACAGATGTTACCATCGCCTGTTGGGTCGATTTCGCGGTCACAGTAGTCATCACCCATGTTGTCAGTAGTACGGTAAGTACCACGCACCATTGCGGTATATTCTTCGTTCAGTTCACGTTGGTAACCGAGGATGTATTCAGTCACAGACTGCGCTGAATACTCAGGTGCTGCAGACAGAATTGGATCTGGGATAGCACCAGTACCGTTGATATGTGTATCTAACAGTGTCAGGCCAGTTGGTGTGTTGTTGGCTGAATTGATACCAGTGAAACGGTAATATTCAGTCACGTCGCGGATACCAGACGCTGTACGGTAGTTAGTATTCACCGGAATTGGGAAGAAATACTTACCATAGTTGGCGAATACTTTAGAGCTGCCATCACCGTTTGGATCGTAAGTCAGACCCAGACGTGGTGCGATCTGGTCATCCAGTTTCACGAAGGTGACACCAGTTTTACCTTTGTTTTCAGCCACGTCTGAACGTACGCCGATAGTCGCAAACCACTGCTCGTTGATAGTCCACTGATCTTCTACGTAAATTGCATAGTTTTCAGTTGAGAATGCACCACCACCGGCAAACACGCGTTTTGACACATAATCATGCGCTGCACCCGTGTTGTTTTTGTAGTCAGTACCACCAATAGTCGCACCAGCTGCAATAGTGTTGTACGCATAGGTACCGTCACCGGCAGGTGCTGTGATGTGGTTGGCTTTGATTTCTTCACCGTCATAACCGAAGCGCAGTAAGTGACCATCCAGGAATGCCCATTCAAAGTCAATCCGGCGGATTTCACGCTCAATTTCGTTGCTGTCGATACCTGTGCCTGAACCACAAGACAACAGTGGGTTTGCCTGATTTGGACGTGAGTCTGTGATAGATGGACATTCAGTGTTGCCCGGGATCACGCTTGACTCAGTTTTATAGGTACCAACCATCGCAGATACGTTGAACGTCTCGCTGAAAGTACCGCTATAAGTTAATGAACTGCTGGTACCACCTTCTTGGATCTCGTCAGAGAAAATCCGGTTAGCTGGTGTAGTAATAGTATCCGTCAGCGCGTTGTAGTTCACCTGAGTACGGTCACGGCTCTGGTCGTTTGAAAAACCAAACAGGGATAAGCGATGAGAATCGTTGATTTCCCAGTCGACTTTACCGCCCCAGAATGCATCGTTGCTGTCCGTTTCACGCCAGCGGTTAGTTGCTGTAGTCCGAGCGTTTGAAGCATAGGCTTCTTTACGCTCAAAGCTGCGTGGGTTGTAGATAGCGTAGAAGAACAGCTTGTCTTTGATGATTGGACCCGCGGCAGAAATAGTCGCGTTGGTTTCAGTGTATTTGTTTTTGGTGGTATCACGGAATACCGCGCCGGCGTAGTTGGTCAGCTCAGTACCGTCGCCCAGATAATCTGGTTGATAATATGCAGTAGCACCGAACTCAAACTCGTTGGTACCTGACTTAGACACAGCGTTAATCACACCACCGGTTGCACGGCCATATTGTGCTGAGTAACCACCTGTTTTTACTTGGAATTCTTTATAAAACTCGAACGGAATTGAACCACAACCTAAACCTTTGTCTGGGTCTGTGACGTTCATACCGTTGATGTAACAGACGTTTTCTGCAACAGACGAACCAGAGAAAGAAGCCAGGTTGCCGAACTGTGATTCACCTTTAATAGTACCCGGCGCTAACAGCGCAACTGATGTGATATCACGACCAACCGGTAAACGGTCAAACTCCACTTCACCAATAGTCAGACCTGAATCCGCACTGGTCAAATCCACTGCTGAGACGCGCGCACCTGTCACTTCCATCCGTTCAATGCCTGATGGAGCACCTAAATCAAAACGGGCATTTGCAGTACCGCCGACTGTGACACGGACCTTTTGCTGACCAGCTAAAGTACCATTTTTTGTCACGACGATTTCATAATCACCGATGGCCAGCTGTGGAAAACGGAATGAGCCAGAAGCATCAACTTGAATTTCACGGCTAAAACCAATGCTTGGGTTTTTGATAGTGACTGTGTAACCACTAGCCGGAACGCCAGAAATTGCACCTATTACTGTACCTGTAGAGCCTGCAGCGGTTGCTGCACCAGACATACCAAGGATTGTCGACACCGCCAGCGCAGCCAGCGAGCGCTTGAAGCGCCATGTTCCATTGTTGGATTTCATTATTTCTTATTCTCCAATTTGTTGTTATCCAGGAACTTTCCGTTCCTTTTTTACTATTACCATGAACAGACAGTTTCTGTACATCAACAAAAAACCCAAAACAGGCACAAAGAAAGACAAAAAAAATGGAAATTCTGCGTAAAATTTCCATTCAAATTACAAGGATTCACAAATAAGGTAAGAATTTGCCACCTGAAATCGCACAAGCCTGTACATTTACCTTTCAGAAGCAATCAATATAACTGCATGTATTTAAAGGGTTTTCATATAAACACTCATGCATCATTTCTGATGAAACAGAAAAATTGATTTATATTAAATTTCTCATCCATTAATCATTAATTAACATAAACCCAGCCAACCAACTGAGACCAATTAACATAAATTTGCGATATTCGGTTTAAACGAATATGAACTCAGTTTGAAACTGATATAAAACCCCTTATTCCGCATCTGCTGGACCTGTATCGCAGGGTAAATCACACCGAACGGGCAACGACCGGGCATTCAGCTTAGCTAAACTAACGGCTTCGGCTGCTTCGTCAAACCTAAAGCCAAGTTGCGACAACGCCGTGGCAAAATCCCGCAACGCGGCATGAACTAAAATCTCTTGGTCCGTGACAGGATGACGGAAGCACAAACTGATGGCATGCAGCATTAAACGCTGACAGCCAAACTGCCGGCGAAATAGCTGATTGTGTTTGCCGTCACCATGTGTCGTGTCGCCGATAATTGGATGAAACAGGTGTTCACAGTGCCGGCGCAGCTGATGTTTGCGCCCGGTTAAGGGCTGTAAGGCTAATAAGCTATAGCGGGCAGTTGCATAGCGCCCCACCGCAAATGGCAACTCAATATGCTCTAACGGCCAGATGGCTGACTGCGCGGCTTGCGCCGCTTTATCTGTGCGTGAGAATTTATCAGCAATGGCATCCAATTGTTCTTTCAACGGATAGTCCAGCAATACAGGTGCTTTTAAATGACCGCGCACCACTGCCAGATAAGTCTTCTGCCAAAGGTGTTGTTGCTCCCCCATTTTTTTCGCAATATCAGAGGATAACGCAAAGAGCAGCACGCCTGAGGTCGGCCTGTCCAACCGATGCAGCGGAAACACATGCTGACCGAGTTGATCGCGCAAACGCTGCAAGACAAATTCAGTTTCATGTTTGTCCAGAAAAGAGCGATGCACCAACATACCAGCGGGTTTATTCACTGCCACCAACCACTCATCCTGGAACAGGATTTCAAGGGGGGGCTTAACTTCAGATCCTTGCAATGCTTTGCTCCCGTTTGCCGCTCAGTAATTCATCCAAATCGCCGAGCAGATTGATCAAAGGAAAGGCAGCAGTGCCTGATTCAGCAAAAGCAATTTCGGCGATGGGGCAGATGCTGATTTGCGCAGGCAGTGGCAACTGTGCATCGATCAGTGTCTGCATCCGCGGCAGCAAAACATATTGCAACCATTGCTGCAGCGGCATGGTATCGCAGCAAAATGGCGCCTGGCTGGCAAGTGCTGCAGCACTTGGTGGTGTTGCAGTCCACCACTTCAGGCGATGTAATTCAGTCTGGATCGCCAACAATAGGTGTTGAGTCTGTTGATACTTCATCTGAAGCTCCCGGCAACAAAGGCTGCGGATTTTAGCACAAGCCTTGCATTTGCCGGACATCAGCCACATGATCGCAACCAGGAGGAACCAAAATGAGTTCAATTGCAGTATTACTGGCGCTGATGCTGGTCGCTTATCTGTTTTTAATGCAACGCCGGCAGGACGAACGCGCCACAGCACTGGCCCGGCAGCTTTGTCAGCAGCAGCAAGTTCAATTTCTGGATTGTGCCAGAGATGGTCATCGGTGGGTAAGCCTTAATCAACGGAAAGGCTTACGGACTTTATACCTGATTGATTTCAGTGGTGATGGCGAAAGCCGCTATCAAGCGGAGCTGTGGATGAAAGGTCTGCGTCTGGCTGATTTCAAATTACCGCCGTTTCGGGTCTGACGCCGCCAGGCTCTTGGCCAACCGCCCAGTGAGAAACTCGACATACATCACCCAATCGCCAAGCAAGCTATAAAACGGATACTTAAAAGTCGCCGGCTTATTGTGCTCTACAAAGAAATGCCCGACCCAGGCAAAGCCATAACCAGCAACAGGCATCAACCACAGCCATTGAAACTGCGAGGTGACAATGGCATAAACCAGGATCAGTAACACCAGCGTACTGCCACAATAATGCAGAGCACGACAGAGTGGGCGCTGATGCTCCTGCAGATAATAAGGGTAGAATGCTTTAAAATTTTGGAATGCTTGCCCTGACATCAGGACTCCTGCAGTTGTTGCCTTCTTCTGAACAGCAATTTACCGCTGACCTTCTGGAAGTCAAGTTGTCCGACCACCTTATATTGGTCCTGATGAAAAAAAGGCAAATATTTGTCCAGCGTGACAAAAACACCAACACCTTCCGATTCTGGGTGCTGGTCAACCCAATGATCAATGGCATTGAGGAAATGACTCATCGCATCCGGATGATAATACGCGGGATTGCGCGCAATAAACGCCAGCATATGGTAAGAAGCAACCGGCATGGCTTCGTGGACTTTTTTCTCCTTATCCAACATTTGCCGGCTGGATAAATAGCCCGCAGTTAACAACATTTTCAGCCGCCAGTGCCACAAACGTTCCCCCTGAAAGCCTGCGTCAGGTACTGTCAGACAGGCAACACCCAGCAGTTGCTCATCACAAAACAAGCCCAGCACCGGCTGTTGTTTCTCCCAAAAAGCGGCAAGCTCCTCGCGGATCGCGGCACGTAAACGGGCTTCGAAATCTGGCTTATCGGCTTGAAATATCTGCATAAACAAGGGGTCGTCATGATATGCACTGTATAGAATGGAACTGGCTTGCCGGAGTTGTTCGGCGTTGAGTTGTTCAATACGACACTTGGAGAAATCCAGCGATATATTCCGGTTCATGCCACACCCCTTGTGATTAGTTCACTGACGATAGCAGGGCAAAACAGAACTGCAAGTTTGCTCTGGCATCAGTACCAGGGGAAAAGCCGGGAGACGGCTCTGTTGAGTCTCCCGGCTTTGTCTGTGAACAGTCGTTGTTACAGATTCTGGTAGGCTTTGTCACCCCAGCCAACCAGCAGACCGCGTTTGAAAATCAATGCAGTACATTCATCTTTGCTGGTCATGCCATCACTGTGGCTGTGGTGGGTGCGATAAAACAGCACTTCTACGGTTTCACCTTGTTTATTAAAAGACTCGCTAAATGCTGGCGTGCCAAGATTTTGTCTCACGGCACCAATATCAGTACCGGTTTTTAACGCGCTGACATAATTCTGGTTATATTGCTGAGTTTTCCGCCAGTTATTCCCGTCATCGTCATCGTCAAAATCATCGTTTCCTACTGCAACAACACACCCGGATAAGCTACTGATCACTGCAACTGCGGCGATTAATTTGAAGAATGCATGCATATTTTTTTCCTTTTATTTCAGTAACAATTCGATAGTTGAATTGATGTTTCCGGACAGCAAGCTAGATGCCAACTTTTAAAATCATAATAATCAATAACTTAACACGAACAGCTCGCAAGAGATGAAAATAAAGTGGTAAATTAAACCACTATTTAGCCAATGTAACGAAGTTTGATGAGCACATTACTGAGCAGAATTAGCATTGTCGCCTGCCAATTACAGCAGGAAGGCAAATCTCCCAGTCTGGCGCTGGTCAGGGCCCGTTTAGGTGGTGGAGTTAACCCGACTGAGTTGTTCTCTGCCTACCAGAGTTGGCGAGCGCAAGGTAGCCCAATCCAACAACAGCCGGAACCACAGTCCCCCGCGGCAGAACAGGCTGTGACCGCCACAGCACCAGATTTGCAAGCCGATATCGCCAGGCTTGAACGGAAGCTGGATTTAATCCTACAGCTGTTACAGAGCAAACCCTGATGTTTGCCGCGGATTTATCGTTCAGGGTCATCGGTGATACCAGCTACGACGCTGCGGAAGCGGCCATCCGTCGTTATCTGGAAGCACTGATTTTTCAGGGGCAGATCCTTGGCCGGGAATTTCCAACTGTGTTGCAGCAAGATCATTTCGTCAGCCGGGTTCTGCTACCGGCTGCTGATGCGCTGGAGATGCAAAATCACAGCGACAATGGCCGGCAGGCCCTACATGCCTTGCAACAGGCAGGACTGGCATATCCCAAAGCGGAGGTCGCCGGCATCGATCTGATGTCGAATCACACCGATCCGTGCCCGCATGCCGATCAATACATCTTGTACTGCCGGTTTGCGCAAATGAACTCGGTGCTTTACTGCGCCGAGCACTTTGCGCCCGTGCCCTTGTATCGTTTTGGCACCAAGGCGGGCTTTGAAGATTTAATCCGCTGGCAACTGCAATATCAGGCACTGGATGAAGTGCAGATGCAGCAAAACAGTGTGTTACTCAAACCGGCTGAACGGGCATTGCAAACCTTTGGCAGCCAGCTCAACCGGCAGGGACGTACTTTTGCACGCGCTTTAACAGATCTGATTGGTAAACCGGTGTATTACGCGTTGTATCGCGGCACCAGTGCAGACTGCGCTATAGAGACTCAGCGCCGCTGCCCGGGGTGTGACGGCGACTGGTTGCTGCCAGCGCCCTGGCATCACCACTTTGATTTTCGCTGTGACCGCTGTTTGCTGGTCAGCAACATCGCCTGGCAGTGTCAGGGCTAATTACCGCTTCAAACCGGCTGCAGTTGGCGCATAAAACTCAGTAAATCAGGCGCCAACAGCTGTTTAACTTCCTGGCCGGTATGCTCCAAAAAAACTTCACCACTGCTGTTGAGTACGGATAACATCGTATCTTCTTCGTCCGTTACCGCAATAAATAAGGTTTCCCGTTGCTTCAGCCGACGCTTCATCAACACATGCGCAATTAAATTTTGTTGCAGGCGGACAAAATCGCCCGGGTGCCACAGTAACAACAGACTGGCAGGGCCACGCGGGTGCGCGACCGGCAGATCTGCTCCCCACAAAGTGGCGTAAAACTCTTTGACGGAAGGATGCAGCGGCATATCCAGACCTTGTTCAATGCCAGAAAAATCAAGCGGCTGCGTTTGCACAACCGGCCACCAGGCGACTTGTTCTTCATGGACATCACCAAACTGAGCCGGTGATGCTTCAGCCGGATCGGCCCATGCTCGCCATTGTTCGCCGCGTTGCCGCGCCAGAGTCTGGGATTGTTGTGCCAATTGCAGTAACTGCTGCTGTAACTCGGACATCGGTATACGCTTCCTGTGGTAAACTGGGCAGAGTTGCCCTCTCTTTATTTTATGCTTTTCGGGACTGTCATGACAAAACAAACTGAAGCGGCCCTGGCCCATCTGAGCCTTGGCAAAGTGACGGCTTATGCCGATCAATATGATGCCGGCTTGTTACAGCCGGTACCACGCCAGCTGGCGCGGGATGCGATAGGCCTGCCAGCCGATACTGCACTGCCCTTTGTCGGCCACGATATCTGGCACGGTTATGAATTGTCCTGGCTCAACAGCAAAGGCAAACCCATGGTGGCTTTGCTGACGGTGACTGTACCTTATGACTCTGCAAATTTGATTGAGTCTAAATCTTTTAAACTGTACTTAAACAGTTTTAACCAAACCCGCTTTCGGGATATCAGCCAGGTCTATCAGACCATGCAGCAGGATTTATCCGCCTGCGCCGGTAAGCCTGTGGTAGTGACCATTCACCATGTCAACGAATTGGTGGCGTTTCAGCCGACCTGGATCCCGGGACGTTGTCTCGACGAGCTGGATATCGAAATCGACCACTATCAATATGACGGTGCATTGTTGCGGCTGGCCGAGTCCGGCAGTAGTGTGGAAGAAAAATTACATTCACATCTGTTGAAATCAAATTGTCTGATCACCTCACAACCGGACTGGGCCAGTGTGTTTATCCACTACAAAGGCCCGGCACTTTGTCATGAAAGTTTGCTCAGATACCTGATTAGTTTCCGCCAGCATAATGAATTTCATGAACAATGTGTTGAGCGCATTTATACCGATATCTGGCGTCTGGCCGCGCCTGAATTTCTGGCGGTTTATGCCTGTTATACACGCCGCGGTGGCCTCGATATTAATCCACTACGCAGCAGCGTCTCCTACACACCGCCGAATATTCGCCTGACCCGGCAATAACAATCGGAACGCTTTAACGCAAAAAGCCCGCAGCGCGGGCTTTTTCAGTTGTCCTTGCGACTATTTCGCCGTGGGTAAATCCATGCCGAGCCACGCCTGATAATACGCCTTTTGCTGGCGACTCGGTTTGGCCACCGGCATGATTTGCCAGTTACCTGCCGGCTGAGTCTGCGGCGTCAACTGGCGTTCCAGCAACCGGCCATCGCGAAACAAAGTCAGCGTCACCGCGTTGCCTGCCGGGAAATCTTTTAACCGTTCCGCCAGTTCTGTTTGCAGCTGTAAACCGTTGACTGCAATGATCTGATCGCCGACTGACAAATCAGCCTGCCAGGCCGGTGAGCCGCGTTCCACCTTCATGACTTCAGCCAGATCTTTCTGCGCCTGCACGGTCAGGCCAGTGAACGGCTCGCTAGCTTTAGGTTTGACCAGCTGCAGACCTGCGGCATTCAGCAGTGCTTCCGCGTCAAGTTCCAGCGGGCTTTCTACCTGCGCGGCCCAGAACTCTTGCAGCGGTTTTCCGGTTAAATCCAGCGCAATCTGCTGCACATCAGCAGCGGTAAAAGCAGTCGTTTTACCAAAACGCTGGTACAACTCATTGTGTAAAGTGCGGTAATTGGCCTTTAACCCGCTGTTGCTTAACAGGAAATTGTCCAGCATCCAGCTAACCAGATAGCCTTCGCTGTAGATGTTGACACTAAAATTATCGGCATGATCACCACCCAGACTAATCCAGTTATCAAAACTGCTTTGCGCCACAGATTGAATTTCACGTCCTGGTGTGCGGGCAAAGCGCTTTAACCGCTTGGCGAGGTCGGTATAAAACTCTTCAGGCGTCATCAGGCCGGCACGCAACAACAACTGATTCTGGAAATAGCTGGTGGAGCCTTCGGAGATCCACAGCAATTTGCTGTAGTTCGGCTGCAGATAGTCGTACGGCACTAACTCTGCCGGCCGGTAGGCTTTCACATTCCAGGTGTGGACCAGCTCATGCGCCGCCGTCGACAGGAACTCCAGGTAATGTTCACGTTTGCGGAAACTGAAACGATCACGTTGGATCACCGTCGAGTTCAGATGTTCAGTGGCTCCGCGCGCGCCTGTCGCAGCATGCACGATAAACAGGTAATTCTGGTACGGATAACCCTGCCAGATGCTGCTGGCCTGCATGACAATTTTTTGCAGATCTTTGACGGTTTGCGCCGTGTCGAAATTGCCCTGCCCCCAGAACACTACTTCATAGTCACGACCATCGGCTTTAAAACTGAAACTCTGATGGATGCCGGTTTCAATCGGCGAATCGGCTAACACATCATAATCCGCCGCTTTAAAACTGTGTGCGCCAGTCCTTGTCATACCTGAAGTGCTACGCCAGTTTGCAGGCACCTGCAAATTGATAGTTACCGGCTCTTTGCGCTGCGCTTCGTGGTACATCAGATAAGCCGATGCATTGATGTACGCATGCGTGTCATCAATATGCCGGGTGCGTTGATTGAGTTCGTTGGCGTAAACCTGATAGCGCACTTCGACAGTTCCGGCTGTGGGTACCTGTAGCTGCCAGGTACTTTTTTCAGTTTTTTCAACCTGCAGCTGAGCGCCATCCACTAAACGCGCCTCAAAACGGCGCACGCCATTAGCTAAATCAAGAATTTGATATTTGCCACTGCGCCAGGCTGGTAGTTTCAGATCAAAAGGGCCTGCCTGTGTTACGGGCAGCCGGATGGTGACATCGGCAAGATGTTGATCGGGTTCAGTAATGCTGATCTGATAATCAACAGCAGCACCGGCGAACAAAGGGCATAACAGTACGAATAAAGCAAAATAGCGCATAGATACTCCGTTTTTTCGTCCAGCCTAAGCAATAAAACAGCGTGAAACCAGCCCTTTGCGTCGAAGGTGGCAAATTTCGCTGCCAAATTTATGTAACCCAATATGTAATAGTACAAAATAACTTTTACTTTCGAATCGAAATATGATTAAATGAAATCCGTTGGTGCCAGACACATCAACCCAACCGAATGCTTGACTTAATGCTGATACAGGAAAGTTGTTATGAACATGCTTACCGCTGCTGAAGAGCAAACCTGGTTACCCTACTATCTGACAAAAAAATAATTCGTGTTGTCATAGAACAGCCGAGATAAATAAAGCCGGTGACTGCAGAGTCCCGGCTTTATTTATTTTTACTACTGTAAGTTTCGTTTCGAAATATATTCAAGGCAAAACATAACGCCACTCTGGCTGGTATAAACAACATATTGAATCTGCGATAAAAACCGAGGGTCAAACCAGCCCTGAACCTGCTTATTTTTGACTGTGCTTTTTGCGCATAAGCGATATACTTAGCCCAGCCTTCTTTGCCGATACTGACGGGAACATCTGAGTCGTGGATTCCGAACAATCTCTGAAACAACAACTGGCCACTGCAGTGAAAGCCCGCAAGCAGCTGGAAGACACCTACGAAAGTCAATTTGTTATCTTGACGCAGTTTGTCGCCAGATTGTCACTGGTGTGCAAAGGCATCGATGTTGAACTGGACAACCGCCTCGCACGTTTGCGGCAACAACTCGGAAATGGCACAGATCTGGAAAAACTGCTGCCACAACTCGATGCGACGACAGAACACCTGAAAACGCTGGAAAGCCGGCAACAACAAGAAGTCCGCAAAGCACAACTCACCATCAGTGAAGCCGGAAAACTGCTGCAAAAACAGCGGGGTTTGCCTAATCAGCTCAGACGTGATTTGCGGGATTTATTATCTCGGGTCGAAGAACCTGCACCGACTATCCATGCTTATATCCCGCACCTGACAGCTCTGACCGAACTGTATCAGCTGGCATTAAATGCCAAACAAAGCCTGGATTTACAGGAGATCAGCGACAGTACACGTTACGAAGGCATTTGCCGGCAGATCTCGGTCGAACTTACCAATCTGCTCAGTGAGCTGGCGTTTGAAGGCTCATATGCCAACGCCATTAATGCAATCCGGATTAGCTTACTTGGCGACCTCAGTATCGAAAAACTACTGGAAGCCTGCCTGCGAACCATCGAAATAATCATTTCCAGCATTAATGAAGAGCGACAGTCGGCACAGCATTTCCTGCTGAAACTCAACGACGCACTGAATAGCGTGCAGAATTCGCTGGTGTCGTCACTGAAATCGACCAATAACATCCGCGAAAAGATGGCGCAGCTTAATCAACAGATTGAGCAGCAAATCAGCATGTTGAGCCATGACACACAATCAGCCACTTCGCTGGAGCAGTTGCAGTTACTGGTCACGGACAAGTTAAATACGCTAAGCAACTCTTTAAAAGATAAAGAAAATCTGGAACGACAAGAACGGGAAATCCTGCTGGTCTCTGTGAAAGAAATGGATAGCCGCTTAAAAGAGCTGGAAGATGAAGCGCGGCAGTTCAAAAAACGCCTGGCAGAACAAAAGTTCCGTAGCCTGCAGGATGCATTAACCGAGTTACCCAATCGCGCGGCCTTTGATGAGCGCTACGAACTGGAGCTCAAACGCAGCCGGCGTTACAACACCCCGCTGTCAATTGTGCTGGCAGACGTCGATCACTTTAAAACGATTAATGACACCTATGGCCATAGCGCAGGCGACAAGACGCTGAAAGTCATTGCAAAAGCGCTGAAGCAAAGCATGCGCGAAGCTGATTTTATTGCCCGCTATGGTGGCGAAGAATTCATTTTATTGTTTCCGGAGACCCCACTGGAGCAACTGGAAACCCCACTGAATATTTTACGGGAGAAAATTAAACGTATCCCGTTTAAGTTCAAAGATACCAATGTTGTTATCTCAATATCATTCGGGGCCACCCAACTCAAAGCGGCTGATGAAGGGCGAGCGGCATTTGACCGTGCCGATGAAGCGCTATACGACGCCAAACGTCAGGGTCGTGATCAGGTCGTGCTGAAACCCTGAGCCCGCCATGCAGGTCCCCGTGCCGTCTAAGGAGAGCAAGATGCATGTACAGTTAAACCCGTTAGGTGCGATGGATTTGTTGTCACAGCTGGAAGTTGATCAGCTGAAGCAACATGCACACAGTGAAACTTTTAAATTATTCCGCAACTGTTGTCTCGCTGTATTGAATGTAGGCAGTCACACCGACAGTTCTGCCGAGATCTATGATCAGTTTAAGGACTTCGCAGTCAATTTAGTTGCCAGAGAACGCGGTATCAAAATTGAATTGTTTAACCCGCCGGCCGGCGCCTTCGTTGATGGTGAATTGATTAAAGGTATCCACGAGCATTTGTTTGCGGTGCTGCGCGACATCCTGTTTTATCACACCCGCTTGGGTGCCGACGAAAAACGGCTGGATCTGCGTAACAGCGAACACATCACCCATACCGTGTTTGATATTCTGCGAAATGCTCAGGTCATAGCACCAGGCGCGACCCCGAATATGATCGTATGTTGGGGTGGTCACTCCATCAACGAAACGGAATACAAATACACCAAAGAGGTTGGTTATCAGCTGGGCCTGCGCGGGCTGGATATTTGCACTGGCTGTGGTCCCGGTGCGATGAAAGGCCCGATGAAAGGCGCCACTATTGGTCACGCCAAACAACGCATCAGTACAGGCCGTTATCTGGGACTAACCGAGCCCAGTATTATTGCCGCTGAACCACCAAACCCAATTGTGAATGAACTGGTGATCCTGCCGGACATTGAAAAACGCCTGGAAGCTTTTATCCGCTCCGCCCACGGTATTATTATTTTCCCGGGGGGCGCAGGCACCGCCGAAGAGCTGCTGTATTTACTTGGCATTATGCTTCACGAACAAAACCGCCAGCAGGTTTTACCGGTGATCCTGACAGGTCCGAAACAGAGCGCGGCTTATTTCACTGAATTACAGAGTTTTATCGAAAAAACTCTGGGCAAAGCCGCTTTGGATTTATTCGAAGTGATCATTGACGATCCGGTGGCGGTTGCGCAGAAACTGAAACAAGGCTGCCAAAATGTTCGCCAATACCGTAAGTCTGTCGGCGATGCCTATCATTTTAACTGGACACTGCAAATTGATGATGACTTCCAACATCCGTTTGCGCCAACCCACCAAAATATGGCGGGCCTGAATCTGCATCTTGAGCAGGACAAAGCCCGACTGGCAGCGAATCTACGGCGGGCATTTTCCGGCATCGTCGCCGGTAACGTCAAAGATGAAGGCATCAGAGCTATTAATAAGCACGGGCCTTTTATCTTGTCCGGTGAGCCAGGACTGATGGAACTGATGGACAACCTGCTGGAAGCATTTGTTGCACAGGGCCGGATGAAACTGCCCGGCAGTAAATATATTCCTTGCTACCAAATTAGCCGCTAAACCGAAACCCATCGTTTCAAGCTCCCGCTCCGGCGCGTTCAGACGCCGGAGCCGTGTTGACACAGTATATTGTCGGTTGCCGGATCTGATATGTCAGCCAGGTTTTGTTTTTCCGCAATACTGACCTGCATCCAGCCAACTTGGCAGATTTTTTGTATAGGAGGTCTACACATGACAGCTGAAAACCCAGAAAAATGTTTGCTCCTGATTGCTGGTTGCGCTATCGCGGTGGCGCTGCGATGAAAAAATATCTGCGCTGGGCATTACTCGCTTCGCTATTGATTGCGGCTTACCCGCTGGCCACCTGGCTGGCACTCAATGTCTATCAGGACGATCCCGATGCGATGGCATGGACTGATCGAGAGGCTTACAACCGCAAGTTTATCAATGCCTTGCAACCGAATACTCTGATGACTCAGGACCAGATTCGGCAAAAACTCGGCGGGCCAGATATCACTGAAGCATATCAGGCCGGTTCAGATCTGTATCAGCTGGCCTACTACCGTACACAACGCGATATTTCTGATGGCATCACCACCAAAACGGAGTGTACAGCCCTGCTCTACCTGAACCGCAGGCTGATTGCGGTTGGCGACAGCGCAGTGCAGCAATTCCGGCAAGCACAACCGGCAAGGCCCTGAACGATATGAGC
Source organism: uncultured Chromatiaceae bacterium (assembly GCA_946482325.1). The sequence goes on along the minus strand of CAMLRA010000040.1, from coordinate 10,485 downwards.
CAAGCCGTAGAGCAGCTGAACAGTCTGTATCAGTACCTACAACGTTTATACCCGCAGGCAGCGGCGCTGCTCAGCGCCGGCCGCTTTCAACTGGCGTGTGAACAAATTGCGCCGAAATTCTGTCAGCTCTATCAGCAGCAACCGGCATTGTTGCAAGCCCAGTTAGCCCTCTCCTCAGCAGCTCACACGCCTGTAGCAAACTTAGCCATGAAACAGGCTGTGCTGATCCTGACGCTGGCGCAACATGGTCGCTGGCCTCTGACATTGCAGGAGCAGTTGCTCAGCGCCAGTCTTGCCGCTTTAAGCGGCCTGACACCAGACATGTTCAGCAAAGATTTCGCTCAACCATCATTGTTTGAAGATCCATGGCTGCTGACTGTGCGGCGTTACCAGCAGCAGTTACCTGCCATCTGGCTGCAACTCTTTGCCAGTTGTTGCCGGTTGCGCCAGCAGGCACCAATCTGGCAACAAAACCCGCTGGCCGCAGTGCTGGTACTGGTTTACCAGCTCAGCGCCCCTATGGTCGTCCCTGGCAGCGCTGGCAAAGTCGGATTTGAAACGCTGTTTCGTCAGCAATGGCGACAAGCCAATCCACTGAATCAACAGTTACTGACACTGCTCAGTCACAGCGGAGCCGCCTTGCATCAACTTGGGCGTTTTTGCAGTGACAGTATTGGTGTGGTGGCGTTTATCACTGAAGCCGAACCGGACTTAAAAGGCTATTTGTTTGACCTGAATTTAAAAAGCCTCAGCGCTACCCCGTCCGAACTGAAAGGCGCAGGTCTGCAGCTGTTACCGCCTAAAGTGTGCCGTGATCCGGCATGGTTAACTCTGCTGATCCGTCAGGCCAAAGATCTGCTGGAAACCGCAGATCCGGAACCGATGTCGTTGGCGCTGATCCAGCAACTCAATCCGGACTGGCCGGTCAGTCGCCAGGTCAGCTTTCTGCAAAGCCACCAGGCATTTTGCCAGTTATTGTGTGAGGCTGCGTCTCAACTAAGCCGTCAGCAAAGTGTCATTAGCGATGTCCGACACGCCCTGGCACTCATTGGCACTGAGCAATTGCCGTTATTACTGCGACAATCATGGCTGGCCCAACAAACTGCCTTGTGCGCACAACCCTGGCGGGAATGGTTCAAAGAACTCGAACAAGTCATGCAACATGCGCTGGCACTACTGGCGCAACATACAAAAAGGCTGGACATCTCTGTACAACAGACCCGCCTGTTGGCTGCTTGTGTCAGTCTGCAGTTGCAACAGCATGATGAGCTCAGACATCAACCGCTGCAACGCGACGCCCGGCCGGCACAGTCACTGGCCACTGAATGCCGTAAACTGCTGTGGCAACAACCCGATTGCTTGCAGCAAATCGCCCAGTTGCTGGCAGCCAACGGATTTGGCCTGCTCTGGCAGGACGCCGTCTTACAGTTTCGCAGCCCTGTGGGTATCCAGGCCGACTACAGTCAACAGCACAGCGCCCAGCTTTTCATTCAGTTCGGCTGGACCCTGACAGAACTTTTTTTCTTTGGCAGCGCAACAATGTCAGCGCAGCTCGAAACAATCTACAAAAATACACGACATGCTCTTGATTTACCTGCGATTTCTTTAAATGAATGGTTGCAAATGCTATTACAGCACAGCACTGCATATTGGCCACTGCAACCTAAATTGTAGTTTTCTTTCATCATTTATCGCTATATCCACTATAAATGCGCGTTATAGCGCAGAGCAACCACCATTCTGGTAACGAATGACGAAAAATGCTATAGTCGCGTCGTTCCGCCGGAGTCCAGACCTCAGACCAGAGGCTTAGCAGAGCCCAAGACTCCTGCATTTTATTTCAGCCAAATCCACCACGAAGGTTAGCTATGAGCGCACAAGTTATTACTGTCATCAAAGGCGATGGTATTGGTCCAAGTATTGTCGACGCAGCTATTGCGATTCTGGACAAAGTTGGATGTGATTTTCAGTACGAATATGTCGATGCCGGCCTGACGGCGCTGGAGAAAACCGGCGAGTTGTTGCCACAAGCCACGCTGGACGCCATTGCCCGCAACAAAATTACCTTAAAAGGCCCACTGACGACGCCGGTCGGCGAAGGTTTCACCTCCATTAACGTGACCTTACGCAAGAAATTCAATCTGTATTCCAACGTGCGCCCGGTGATCTCCTTTAAAGGCACCAAAGCGCGTTACGAGAATATCGATATCATCACAGTGCGCGAAAACACCGAAGGCATGTACTCAGGCGCTGGTCAGGTTGTCAAAAACGATGGCGAATTAGCGGAAGCGATGAGCATCGTCACCCGCGAAGGCTCCGAGCGTATTGTTGAATTTGCTTTTGAACTGGCCCGTCGTGAGCAACGCAAAAAAGTCACTATTGTGCACAAAGCCAATATTCTGAAATCAACCTCAGGTTTATTTCTGAAAACGGCCCGTGAAGTTGCCGCCCGTTACCCGGATATTCAAACAGTCGAAATGATCGTTGATAACGCTTGTATGCAGCTGGTGATGAACCCGCAACAGTTTGATGTGATTGTGACCACCAACCTGTTTGGTGACATTCTGTCTGACCTCTGCGCTGGTCTGGTCGGTGGTCTGGGTATGGCTCCTGGCGCCAATATCGGCAAAGATTGCGCTATTTTCGAGGCCGTGCATGGCAGTGCGCCGGATATCGCCGGTAAAAATCTGGCCAACCCAAGTTCAGTGATCCTGGCCTCGATCCAAATGCTGGAATACCTCGGCATGAAAGACCAGGCACAACGCATTCTGGCTGCAGTGACTGATGTCATCGCAAGCGGTGACCGCACCACCCGGGACCTCGGTGGTACACACGGCACCACAGATTTTACTCAGGCTGTGCTGGAACGCCTCTGAGCCATTATCAACTCAATACGAGTCAACTGAACAAGGCTGCCACCGGGCAGCCTTTTTTTGTCGCAAATTTATCACCAATCGTAGCGAAGGCTGATTTACCGCAAACCGCTGAATCTTTGCTATGGTAGATTCTGCAATAGCCACAATCAGTTAGCGGGAGTCCGGTATGGGTTGGTTTTCAAGTCTGTATACCACGGTTGAGCGCACTTTTTTTGATAGCCTCAGCAAAAAAATCATCGGGAATATCGGTTTTTTAACCATTATTTTTTGGCTGGCATTGTATTTTGCATATCCGGATGCCGGCGGTGCCAGCAGTGCGTGGTGGACTACATTATTACTGGGAACAGCGGCATTTTTATTTACCATCGGTTATCTGATTTATCTGATAGTCCGGCCTGTGCAGGCACTGGTGCAAGCGCTACAAAAAGCAAACCAGAATGGTACAGATTTAAATCATCGCCTGCCTGCCTTTACCTACGACGAATTTCGGACCTTGTCTGAAGAATATAACCAGTTTGTCAGCCAACTTGCAGAGTTACTGACTCAGTTACACCAGCAAGCCCAACACACCCATCAAATCAACGAACAAGTCAGCAGTGCGGTCAAAACCACCCGCAGCCACCTGCAGGCGACTGAACAGCGCAGCGAAAAAATCCGCAGTGAAAGTGACCATGTTCTGGACCAACTGGCTGCCATTGTCAGTACCGGCGACCAGATGAATCAAATTGCACAGACCACAGTCACCAAAGCGGCAGACGCAAGCAGTGGTATGCAGGCCATTTCAACCCAGTTGTCCGGCATAGTAAAACTGCTGGAAACCTTTGGCGCGACAGTCGAAGGGCTGCAGGAAAATTCAGAAAATGTGCGACAAATTCTGCAAATGGTAGAGAACTTCTCAGATCAGACCAACCTGCTGGCGCTTAATGCTGCAATTGAAGCGGCAAGGGCCGGCGACGCCGGCCGCGGTTTTGCCGTCGTTGCTGACGAAGTCCGCACCCTGGCGGCGAAGGTTAATGAAGCAACCCGGCAAATTTCCGGCTTCCTCAATGATATGGAGCGACTGGTACGCGATACCCGCGCCGAATCGGAGCGGCTGAACGAACAGGCTGGACAGGCTCAGCAAAGTATCGGTTTGACCACCAGCGAATTTTCCTTGCTACAACAACAGCTGAACCAGGCCAAACAAGGCGTGCAGCAGATCACAGGCTCTGTGCTCGATCTGGAACAAAGTTACCAGCAAACGCATCAGCATTTAAGCGCCATCGAACAAGGTACTACAGATGCTTATCAGCAAATGTCATCGATTGAAACGGCCGGGCAGACCTTGTTAAAAGCCACGGCAGAAACGCAGCAGCAACTCGGCCGATTTGCCCATTAGCAGGGTGATTTAACCCTGCGCCAGCGCCTGCACTAACTGTAATACCGCCGGATGCGTGAGTTTACGCTCCGGCGAAATGGCATAGAACACTTCTTTGACCTGATCGGTACGGCCAATCACTTCCACTTCATATTGCCGGCAAATCGCCGCTTCAATCAGGCTCGGCGCGGAAAAGATACCAAGCCCCTGCTGACCAAAAGCCTTCATCAAAGCACTATCGTCAAATTCAGCCACGATCTGACCACTGACCGCGCATTGGGCAAACCAGGCATCGAGGCGCTGGCGGATAATTGACCTTTTACTTTGCAGCAGCAACGGCTGTTGATGCAGACAAGCCGGAAAACTGACTGGCTTCAGGCGGGCAGCTAATGGCGGACTGGCAAAGAAACTGGTACCGGATTCGACGATTTGATGGCTGTAAGCTTTTAACGGACTGGATGGCGACAACGGCTGATCGGTCAGCACTAAATCCAGTTTGTTTAACGCCAGATCAGCCAGCAACTGGCTTTGTTCGCCCTCGACACAAATCAGCCGCAACTGCTCCGGCAGGGTAAACACCGGTCTCAACATCTCATAAATAAAGGCTTTCGGCAGCACATCAGTCACACCGACAGTAAAAGTCTGCCACTGCACGCCGTGGTTGCCTTTTAACACGGCGCGCAGCTCATCACCGAGACGAAAAATGTCTTCCGCATAACGGTAAGTGACCCGACCGAGCTCCGTCAGACCCCATTTTTTGCCGTTGCGCACAAACAACGCCGTGCCGGTGCTATGCTCCAATGCAGCCAGCTGGCCACTAATCGTTTGGGCTGTCACATGCAGCTGCTCACTGACCCTGGCGATACTGCCCTCTTTTGCCACCAGATAAAAATAATACAGCTGATTAAAATTGACTGGTGTCATGCACTCACCATATAAGTTATAAACTGATTTAGTATTAGGTATATTCGATTTTACCGAATAGCACAATCTTTGTTTTAATGCAGACAGTTTAAACCGGCTGGCAACAGCGTAATTCAAACCGGAGTGCATATGACGACATATCATCAACAGGCCTACAGCGGCGCTCTCGGCGTCGAACAGGCCAACAAAGTTCTGCGTAACACCTATACATTACTGGCGATGACGTTGGCTTTCAGTGCCGTCACTGCTGGTATCAGCGCCAGTATGAACCTGCCGCATCCAGGCATCCTGATCACACTGGTTGGATATTTTGGTTTGTTATTTTTCACGACCAAATTCCGTAACAGCGCCATGGGTCTGGTTGGCGTCTTTGGCCTGACCGGCTTTATGGGTTACACCCTGGGCCCGATCATCAACCGGTATCTGGCCCTGCCAAACGGTGGTGAGATTGTGATGCTGGCGATGGCCGGTACTGCAGCAATCTTTTTCGCGCTGTCAGCCTATGCGTTAGTGAAGAAAACCAATTTCAGTTTTATGGGCAGTTTCCTAACCGTTGGCATCCTGGTCGCTTTCCTGGCCGGTCTGGGTGCCATCTTTTTTGAAATTGCAGCATTAAGTCTGGCGGTATCTGCAATGTTTGTCCTGCTGATGTCCGGCATGATTCTGTATCAGACCAGCGAGATCGTGCATGGTGGTGAGACCAACTACATCATGGCCACTGTCAGTTTGTTTGTTTCGATTTTTAACCTGTTCACCAGCCTGCTGCAGCTGCTGGGTTTTATGAACAGTGATGAGTAACTAAGTTTTATCGTTCGACATTTTCCAGTTCATGTTCCGTTAGTAAGACCCTTGAGCAACTCGACACCCGCTCTTTGCCCCCGTTTCCGGGGGCTTTTTTTTGCCTGCCGCCAAAGCGGCATAAAGACAGACAAGTTCTGTTACAAAGCCATTCCCGCAAAACCGCTGCCAGCACGTGGTGAACCTGCTAACGTAATGCCGGTTTTAATGGTGATCGTGCTGAGGTTCTATCTGTGCTTTCTGTTCTGCTAAGTTACATCCAACGTGGCTTCGTATTTTTGCTGCTCAGTTTCAGTGCTGTGGCGCAGACGGAATCCGGCTATGCCGGCAACATTTATTACCAAACTTTTGGCAATGGCTCTCCGGTATTGATCATCAATGGCGGCCCCGGCCTGGATAGTGCTGGTTTTGAAGCTGTGGCAAAAACTATCGCGGCACAAGGCTATCAGACTATTTTGTTCGACCAGCGCGGTACCGGCCGTTCCAGGCTCGCCAATATTAATGCCGAAACCATCCGGCTCGCACTGATGGTGCAGGATATCGAACAGCTTCGCCAACAACTGAACATCGAGAAATGGGTGGTACTGGGTCACTCCTTTGGCGGCATGCTTGGTGCCGCTTATGCGGCGAAATATCCGCAACATATCAGCAAACTGATTTTTTCATCGTCGGGTGGGCTGGATTTGCAGTTTCGCGACCATATCGCCGAACGCCTGTTAAACAACCTGAGTCTGCAGGAACAAATCCGCATGCAGATGTATCAGTTGCGTCAACGCAGTGGCGACGATTCCGACAGCACCCGCGACACCTTAGCACAGCTGCGGGCCCGCGCTTATGTCGTCGACAAAAGCAAAGCACCACTGGTTGCTGCGCGGCTAAAAGTCGTCAATCTGACGATCAATCAGCTGATGTTTGCCGATCTGGAGAAAAACCATTTTGACCTGAAAACTCAGTTCAAGCAGTTTAGCGCGCCGGTGCTGGTACTCCAGGGCGAAAATGACATCATCAGTACAGAGACTGCGCAAACTATTGCCGGCAGTTTCACCAGGGCTGAGCTCGTACTGCTGCCGCAATGTGCGCATTATGGTTGGTTAGATCAGCCTGATTTATATTACAGTGCTGTATTTCGCTTCCTGAAGGCGAGCTAAATCACCAGCGCAAAGCTGATGCTGGCGCGACTTAAGGTAACAGTGGGCAATCCAGTAGATCGAAGCATCGAAAAACATTGACCCGGCGGTGAAAATCTATACACTGCGCCGCTCTTTTCCCTGCGCCGAGTGACCGATGAATCCGACCGATATCCAGCTGAAACCTGAACTGCAACAGAACCTCAACGACCTTGGTTTCACTTCCCTGACGCCAGTGCAGCAGGCCAGTTTGCCGTTGATCCTGGCTCGACAGGATTTGATTGCGCAGGCGCAGACCGGCTCAGGTAAAACAGCGGCTTTTGCCCTCGGTATGTTGCAGTTACTGGACGTCAAACGGTTTCGCATTCAAAGCCTGGTGTTATGCCCCACCCGTGAACTGGCCGATCAGGTCGCCGGCGAAATTCGCAAACTCGGCCGCGCTATTCACAATATTAAAGTACTGACTTTATGCGGTGGTGTGCCGTTTGGGCCGCAACTGGGTAGCCTGGAACACGGTGCACATATTATTGTCGGCACGCCGGGCCGGATAGAAGAACATCTGCAAAAAGGCTCGTTACAACTACAGGACCTGAACCTGCTGGTGCTGGACGAAGCTGACCGTATGCTGGAAATGGGCTTTGCGCCCAGTTTAGATGCCATAGTGCAGCAGACACCGGCGAGCCGCCAGACGTTGTTATTCAGCGCTACTTTCCCCAAACAAATTGAACAGCTGGCCAGCCGGTACCTGAAACAACCGGCGCGGGTGCAGATAGAAACTGCCGACAACAAACCCGCCATCGAGCAACAATTTCATGCCGTGAGCCCGGAACAGCGTTTTTCCGCGGTTGAGTTGTTACTGAAACAACACCAGCCGGTCTCTGCCGTGTTGTTCTGTAATCAAAAACGCGAATGTCATGAACTGTGGCAATATCTGGCCGTTCAAGGGTTTGCCGCCTTAGCGCTGCATGGCGACCTGGAACAACGTGACCGCGATCTGACGCTGATCCGCTTCAGCAACCAAAGTGCCAACGTGCTGGTCGCGACCGACGTTGCCGCGCGTGGTCTGGATATTCAGGGGCTGGATTTAGTGGTGAATGTGCAGCTGGCGCATGACACTGAAACCCATGTGCACCGCATTGGACGCACCGGCCGCGCTGGTGCTGCCGGCCTCGCGGTGAGTCTGGTCGCTCCGGCGGACGATTATAAACGAGCCTTACTGGCAGATTTGTATCCACAAGCCGAACACCTGTTACCGCTGCCGGACGCGTCGCTGCGCCAACGTCCGCCGCGTGCCCCGGCGATGGCGGCGATTTGGATCGACGGTGGTAAAAAACACAAATTACGCGCTGGCGACATCGTCGGTGCTTTGACCGTGGACCAGCAAATCGAAGGTAATCAGATTGGCAAAATTCAGGTCACTGAATTTCATTCTTATGTCGCAGTGCCGGCAGCCAAAGCCAAACATGCGCTGAAGCTCATCAGTGCCGGTATTAAAGGCCGTAATTTCCGCTGCCGGATCTGTTGATCCGGCATTGCATGCCTGTCACAGACGCTGTCAAGCAGCGTCTGCCTCTGTGTAAAACCCAGCTGGGCAGTCCGGCAAATTCCAGCTAAGCTCGAACATCGGTTCAGCTGCACAGGGAAAGGGTTATGTCTGGTCTGGAAATGCTCGATGCTTTTATCGGGCTGGTCGGAATTTATCTGACGTTGAGTTTATTAGTGACCGCTATTGGTGAAGGTATTAGTCAGGCGTCCGGTATGCGCGGCCGGAATTTGCGCCAGGTGTTCATCGGTCTGATTGGCAAAAGCCGCACCACAACCTTTTATTTGCATCCACGCATCCGCCAGCTCATGCAATATGATGCCCCTGGCAATGCCGTGCGCAAACTCTGGTTACGCCTTGGCTTTGGCCTGCCCTCTTATATTCCGGCGGATATCGCCACCGAAGTATTGTTGGAACAACAGCTCGGCGCTCCGCTGTCGCAACTCAGTCAATCACCGCTGGAGATCCAACAGCGGCTGGAACAGCTGCCAGCTTCAGCCACCCGCAGTAGTTTGCTGCATTTCTGGCAACAAGCCCACGCTGACCCGCAGCAATTTCAGCTGTTAGTACAGGACTGGTTTAATGATCGCTGTGACCGGGCTGTTGGCTGGTTTAAACGCCAACTGGGCATCCTGCAGCTGCTGATTGGTCTTGTCGTCGCCATCGGCATGAATGTCGATTCCATCGCCCTGTATCAAAAATTATTTTCCGATCCTATCGCCCGTCAGCAGGCTGTCTTGCTGGCAGAAAATCTGGCAGCCAATCCACAACTCGCGACCGAACTGTGCCGCGAAGATAAAACACAATGTATGGACACGCTGGCCCTGAAACAACAGCTGACGCAAACCGCGCCATTGCTCGGTCATCAGGATAGTTGGTCCTGGCCCTGGCAAGCACCCGGTATCTGGTTTGGCTATTTGCTGACCGGTTTTGCCTTGTCGTTAGGCGCCCCTTTCTGGTTTGATATTTTGCAGAAGCTGATGGCGGTCAAACAAAAATTCCGGCCAAGTACTTCAGCCAGCGGTGAAGTCAGTGCTGAAACACAAACTGGCCATCCAACACCCGCAGCAGTTGTAACGAACAGCCCAGCGGTGGTCGCGACCAGCAAAAAACTAAACCCGCTGGCGGCGATGGATTTACAGCTGGCCCGTTTATCCGATTTGGTGTATCTGGATGGACCCCAGCTGGATTTGGAATTGCAGACGTTTCTGCTCAGCGGACAGCTCAGATCTGTCGGACATGATACGCAGTATCTGTACGCCCGCGGCGCGGATTATGATGTGCTGATTTGCCGCGGTACTGAAGGCAAACTGGCCGATATCCGCACTGACGCACAGTGTCCACTGGTTAATTGGCCTTTGGCTAGCAACAGCAAAGCCCATCAGGGCTTTAGTGCACAAGCCGATGTTATTCTGGCCGATCTGCAACAACAACAGCCGCAAGCCGGACTGGAGCGGCCTCTGTGGATCACCGGCCATAGTTTAGGCGGGGCGCTGGCGATTTTGCTGGCACTGCAGTTCAGCCAAAAACCTGGCTGCAAACTTGCCGGTGTGGTGACTTTTGGCCAGCCAAAAGTCGGTGATGCGCAGTTAAGTCAGGCCATCACCGCACAACTGCTGCCGTTTTATCGTCGTTATGTCAATCAACGCGACATAGTGCCTAAGCTGCCACCTTTGCCCGACTACCGGCACAGTGGTCAGTTATATTATTTTGATGATTTGGACCAGCTGCAGTTGAACCCGCCACGCTGGCTAATGCTGCTGGACCAGGTGTTATGTGATGCAGATCAGGCCCAAGCGGCGCTGCGACAGCATCTGGATGATCACAAAATGAAAAACTATGTCAGTTTGCTGGCCAGAC